>JBHEMD010000143.1:0-14306 GCA_046262735.1 Chthoniobacterales bacterium | reverse complement strand
TGTCATATTGACCGGGACACCCTCCGGCGTCGGACCAATCCGTGCCGGCGATGAATTGGAAGCGCAGATTGGCGATTGGCCGCAGCTGGGCAGTGGCGTGGTTAACGCGCGCTAGCAAATCTTCACCCAAGAGCGCGCCTTGCGGGCCGGTCCTGCAGATGTCGCGGCGACACGCTTTACATCCTCTCGGTGCAGATGATACGAAATAAAGAAGCAACCCTCGCCTGCGAGAAAACGTTCAATAAACAAAGGTGAAAAGTTTTGCTCGACTCGGCCTAAATCGGTTTGGGATAAATACATACCGACGGAACCGCCAGCTCAAACTGCCAGAATTATGAAAACATACCTCACTCTCTGCCTCACTCTGATCAGTGTCGTCGCCTTTGCGCAAACTCAGCCGCAGCCGCCGCCGCCGAACGCGCCGGCCAGCCCGCCGCCAGCCGCCGGTGCGCCGCCCAATGTGCCGGTGCCTCCGCCGGGGGCGCCAGGAATGAGTCCGGCCGGCCCGGTCGCCGCGTCGCCCGCGGCGCCAGGAGCGGTGACGTCGCCCGCGCCGGCAGGCGCAGCCACCGCCAGCGTGAGTCCCGCCGCCGGTGAAAGCAGCGGGGTGTGGGGACCGCGCACGATGACGGGCAATTTCCTGATCGACAACTTCCGCAAAGGTGGCCCGGTCATGTGGCCGATCCTCATCATCTCGATCGTCGCGCTGACAGTGGTGATCGAGCGCGTGTTCTGGTGGACGGGCCGCTGGTTCCGCCGCGACCCGAAACGGATCGAGAAAGTTTTCACCGCGATCGAAGTCGGCGACGTGGCCGAAGCTTCCCGCCTTTGCCGCGGGTCGCGCGACCCGGTCCTGCGCATGATGTGGAACGGATTAAACCACCAGCACGCGTCGTTGGAGGGCGCGTTGCAGGTCGCGGCCGGTATCGAGATCAAACGCGCCGGGCGCTTCCTCGTCGTGATGGACACGCTGGTTACGTTGGCCCCGTTGCTCGGTTTGTTGGGAACGGTCACCGGATTGATTCGTTCCTTTAGCTTTCTCGGCAACGAAGAGTTGGCCGTGCAAGCGGTGACCGGTGGTATTGCCGAGGCGCTCATCGCGACCGCGTGTGGTCTGGGCATCGCGATCTTCTCGCTGATCCCGTTTAACTTTTTCACTTCGCGTGTGTCTAACTTAGAGTTCGAGCTGCAAACCGCAGCGACGAACCTGGAAGTGATGCTGCAAGCTCAACAGCGAGACCGCGAGGGCGTGACGATTCCGAGCGGCACCCCGTCCTCGGCCACGCGCTCATCCATCTAGAGATTTACCATGCGCGTCAGCTCACCGGTTCCTCACCACAAAGCGCGGATTGAGATCATTCCCTTGATCGACATCATGTTCTTTCTGCTCGCCAGTTTCATGATGGTGAGCCTGAGCCAGGTGCACATGAAGGGAATTAAGGTGAACCTGCCCACCGGGCAAAAGGGCGAGACCCAGTCGAAGCGCGATTACATCAGCGTGTCGGTCGATGCGAACGGCTACCCGTACTTCGACAAGGAACAAATGAGCTACGAAGCGCTCGCCCAGCGCTTGCAGAAGGTCCACCAGGAAAATCCGGAGGCTAAGGTGTTCGTGCGCGGTGACGCGAATACGGTGCACTTCAACATCATTCACGTCCTCGAACTCCTGAGGAACGCCGGGTACTACAAGATTGCCTTCGAAATCAAAAGCGAGGCTGCCAGGGGAATTCCCGCACCGCCGGGAGGAAGGTGACGTATGGCTGAAGCGCCGTCCACAGCCAAACTGTTGCTCTACCGGCCACCTCCACGCTGGCATGTTTGGGCGGCACTCGGCGGCGCGCTTCTCATTCACATCGGCGCCGTCATTGCCGCAATCAAACGCGAAGAGCCGCCCCCGAACCTCGCCGATATTCCAACGGCCGTCGTCGAAGCGACAATGGAAGCAGCGCCGGAACCGACCCCGCCGCCGGAAGAAATCGTAACGGCAACGCCGCCGCCGGAGCCAGAAGCTACTCCGGAGTACGTCGAGGAACGCACACCTCCACCCAAACAACCCAAGGCTGCCAAGATCGCACCGGTCAAAGCTCCGCAGGCTGCCGGCCGCCCCGGCACGATGTCGATTTCCAGCGCAAAGGCGCTGGCGACCTACGCCCCAAAGCCCTCTTACCCGTATGAAGCCCGGGCACGCCACATGACCGGCAGTGGCGTTTGCGTCGTTGAGGTCGATACCGGAAGCGGCAGCGTGACGAGCGCAAGCATGGCGCAAAGCATCGGCAACTCGATCCTCGACAACGCCGCGCTCAGCGCTTTTCGGCAGTGGCGATTCCGGCCGGGGAGTGTTTCGAAGGTAAAAATCCCAATCACCTTTACCATGACCGGCGCCTCCTATTAGCCATGAGATTTTCGTCCCCTATTCCTCGCAAGAAAGCGCGCATCGAGATCATTCCTTTGATCGACATCATGTTCTTTCTCCTCGCCAGTTTCATGATGGTCAGCCTGAGCCAGACCCACATGAAAGGGATTCCCGTTAATCTGCCCTCGGGTCCGCCGCCAACCACGCAGCCGAAAAAAGATTATGTCTCGATCAAAATTCGCGAGGGCAACGTCGTCACTTTCGACGACCAGATTATTCCACCGGACCAGGTGTTGCCGCAGCTTTACCAGCTTCATGCGGGTAACCCCGAGATTAAAGTTTCGATCAGCGCCGATGGCATGGCGATGCACGGCGATGTGATCACGGTGTTGGATGAAGTCCGCCGGGTCGGCATCACCAAAGTCGGTTATCAGATTCGCACGGCCAGCACGCCCGGCGGTGTCGGGCCTGGCGGTCAATCGGGTGGTCCGCCGCCTCCTGCCCCGCCCAAGCCCTGAGATCGTTCGCCGGTTAGCACAGCCGCGCGCAATGCACCCACTGCGCGCGCTCGATGACTGATCGCGTTCTTCACTTTCGCGGGTAATTCGCCGAACGTCCGATCCAATCCATTCGGCAGAAACACCGGATCATAGCCGAATCCGCACGAGCCACGCGGAAGATCGACAATCGCGCCCTCGACCACGCCTGAAAAGGTATCGAGAATCCTGCCCGCACGCACGAGCGCCAGCACGCAGTGAAAACGAGCGGTGCGCTGTGAAATTTCCCGTGCTCCCACGCGCGCTAATTCACGCAGCAATTTCTCGATGTTCTGCTCGTCGGTCGCGCCTTCGCCCGCGTAACGCGCCGATCGAATTCCCGGTGCGCCACCGAGCGCGTCCACTTCAAGACCCGAATCATCGGCGAGGACATGGGTAGGGACATCGCGCTGCGATGTTCGGATGGCGCCGCGCGCCGCCCCTACCAACTGCTGTTGGGAAACGGCGAGCGCTTTCAGCCGTGCATTTTCTTCAAACGTTCGGCCGATTTCGTGCGCGACGTTGATCCCGGGAAACGCGCCGAGATCGCTCACCTCGAAATCGTCCCCCAGCAATTCCCGGAATTCGCGCGCCTTGTGCGCGTTACGCGTCGCGAGGATTATTTGTTGCGCTGTCATTCTGAGCGAAGCGAAGAATCTCTGACTATCTCTGCCGCCACCAGGACGGTGGTCAGAGATGTTTCGCTTCGCTCAACATGACAAGACACTCTTGCTTTTGCGAATTCGTGTTCGTTCGTGTCCATTCGTGCTTAAACAGCCGGGCTAAGTGATGAGCAGCGAGCGGCGCAAACCATATCCCTTCGACCAGATCGAGCCGAAATGGCAGGCGACCTGGGAAGATCGACAATTATTTCACGCGCCGAATCCCGGCGAGGCCGGTTTCGATTCGAACAAAGCGAAGTTTTACATCCTCGACATGTTCCCTTACCCGAGCGGCGCGGGATTGCATGTCGGCCATCCGGAAGGCTACACCGCCACTGACATCATCGCGCGCTACAAACGGATGCGCGGCTTCAACGTGCTGCACCCGATGGGTTGGGACGCGTTCGGTTTACCAGCCGAGCAATACGCGATCAAAAGCGGCCAGCACCCGGCGATCACCACGCGCGAGAACGTAGCAAAGTTCAAATCGCAACTGAAACGGATCGGGTTCTCCTACGATTGGCAGCGCGAGATCAACACGACCGACCCGCGCTATTACAAATGGACGCAGTGGATCTTTCTCCAGATGTACAATTCCTGGTTCAATCCTGAAACGAACAAGGCCGAGCCCATCTCGACCTATCGCGGCGCTAACCCCGACGAGGTGCGCCTCGCTTATGTGGCCGACGTGCCGGTGAACTGGTGCCCCGAGCTCGGCACGGTCTTGGCCAACGAGGAAGTGGTCGATGGAAAGAGCGAGGTCGGCGGTTTCCCGGTGGTCCGCCGGCCGATGCGGCAATGGATGCTGCGAATAACCGCTTACGCGGAGCGATTGCTCGCGGAGCTCGAAGGGCTCGATTGGCCTGAGGGAATAAAATTGCTCCAACGCAATTGGATCGGCCGCAGCGAAGGCGCGGAGATCGACTTTAGAGTAGCGCAAGCCTCTGGCTTGCAAACGGCAGAACGCAAGCGGGACGCTTACGCTACCATCCGCGTATTTACCACGCGACCGGACACGCTTTACGGCGCGACCTACATGGTGTTCGCGCCGGAACATTCATTGGTCGATCTTATCGTGACCGAAGAACAGTGGCCGGCGGTGCGCGATTATCGCGAACGCGCGGCGCGCAAGAGCGACCTCGAACGCACCGATCTGGCCAAGGAAAAGACCGGCGTCTTTACCGGCGCTTACGCGATCAATCCGGCAAACAACGAGCGCATTCCGATCTGGGTCGCCGATTACGTTCTCCTCGGTTACGGCACCGGTGCGATCATGGGGGTGCCCGCGCACGACGAGCGCGACCTCGAGTTCGCACAAAAATTTGGGTTGAAGATTGTCGATGTTGTCCAACCAACAGGCGCTGAGCCGGCAACCGGTTTCATCGGCGACGGTAGGGCGATCAATTCACCAATCATCGACGGCCTGCCGACGCCGGAAGCGAAAAAGAGAATCATCGAATGGCTCGAGGAACAGGGTCAGGGTCGGCGCGAGGTAAATTACAAACTGCGCGATTGGTTGTTCTCGCGTCAACGTTACTGGGGCGAGCCGTTCCCGATCGTCTGGCAAGATGGAAAACATCGCGCGCTCGCCGAATCGGAGGTGCCGGTCGTGCCGCCGCCGCTTGAAGATTACAAACCGACCGGCACCGGCGAGCCGCCGCTCGCAAAAGCCAAGGAGTGGATTCGCTATTCCGAAAACGCGACCCGCGAGACAAACGTCATGCCGCAGTGGGCGGGCTCATGCTGGTATTACCTGCGGTTCTGCGATCCGCATAACGACGAGCGTTTCGTCGGCGAAAAACCCGAAGGATATTGGATGGGCGGACACAGACCGGGCGGTGTCGATCTTTACGTCGGCGGAACGGAACACGCAGTCCTTCATCTGCTCTACGCGCGTTTCTGGCACAAGGTGCTCTTCGATCTCGGTTACCTTTTTAAACCGGAGCCGTTCCAGCGGCTGGTCAACCAGGGAATCATCCTCGGCGAAGACAATCAGAAAATGTCGAAGTCGCGTGGCAACATTGTCAATCCTGATGAGGTGATAGAACAATACGGCGCGGACGCGTTTCGCTGTTACGAGATGTTTATGGGGCCGCTCGAACAGATGAAGCCGTGGAGCATGCACGGCGTTGAAGGCGTTGCCCGCTTTCTCGCGCGAGTCTGGCGTTTAATGATGATCGAGAACCAGGCCGGCGAGTGGGAAGTCTCCGCCGCGGTGCGCGATGTCGATCTTACAAAAGCGCAGCAGAAGGTCCTTCACGCAACGATCAAGAAAGTGACCGAGGACATCGAGTCGCTCTCGTTCAATACCGCGATCGCACAGATGATGATTTTCGTAAACGCGTTCATCAATGCGGAGGCAGTTCCCATCGCGGCCATGCAATCGTTCCTCGTTCTGCTCAACCCGTTCGCGCCGCATCTCAGTTCCGAACTGTGGGAGAGATTGAAGTTGCCGGGCGGAATTACCGACCAACCTTGGCCGGTTTACGATGAGCGCTGGCTCGCTGAAGACGAAGTCGAGATCGTGGTTCAGGTAAATGGCAAGGTCCGCGACCGAATGAAGGTTCCAATCAACGCGACGCAGGAAGAGGTTGAACGCGCCGCTTCCTCGAATTTCAGGATTCAGCAATTCACGGCCCAAAAACAGATTCGCAAGATCGTGTTTGTCCCGAATAAGCTCATCAACATCGTCGTATGAAAAAAATCTGGCAGGAGTTCAAGGAATTCGCGATCAAGGGCAACGCGGTCGATCTCGCGGTCGGCGTCATCATTGGGGCGGCTTTTGGCGGCATCGTTAATTCACTGGTCAAAGACATCATCATGCCGCCGATCAGCGCGCTTACCGGCGGTCTGGATTTTTCCAGCAAGTTCATCGTCTTGCGCGCGGCCAAGGACGGCAGCGTGGCGTTTAACACTCCGGCCGACGCGCTCAAAGCGGGCGCGATCACGTGGAACTACGGCAACTTCATCACCCTGCTCATCAATTTTCTGATCGTTGGCGGCGCAGTGTTCCTCCTCGTCCGCGGCATCAATAAACTCAAACGCGAGCCGCAAAAAGAGCCGGTCTCGAAAGAATGCCCGGAGTGCGCCATGACCATTCCGATCAAGGCGAAGCGCTGTCCGCATTGCACGGTTCAGCTGCAGGAAACTGCCCCGCGCTAGATCGACAATCGCGGGTCTGCGGCCCGCGTCCTGCTGCAATTTGTGCTTGCCTCGCGTGGCTTAGCTGCTATTGGGGCGCGATTGCAAATGCCCAAATGCCTTAATCTTACATTGTTCGGGGCTGTCGTTTGTTTGTTGGCCAGTTGCGCGACACCGACGCAGCCGATCATTTCCACTGCCACTGGGCAGCGGATGCACAAGGTGCGCACCACCGCGTATACTCACACCGAGCGCGGCGGCCGCCGCAATGCGCTCGGCATTTATTTGTCCGGGCGTCACGTCATGAGCGCCGCTTCCGATTGGTCGCGCTTTCCTCTCGGTACCCGCTTTCGGCTTGTCGACACCAACGAGGAATTCATCATCGACGATTACGGGACCGCGCTTATCGGAACTTCCACGATCGACCTTTACAAACCGAGCCGCCTCGAAATGAAACACTGGGGCTGCCGTATCGTGGACATCGATATCTTGCAGTGGGGCTCGGAGGAACAGAGCCTTAAAGTGCTCGGTCCACGCAAGAAACATCGGACGGTTCGGCGTATGATCGCTGCGCTGGAGCAGCGGCAGACCGGTCAGAAAAAACTGGTGGCCAGTCTCGATCGCAAGAAATCCGAGCCGAAGAAGAAAACGTAGCCGGCTCGCCTGGGCGTTTTGACAGACACGGGCGCGCACCCGTATTTGGCGGGATGAAGATTCTTGTCGTCGGTGGTGCCGGTTACATCGGCAGCGTCTGCGCGGAGTTGCTTCTTGACGCCGGCAACGAGGTCGCCATCCTGGATAATCTGAGCGAGGGCCATCGGCGGGCGATCGATCCGCGCGCGAAATTTTTCGAAGCCGATCTCGGGGACCGTGCCCGAACGTTGTCGATCTTGCGCGAAACCGAGCCAAACGCGGTGATGCATTTCGCCGCCCACGCGTTGGTCGGCGAATCGATGGAGAATCCCTCCAAGTATTTTCGCAATAATGTCGCCCACGGCATCAATCTTTTGGATGCGATGGTCGTGGCCGGAGTGCCGCGGCTGATTTTTTCCTCCACCTGCGCGATCTTCGGGCCGCCCGAGCAATTGCCGATCGATGAAACGGCGCCGGCGCGGCCGATCAATCCCTACGGCGAATCGAAACTGGCGTTCGAAAAAATCCTGCACTGGTACGATCAGATCCATCGCCTTCAATTCGTGTCGCTGCGCTATTTCAATGCCGCGGGCGCATCGGAAAAATTCGGCGAAGACCACCGGGTCGAGACCCACCTTATCCCAAACGTGCTCAAAGCCGCCCTCGGCGAGCGACCGCACGTGGAGATATTCGGCACCGACTACGACACGCCCGATGGCACCTGCATCCGCGATTACATTCACATTGTCGATCTTGCCCGGGCCCATATCCTCGCGCTCACGACGTCGCAGAGCGCTTGTTACAATTTGGGCACCGGCGGAGGCTCCAGTGTCCGCGAAGTGATCGATTGCTGCCGCAAAATCACCGGCCGCAAAATCGAAGCGCTGGAAAAAGCGCGGCGCCCTGGCGATCCGTCGCGGCTCATCGCCTCATCCGACAAAATCAAGAGCGAGCTCGGCTGGCAGCCGCAGTTTCAGTCGCTCGATGCAATCGTCGAGAGCGCCTGGAAATGGCACCAAAAATTCCCGCGCGGCTACGAGGATTGAATGTGGGAGAGACCTCAGTGTCCCGATATGCCAGTCCAGCTCGGACTCGCCGCACTGAGGCGGCTCCCACATTGAGGCAAAAAAAGCGGCCGCCTCAGCGACCGCTTTCAAGTTTTGCGAATGACCGACGCAACCGCCGTTACGGCCGTTGGGTCGTGGTCGTGGTGGTGGTCTCTTTCTCGACCGTCGCCGGTTTACTGAGCACGATCTTGCGCACGATCATGCGATCGCCGTCGCGCACATAATAAACCGTTGCGGGCAGGTCGGGTCGGACGGCTGACCATGTCACAGTCTGGCCTGCGGGATCGAGGATCGTCGTATCTTTGGTGTAGTAATACCTCACCGGCGCCGCGTCAGTCGTGGTTCGGAAGCTGATGTAATCCGAATCCGGCGTGTAAGTGGCGATGGTTCCGGTGCTGGACGTGGTCGCCGATTCCGTCGTCGTCGTGCCCGTCGCAGCGTCTCGGGTCGTGGTCGTGGTGCTGCTGGTTTGGGCGAAGGCCGTCGCCAGCCCAAGGCCGCAGACCACCGCCAGTATTTTCGCTAATGTTGTTTCTTTCATAGTTGTCCTTTGCTTTGGTTAACCAATGCTCTGTTGTGTGAAGAACTTCGACTCGCGGCGACGCCGATTTATTCGAGTCTTATCATTGTTTCGCGCCTGCGCGCGCGAACAGTCTTGAGATCATGCAGCCGCTTCCCGGATTTCGCGATTTTCTCCCCCGCGAGTGTGCCGTCCGGAATTATATCTTCCACCGCTGGCGCGAGGTCGCGCGCCGCTACGGGTTTGTCGAGTGGGACGGCCCGGTGCTCGAGCCGACCGACCTCTACCGGAAAAAAAGCGGCGCCGAGATTGTCGATCAGCTTTTCAATTTTACCGACAAAGGCGATCGCGAAGTGGCGCTGCGTCCCGAGCTCACCCCGACGCTCGCGCGCCTGGTCGCGGCGCACGAGCGCGAGTTCAAGAAACCGCTCAACTGGTTTTCCATCGGCCAATTCTTCCGTTACGAAAAACAGCAGCGCGGCCGGCTCCGCGAACATTTCCAGCTCAATTGCGACATCATCGGCGAGACGAACGTCGCCGCTGATGTCGAGCTCGTCGCGCTTTGCATCGACATATTGCGCGCGTTCGGGTTCAGCGAAAAGGACGTCGTCATTCGAATCAGCGACCGCGAATTCTGGACTGACTTTTTGCGCGGCGAGAAGGTTCGGGAAGATCGCTGGGATGAGTTGCTCCAGACGATCGACAAAATGGGGCGCGAACCGCGCGAGACAACGGCCGCAAAACTCGGCGACCTCGCCGACGCAGTTTTCAATTTGCTCCGCGCCGGCGGGAAAAGTGACAGACTGAGTGGCCTCGTCGATCAATTGGGCGCGCGGGGCTTGAGCGATTTTATTGAGATTGATGTGCGCATCGTGCGCGGTCTCGCTTATTACACCGGCACGGTCTTTGAGGTTTTCGACCGCGCCGGAAAATTTCGCGCCATCGCCGGCGGCGGTCGTTACGATAATCTGGTCGGCCATTTGAGCGACGGCGCTGTGAAAATGCCGGCCCTCGGTTTTGCCATGGGCGACGTGGTGCTCGGCGAATTAATTGACGAAACGCACCCGGCTCGGGCGCAAATGGAGCAGGCGATCGCCGCCGCCGACAAGATCGACATCTACGTTGTCATCGCCAAGGAAGAGCGCCGCCCCGACGCCCTCCGGCAGATTCAACAACTGCGCGAGCGCGGTTACCGGGTCGATTACCCGCTCACGCCCGAAAAGGTAGCGAAACAATTCCAGGCTGCGGAAGATTCCGGTGCACGGTTCGCTTTCCTCTATGGTGATGAGTGGCCGCAGGTGGCGGTGAAGGACCTCACAAGCGCAGAGCAAAAGAATATTGCGAACGAAGAGTTGCTTGCGTACATCGCGCGCTCGCTCAGCTTGTCATCCTGAGCGAAGCGCAGCGAAGTCGAAGGATCCCGCGGCATTACCCCGAGGTTTGCAACCGGATTCTTCGACTGCGCTCGGAATGACAGAAAACATGTATCGCACCCACGATTGCAATTCGCTTCGCAAGATCGACATCGGCAAGCAGTCCACGCTTGCCGGCTGGGTACACGTCTCGCGCGACCATGGCGGAGTGATCTTTGTCGATCTGCGCGACCGGGAAGGGATCACCCAGGTTGTCTTTCGCCCGGAAGAAAACGCCGAGCTGACTAAACAGGCGCACACTTTGCGCAGCGAAGATGTGATTCAGGTTTCGGGCAAAATCGCTGCGCGACTGCCGGGCACCGAAAATCCCAAGCTCGCGACCGGCGACGTCGAGCTGATCCCGGCTGAATTGCGCATTCTCAATCGGGCCGACGACCTGCCGTTTCCAATCGACGCCGAGATTCACAATGAAGATCTGCGGCTGACCTATCGCTACTACGATCTGCGCCGGCCGGCGATGTCGCGCAATCTGCGCATCCGGCATCGCGCCGCGAAGGCGGCCCGGGATTATCTTGATTCGCAAGGCTATCTCGAGATCGAAACGCCGATTTTGTCGAAGAGCACGCCAGAAGGCGCGCGCGACTTTCTTGTGCCCAGTCGGCTGATACCGGGAAAATTTTACGCGCTCCCACAAGCGCCGCAGCAATACAAGCAATTGCTTCAGGTCGCGGGCGTCGAAAAATATTTTCAAATTGCCAAATGTTTTAGGGATGAAGATCTGCGCGCTGATCGTCAGCCCGAGTTCACACAGATCGACATCGAAGCTTCGTTCGTCACACCGGAAGAGATTTTCAAACTGACCGAAGGAATGCTGGCGGCAATTTTCAAAGCGGCCCGCAACATCGACATCAAGACGCCTTTCGATCGTATGACTTATCGCGAGGCGGTCGGCCGGTTCGGCAGCGATAAGCCGGATCGGCGGTTTGATATGGAGCTGGTCGATTTCAGCGACGAATTCCGCGCGAGCAACTTCAAGGTATTTCGTGGCGCGATCGATAACGGTGGGGTGGTGAAGGCAATCAATGCAAAAGGATTTGCCGGTATTACCATCGGACAGGTTGATGAGCTGACCGAGATCGCAAAGACGTTCGGCGCGAAAGGTCTCGCCTTCATCAAAGTCGAGAACGGCGAATGGAAATCGCCGATTGTGAAATTCTTTTCCGACGCAGAAAAAGCGGCGTTGAGGTCCGAATTAAGAATCGAAGAAGGTGATTGTGTCTTCTTCGCGGCCGACAAGTGGGATATCGCGTGCGAAGTGCTGGGGCGAATCCGGTTACGTGTCTTTGAGATTCAAAAGCTCGTTCCAGAAAAGGAAATTTGGGATTTCCTGTGGGTTTATGATTTTCCGTTGATGCAATGGAGCGCGGAGGAAAACAAATGGAACGCGATGCATCATCCCTTCACGCGGCCGAAAGCCGAAGACATGGCGTTGCTCGATGACAAAAACAAATTCGCCGAGATCCGGGCTGAAGCTTACGACGTTGTGCTCAACGGCGTGGAGATTGGCGGGGGCAGCATGCGAATTCATGAGCCGCAACTGCAGGAAAAAATGTTTCAGGCGCTCGGCGTGAGCAAAGACGATCAACAAGCGATGTTTGGGCATTTGTTGCGCGCGCTTCGAATGGGCGCGCCACCACACGGCGGAATCGCGCCCGGCTTCGATCGGATCGTCATGTTGATCTGCGGCGCCGAATCGATTCGCGACGTCATGGCCTTCCCGAAAAACAACCGCGGCATGGACCTCATGACCCAATCCCCCGCCGAAGTCGATTCGCGCCAGCTGCGCGATTTGGGGATCAAAGTCGCCACCGAAAAGAAGGGGTAGCGCGCCCAATGGCTCAATAGCCCAGAACCTTTTTTCGCTCCGCGGCTCCGGGCAGCGGGTCTTTGCGAATTGTGATCGCCTCCCCACCCGAGTCCTTTATCTGGTGCGACTGGGTCGCGTTGAACTCGGTGTCCTTGGTGAATTCGGGCGGGACATCGGCATCGGCATAGATGGCGTGCACCGGGCACACCTCCACACACGCCATGCAATCAATGCATTCCTCCGGATGAATCACCACCTGGTTCTCCATTTCGTAGAAGCAGGCGACCGGGCACACCTCGACACAATCGGTGAACTTGCATCCGTTACATTTCTCAGTGACGACGTGGGCCATGGCGATTTGGGTGAAAGTTGCGTGGAAAGGAATCCAGCACCGTTACGCGGTCAATGCCTACTTTAAGACAAGTCCGAGCCCGTTGGCGGGTGATGTTCGGCCCGTCCGGAAAAGAATCGCCACCGAAAAAGTCACATTCGCAGTCAGGCTTTCATGTTAGACGCGACGTGCGCTTCGGCAGCAGCTATCTGGCTCTGTGGCGTGCGAAAGAGAACTGCGATCGAAAGAGTGACGACGCAGCCGACAAAGACAAACCAAGGCCAGGAAATTTTCGGCCACCAATCCGGCATAAACCATCCGAAGTTCCATTGCGAAGCCACGAGTTTTCCCTGCAGTATCGCGGGGACATCAAAGGCTGGCATCGTGACTTTACATAATACGAGCACAGACATGATCCCAAGCGTCATCCCGACGACGTTCGCGCTGTCGGATCCGCGGCCCCGCGTTAACATTCCGAGAAGAAAAACTCCGACCAACGCTCCGTAGGTGTAGCCGAGGATTCCGATAGCGATCGGAATGATCGTCAGCTTTGCGTCTTGGAGCACGGCGTGCGCGGCCATCGTCGCGACAAGAATCATGAGGACGCCGAAAACGGCGGTGGCGATGCGCGCGGCGCGAATCGCCTGACGATCGGTGGCGCCGGGCCGAATATAGGGGAGGTAAAAATCTTTCGTGAAACTGGTGGCGAGTGCGTTCAACGCGGCCGACGTCGAGCCCATCATCGTGGCGAAAATGCCCGCAATGATGAGTCCACGAAATACTACCGGCATTTGGTGAACAATGTAGTCGCCGAAAATTTCGTTGTCGGCGGCGGGCAGTGTCGCGCCCGGAACCACCGAGTAGTAAACCGACAATAAAATTCCCACGGTCAGAAACGCGCCGGCAATTGGCAGGTCCATGAGCCCACTAAGAATCAGCGACAGGCGAGACTTTCTGTGATCGGGCGCGGTCAACATCCGTTGCACCATATCTTGATCGGTTCCATGGGTCGCCATCGTCAACAAAGTGGAGCCAATGAACGCCGCGAAAATAGTGTACGGTTCTTCCAGCATCGCTTTCAAAGCTGGCCCGAACGGCAATTCCGAATTCCATCCCGTCTGAAAAAGTTTCACGTTGCCGAGCCCTCCGAGATTTGATTTCACGGTTTCGAATCCGCCGGGAATGCTTCGGAGCAGCAGAAAGATGGCGAAGATAACCGAGCTAAACATCAGCACCGCCTGGATCACGTCTGTCCAGACAACTGCTTTGATTCCGCCAACGGCGGTGTAGATCGTCGTGATAACGGTAACGAAAATAATTCCCCAGATGTAGGTATTGAGATTTACCGGCAGCGAGGGAAACAGATAGCGCCATATCACCACCATGATCGCACCGCCGAGATAGAGCCGGACACCGATCCCGAGCACGCGAGTGAAGAGGAAGATGCCGCTCGCCATGTTCTTGGTTTTTGTGCCGAAGCGCACCGTCAGAAATTCGTAGACGCTTTGCACGCGATAGTCGTAGTACGGCTTAATGAAGGTGAAGGCCACGACGATGCGCGCCAGAACCGTCCCGATTGCCAATTGGCCATAAAAGTAACCTCTCGTTTTGAAACCTTCGGCCGGCGTGCCGAGAAACGTGGCGGCACTGGTTTCCGCGGCGATGATGGAGGCGAGCACGGCCCACCACGGAATGGAGCGCGAACCGAGCGAGAACTCGTCCAAGTTTCGATTTCGTCGCCCGGCCCAAAGTCCGAGCGCGACGATGCCGACGAAGTAGGCGAGGAGAACGACTGTGTCGATCGCGAGCCGCGCGTCCATGTC
>JBHEMD010000142.1:0-6164 GCA_046262735.1 Chthoniobacterales bacterium | reverse complement strand
CTATCATTATTGGCCGCGCGGCGTCGCCTTCGTGATCGCGCCGTGGAATTTCCCGCTCGCCATTCTTGGCGGCATGGCGACCGCCGCGCTCGTCACCGGCAACACCGTCATCATGAAAGCGGCCGAGCCTTCAGCAGTCGTGGGCGCGATGCTGATGGAGATTCTGGAGGAGACCGGTGTGCCACCGGGCGTGCTGAATTATCTCCCCGGCAAGGGCTCAGTCATGGGCGCGCACCTTGTCGATCACAAGGATGTCGATCTTATCGCGTTCACCGGCTCGCGCGAAGTGGGTCTGCGGATTTGGGAAAGCGCGGGTATCACGCGCCCGGGTCAGCGCGAGCTCAAACGCGTCATCTGCGAAATGGGCGGCAAAAACGCCGTCATCATCGATTCGGATGCCGACCTCGATGAGGCGATTGTCGATTGCACCTATTCGGCGTTCGGTTACCAGGGACAAAAATGTTCCGCGCTCTCGCGCCTGATTTTGCTCGAAGAAAACTATGACCGCGTGATGGAGCGCCTGCTCGCCGCCGCCGCCAGCGTGCGCGTCGGGAATCCCGAAGAGCCGGGCGTCGTCGTCGGGCCAGTCATCGATAAGGCCGCTTACGAGCGCATTCTCGATTACATCGAGATCGGTAAATCCGAAGCGAAGCTCGCGTTCCAACGCGCCGAAGTGCCGCCGCACGGCTATTTCATTCCGCCGACCATTTTCACCGACGTCAAACCGCACATGCGAATCGCGCGCGAGGAGATTTTCGGGCCGGTCATGAGCGTCATCAAAGTGCGCAATCTCGAGGAAGCGATCGATGTCGCGAACAGCACCGATTACGCGCTTACCGCCGGGTTTTTCTCACGCAGCCCTGCGCATATCGAATACGCCAAGGCCCGGATCGAGGCCGGCAACGTGTATGTCAACCGCGGCTGCACCGGCGCGATCGTCGGCCGACATCCCTTTGGCGGATTCAAAATGAGCGGCAGCGGCACCAAGGCCGGAGGGCCCGATTATCTCCAGCACTTTTTGGTGCCGCGGGTCGTGACCGAAAATGTCACGCGTCATGGCTTCGCTCCGGAAGAGACGCCAGTGTATCGGGACGAATTCTTGCCGAACCAGCCGCGTTAACCGTTCGGCCTTTAAGTCGCGACGTCTTTCCGCAAGACGCCGATGCAGGGGAGATTGCGGTAGCGCTCCATGAAATCGAGTCCGTAGCCGACGACGAACTCGTCCTCGATTTCGAAACCCACGTAATCGGCATCGACCGCGGCTGCGCGTAGTTTTTTCTTTTTCAGCAGGACGCAACTGCGGATCGAGCGCGGCCCGGCGAGCTGTAATTTGTCGCGCACCGCCGCGAGCGTCTGGCCGCTGTCAAGAATGTCGTCGAGGATCAGAATGTGCCGGCCCGCGACATCCGGAGCGACCTGTTTGAAAATCACTTCCCCTCCTGGTTCGGTCTTGCCGTGGTAACTCGCCACGCTTAAGCAATCGAGCTTGAGCGGCAACGGAATGCGCCGGAGCAGATCGGCCATGAACATGAGCGAGCCGTTCATGACCGCGATGACCGTCAGCTCCCGATCGCGATAATCGTTCGAGATTTGCGTCGCGATCTCATCGAGCCGCCGCTGAATCGCCGGCTCATCAAACAACACCCGCTCCAGATCGCCTTGCATTGACAACGCTATTAGGCCACCAGCCGATTCAAAGATCAACGCGCGACAGGTTTGATCGAAGATCGACACTCACTTTTGCGCAGCGTTGGATTTCTCGAGCTCGGTTTCGACCTCATCCGGCTTGTTGGCATCCGCCTGAGCCAATGTTCCGCGATCGCGCATTGCCGCCCAGATGCCGAGACTTCGCTGAAGAAGTTGTTTCCCTTCGGAGTCGTTATTTCCACGCAGCAAGCAAGTCTCACCTGCTCGCTCCAATGTCTCCGCGTAATCGTGAAGCAAGACGACATTTGAGCTCTCAGCTGGTTCAAGTTTTTCGAAAAGAGCCAGAGCCTTGTGCTCGTGCGCCAAACCTTCAGCGGCATCCCCCGTTTCCGCCAAAGCGCGGCCCAGACCGCCATAAGCGTATGCGAGGTCGTTTTTAACCTGCTTCTGTTCGGGGTCAGCAGCGAGGATTTGTTCGTCTAGTTCAACGGCACGATGAAAGTATTTTAGCGACTCGGCCGATTGGCCTGCTCGCAAGAGCAAAGAAGCTAATTGCGAATTCACGAACGCTGCATTCGTGCGGTGAGACAAATCCTTCGCGTTCTCGCTCGTCAGCGCTTCGGCCAGCGCGAGCGACTTTCGCATTGCGTCAATTGCCTGACTGCGCTGTCCGCTGCGTTCCAAAGCAAAGGCGAGACGATAATTGAAAACGCTTTCATCCAGTCGTTCAAAAGGCCCCCGGGGAAATCGTTGACGAGTGGCGGCCACTTCGTCGATGGCGGCCCGAATTTCGGCAATCGCTTCATCATAGCGGCCAAGATAAGTGAGGCTGTTGCCGGCGAGGGCGCGGCTCAGATAGGGGCGACGAAACTTGTGGTCGCTCTGGTCGGCGGAATGTTTTTGCCGGAGTTCGCTCGCGACCGGGTAAATGTGCCGGCTGATCTCGAACGCTTCGGCGGCGTGTCCGCTCTGCATCTGGGTCATGGCCGCATTGTAGGAGGCGTTCCACAACATCTTTTTGTGTTCCATCTCCGCCGGCTCATCTGCGACCACCGATTCAAGTAGCGTGATTGCCTCGCGGTTGTGTTTCAATGCTTCGTCGCTGGCGCCGCGTGCCCTGGCGAAGTCGGCAAGGTTGATTTCACTCATCGCCAAACCTTCCCTCGCTGCGATGTGCTTCGGTTCCTTCGCCAACACCTTTTGGTGGAGCGCGATTGCTTTCTTGAACAGCTCCGTGCGTTCGGCGAGCGGTTTGTCCGGCAGATAACCGATGTTTTGATAAGCTTCGGCGAGATCAATGTGAAGCCGCGGATCGTCGCCGGCATGGCTGGCGAGCGCATCAAGCTGTTCCGTTGCCCGCTCTAGCAACAGCTTGCGCGCTTCAAGCGACCCGGAGAGATTCATGAGCGCGCCATGAATTTCGGTGATCATTGTGCGCGAAGACTTGCGAAGAATCTCGAAGCGCGCTTCGGCCTTTGCTCTTTCTGCTCGCGCCAGCGCCGCTTGCCATGCGGTAGCGACCATACCGGCAATGAGAGCAATGACGATTGATGCCACTGCGGCAACGCCAGCTTTGTGGCGCCCGACGAATTTCGCCACCCGATAACCGACAGTGTCTTTGCGAGCGCGAATCGGTAATCCCTCGAAGTACCGGCGAAGATCTGCAGACAATTGATCGACTGAACCGTAGCGCCGCTCCGGCTCTTTGCGCAGCGCTTTGAGAATGATGTTGTCCAAATCGCCGCGGAGCGCCTTGGAAGCTGGATTTTGGATTTGGGAATTTCCGTCGCCTCCGGCGACGACCGTGCTCGGCCGTTCGGGTTCCTGTTCGCGAATTGCTTTGCTGATTTCCTCAGGGCTGCGGGTCTTCAGCTTGTAGGGCCGCGTGCCGGTGAGCAGTTCGTAAAGCAAAACGCCTAACGAATAAACGTCGCTCACCGTCGTGACGGGCTCGCCGCGAACTTGCTCGGGACTGGCGTATTCCGGTGTCATTCGCCGTTGCAGCGTCAGCGTCATTTCCGGCGCCGATTCATCGAGCAACTTCGCGATTCCAAAATCCAGGAGCTTGACCTCGCCGTCAGCCGTGACCAGCACATTGCTCGGTTTGAGATCGCGATGAATAACAAGGTGTTGATGGGCGTAACTCACTGCGGAGCAAACGCTCCGGAATAGACCCAGGCGTTCTTTGATGGAATGCTGATGTTCGTCCGCGAATCGCACGATCGGTATCCCGGCTACGTACTCCATGACGAAATACGGCAGGCCGTCTGCGGTCGTTCCCGCATCGAGCAGGCCGGCGATGTTTGGATGTGCGAGTCGCGCAAGGATCTGGCGTTCGCTGCCAAAACGCCGCAACACTTCATCAGTGTCGGTGCCGCGCTTCAAAACTTTGATCGCGACGTCTTTTTCAAAGGCGCCATCGGCACGCTCGGCGAGGTAAACCGCACCCATTCCGCCGCGGCCAATCTCGCGCAAAATCCGATACGCCCCGACGCGTGCATCCGGCGCTAAGATCGACATCTGCCGGCGAAGCGACTCGGTTGCATTGTCGGCGAAATTTTCGAATGAGCCGGTCGTCTGATCGAGAAGCGATTCGACCTCGCGCAGAAGTTCCGCATCGTCGCCGCAGCGCTCTTTGATCAAAGCGGCACGCGCCGTTGGTGATTTTTCCTCCAGCGCTTCAGCAACGATCTCCTTGATCCGCTGCCAGCGCTCAGCCGTAAGCTCTTGCTGGTCGTCCGATTTCAATGGCTAGGCGGCACGTGCCAGCTCGCGTTGCAGCCACCGTTTCGCCACTGACCACTCACGCTTCACAGTTGTCGGGGAAATCGCCAACGCCTGACCGATCTCATCCACGGTCAAGCCGCCGAAGAAACGCAGCTCGACGATCTTCGCCTGCTGCGCGTCCAGCCGTTCGAGGTTGTCCAACGCTTCATCCACTTCGAGCAGGTTCACCTCGCGGATTTCAGGAATGTCGATCTTTTCGTCGAGCGCGATCCGGACGGCGTCTTTGCCCCCGCGCTTGGCCGCGAGCCGCGCATTGGCGTGATCGATCAGGATGCGCCGCATCATCCGCGCAAAAACGCCCAGCAGCTGCGCTCGATTTTGCCAGGCCGGCTGCCGCTGATCGGCCATGCGCAGATACGCCTCGTGCACGAGCGCGGTGGGCTGAAGCGTGTGACCGGCGCGCTCGTCCCGTAAGAACCCAGCCGCCATTCCGCGCAATTCGTCGTAAACAGCCGGCAACAGTCCGCGCAATGTTTCCGCGTCGGCCTTTGACACCGTCGTCGTCAGCTCCTCAATCAGAGCCGCCGAAAATCCCGCTGATTTGTCCAGTGAATCCGCCATCGCAAAGGAGCGCCGATCGTACGTTTTTGCCATGCCGGCGTCGAGCCGCAAAATCCCAAACTTTTTTGGTCTCTTTTGCTCCGATTTGCCGCGTTAGCGAATAGAAGCCGAACTCAACAGAAGGAATAACATGACAATCACGAAATTTAGGTATGTCGTATTTTTGGCCGTCGCGCTCACTTGGCTCGCAGTTTCGCCATCGGCGCGGCCGCAAGCACCGCAGTACTCCGTCCAGGATTTGGGCACGCTCGGCGGATCGGGCGCCGACGCGTATGGGATCAACAACTTGGGGCAGGTGACTGGTTCCGCAGCTGTCGCTGGCGATACCGCGGCTCACGCCTTTCTCTTTGCAAACGGTACCATGACCGATTTGGGAACATTGCCGGGTGATGCACACAGCACAGGGCTGGGGGTGAACGACGCCGGGCAGGTCACCGGCTCGTCTAGGACCGCCGACGCCAGCAGCTTTCGCGGGTTCCTTTATTCCGGCGGAACGATGATCGATATCGGCGGTCTAGGCGGCTACGGCACATTCCCGAACGCAATAAATAACGCCGGGCAGATAACCGGTCTCGCAACTCTTCCCTCCGCCGATGTGCGTGCGTTCTTGTATTCCGGCGGAACGATGACCGATCTCGGAACGCTCGGCGGAACCAATAGTCAAGGCACGGGTATCAACGACGCCGGGCAAGTGACCGGGCTTTCCACCTACGCGCCAGACTCATTATTCTATCACGCGTTTTTGTATTCCAATGGGACGATGACTGACTTAGGCACACTCGCCGGCAACGCTGGTGCGAGCTACGGCTACGACATCAATGACCTCGGTGAGATTGTTGGTTTTTCCGATCCTGGACCTCACGCCTTTATCTATTCTGCCGGCGTGATGACCGACATTGGAACGCTCGGAGGATCAGTCAGTAACGGCTACGCGATCAACAACCTCGGACAAGCTGTCGGCGTATCCAGCCTCGCCGGCAATCAGGTCGCCCATCCCTTCCTGTACAGCGGAGGAACGATGTACGACCTCTACGATCTGATTGGGCCCTACACAGGTATCACCTTTTTGTGGATACCGCCGCAGCATTGCATCAATGATGCGGGACAAATCGCTACCTACGGGATCATCAACGGCCAGGAACATGCACTGCTACTGAGTCCGGGCCCGG
>JBHEMD010000141.1:0-3085 GCA_046262735.1 Chthoniobacterales bacterium | reverse complement strand
GATCAAAGCCGCAGAGCCGTCAGCGCCTGCGGCTTTGATGTTTGGTAGCGGCAGCGCGCTGCACTGTCCCGCGGACGCCACTCCGGCTCGGAGCGCCGCAGCGCGGTGTCCCTACCATTTGCGTTTCAGCCGCAAATCGCGGAATCTTGTTGCCTCGAAATGGCTTTTGATTTGAAGGAAATCGTCGCCGCGCGTCTCGGCGAAAATTACAAGCTGCACGAGCGCCACCTCAACCGCACGCTGGTGCAGGCGCAGCGCGTTATTGGCTTCGACAAGGTCTATGCGCGGGCCGAGGGCGCCTACCTCTACGACATGGATGATCAGCCGTTTCTCGATTTCCTGAGCGGCTATAGCGTTTTCAACATCGGCCGCAACCATCCGGTTGTGAAACAAGCTATCCGCGACGTGCTCGACCTGGATTTGCCGAACATGGTGCAAATGGATTGCTCGCTCCTGAGCGGGCTGCTTGCGGAAGCGCTCGTCAAGCGCACCTCACCGCATCTGGACGCGGTTTTCTTTTGTAATTCCGGCACCGAAGCGATGGAAGGCGCGCTCAAATTCGCGCGAGCAGCGACTAGACGAAAGCGGGTCGTGTCACTGGCGAGCGCATTTCACGGTCTCAGCCTTGGTTCGCTCTCGCTGATGGGCTGCGAAAGTTTCACCGAAGGTTTCGGGCCGTTGATGGAAGGGTTCGATACGCGCGTCCCGCTCGATGACATCGACGCATTAGATCAACAACTGCGCTCGCGCGATGTCGCAGCATTTGTCATCGAGACCGTGCAGGGCAAAGGCTGCCAAACTTCAAGGAGCGATTTCTTCGTCCGTGCCCAGGAACTTTGTCGCAAATACGGCACGCTGCTGATTTCCGATGAAGTCCAGACCGGTCTCGGCCGCACTGGGAAAATGTTCGGCTTCCAACATTGGAACCTGGAACCCGACATCATCACGCTCGCGAAGACGCTGAGCGGTGGCTACGTCCCGTGTGGTGCGATCGTGGCCCGGCGCGACATTTACCAGAAGACTTTTTCGCGCATGGACCGTTGCGTCGTTCATTCAACAACGTTCGGCCGCAACAATCTCGCCATGGCCTGCGGACTCGCCGCGCTCGAAGTGATCGACCAGGAAAATTTAGTCGAGCGCGCGGCCAAAATGGGCGCGCTCTTGATGGAGAAGATCGATAGTCTCAAGGCGAAACATTCCTTCATCAAAGAGGTCCGCGGCAAGGGGCTCATGATCGGGATCGAATTTCACGAGCCGGGTGAGTTAAAGCTCAAGATGGCCTGGAAACTCCTGCACAAGATCGACAAGGTCCTTTTCGCGCAGATGATCGTGACGCAGATGCTGAGCAAACATCGCATCCTCACCCAGGTGGCCGGTCACGCCATGGACGTGATGAAAATCCTGCCCCCGCTCATAATCGGCGAAAAAGAAATCGACATGTTCGCCAAGGCGCTGGATGACGTTCTCACCGAATGCCGAAAATTCCCCGGCCCGATGTGGGAGCTCGGCAACAACTTCGTCCGCGCCGCCCTCGGCTCCCGTCGCGGCGCCGAAACTCGCCCTACCGTTTCCGCTTAACTGCGGTCATCGCTTGCCTTGCGGGTTAACGGCCGATATTCTCGGCCGATCTGGGGTGCGGCGTCACCCCCGAAAGGACAAATAAACCAACCACGTGAAACGTGGCCAACCAAACGGAGGAATAGCGATGAAGCGAGTCATACTGTCGGTTGTAGCGGTCGGAGCGTTAGCGGGCACGGCGGCGAGTCTGCGGGCGCAGGACGCGGTCAAAGTGGATGCAAAACATTATACGGTGGCTTTTGAGAACGATCAGGTGCGCGTGCTCAAAGCGCATTACGCTCCCGGTGAAAAATCGACGATGCATTCCCACCCGCAGGGCCTGGCGGTATTTCTGACCGATGCCAAGGGCAAATTCACGTTCCCGGACGGCAAGAGTGAGGACTTCAACGGCAAGGCCGGTGACGTCATCTGGAATAAACCGACGGTCCATTTGCCCGAGAATATCGGCGACCAGCCGTTCGAAGTGATTGTAGTCGAATTGAAAGGCAAGCACTCCGCTAAAAAGTAGCCGGTCAAACATCGGCGGAGCGCGCAAGATCGACATGTTTATTAACTCCCTCGGCGACCGCCAAGGGGCGGCAAAATTTTTGCCGATCTTCGCGCGCCGCTGAAGCCCGCGCCGAGTCAGGTCGTGCTGAACTGAAGTCGTGCAGCTCGTTTGAGGTGCGCGTACAGCAAAAGAGGCGCCACGTTTTGCGCGCCGCCTCTTAGTCATCTAAGCATCGAGCATCGCGCTCGGCAGCGCACTGCGACAACAGTGGACCGCCGCTACACGCCTCGGATTTCCGATTGTCGATCTTGCGATGACGCGTACGGTGAGTGAACGGAGGAAGATTTTATGAGCACCGCGGTCACTGAGGAAAAAAAAGCCGGGACAAAGAACAATCAGCTCGAGCAATTGAAGCAGTTCACCAAGGTCGTGGGCGACACGGCCGATTTCGAGTCGATCAGGGAATTCAAGCCGCAGGACGCGACAACGAACCCGAGCCTGGTCTATGCCGCCACGCAAAAAGAACAATACGGTCATCTGCTCGACCAGGTGCTGGGCGAGCGGAAGAAGTCGGGCCTGAGTGGCGCAGAACAGATCGAAGACATTTGCGACCACTTGCTGGTCCAATTTGGCAGCGACATTCTGGAAATTGTGCCGGGCCGCGTTTCGACCGAGACCGACGCGCGATTGTCATACGATGTCGAGGGCTCGATCAACAAAGCGCGACGGCTGATTAAGCTGTACGAGGCGCGCAAAATTCCGCGGGAACGCGTCTTGATCAAAATCGCGTCGACTTGGGAAGGACTGAACGCCGCCGAGCAACTGCAAAAAGAAGGGATCTTTTGCAATCTGACGTTGATGTTTTCGCTGCCGCAGGCGGTGCGTGCGGCGGAAGCGAAAGTGCAGCTGATCTCGCCGTTTGTCGGCCGGATTTACGATTGGTACAAAAAAGAAAACAAACGCGATTATTCGGGGCCGGAGGATCCTGGCGTGCAATCGGTCCGGGAGATTTACACC
>JBHEMD010000140.1:0-4949 GCA_046262735.1 Chthoniobacterales bacterium | reverse complement strand
CAAGATCGACAATCAAGCGCAAGCCGGCCTCGTGCGCGCGCTCGGGCCGATCGATGCCACCATGATCGTGATCGGCTCCATGATCGGCTCTGGCATTTTCATCACCTCGGCCGAATCATCGCGCCTGAGCGGCGCGCCGGGCTGGCTCCTGCTGGCGTGGGCGGTCGCGGGTCTGCTCACGATTACGGGCGCGCTCTGTTGCTCGGAGCTAGCCACGATGATGCCGCGCGCCGGCGGTGTTTATGTTTTTTTGCGCGAAGCTTACGGCCCGTCGATTGGATTCCTCTACGGCTGGACTTTGTTTCTCGTCATTCAGACCGGCACGATTGCGGCCGTCGCCATCGCGTTCGCAAAGTTCCTCGGCGTCTTTGTGTCCGCCATCGGTTCCGACAATTACCTGATCGCGCCGGTTTCGCTCGCCGGCGGTTACGCGATCAGTCTATCGAGCGAACAATTGGTCGCGATCGCGCTGATCGCGCTACTCACTTGGACGAACACGCGCGGACTAGAGCTCGGTAAAATTGTCCAAAACGTTTTCACGTTTGCAAAAACGGCCGCCCTCGCAGGAGTCGTCATGGTCGGTTTGCTCTTTGGATGGAGCGTCACATGCGCAGCGCGCTCGTCGGCGTGGTGGGATTCATGGGCGAACGCCTGGAGCCCGCAGGTCGCCCAGCCCGGTCTCGCTTTTACCGGCGGCTTCGCGCTCGCTTTGCTTTTTGGCAAGTCGATGGTCGGCCCGCTCTTCGCGCAAACTGCCTGGACTAATGTGACCTTCGTCGGCAGCGAAGTGCGCGACCCCGGAAAAAATCTCGTCCGCGCGCTCGTCTTCGGCTGTGGCTTGGTCGTGATCTTATATGTGCTGGCGAACCTTGCTTATCTCGCCATCCTGCCGTTTTCCGAAATCCAGCATGCGCCGCAGAACCGCGTCGCCGTCGCGGCTATGAAAGCAATTTTCGGCAATCCGGGCGCGATGTGCATGGCGGCGGCGATCATGATCTCAACTTTCGGTTGTAACAACGGCCTGATCCTTTCCGGCGCGCGTGTCTATTTCGCAATGGCACGCGACGGTCTGTTCTTTGCGAAAACCGCGACAACGAATCGTTTTCACGTGCCGGCCGCGGCCCTGGTCGCACAGGGAATCTGGACGGCGTTTTTGACGCTGCCACGCACGGTAACGATCAACGCCGACACTGGCGCAGTCACTCACGGTAACGTTTACAATCAATTGCTCGAATACATCGTCTCGGCCGATCTCGTCTTTTACATTCTGATGATCGTGGCGCTGATTGTTTTGCGACGAACCGCGCCGACTGCCGAGCGGCCTTATCGCACGTGGGGCTACCCGATCGTCCCGGTCGTCTCGATTTTTCTCGCCGCTCTGCTCATTGTCGATCTTGCCTTTCTCGCCCCGGCCACTTCGGGAATCGGCATGCTGATCGTGCTGACGGGTGGACCGGTTTACTTCTTGTGGCGAACTCGCGCTGGTGTTTGAACACCTCGGGACGCTTTCCCGCTTTGGCGGCGGTCCATTTTGTCTTTCGCCTAACACGAAATGAATCGGCTCGACGGCACTCTGCGAGATTCATCGCTCCCGCTCGATTTCGGTGACGGTTTTACGGCATTGTTCGGCGCACCGCTGGTTGCGGACAATATCTGCGAAAACGCCGTCCGCGCCGCGCGCCAGATTCTCAATCAGGTTGAAAACAGCGCTGCCGCTGGCGAAATCCCGCCGACGCGCATCGGTCTGGGTCTTCATGCCGGGCCGGCGCTCGGCGGCAACATCGGTTCGGCTGAGCGCCGCGAATACACCGTGATCGGCGACGTGGTCAACGTCGCGTTCCGAATCGAGAAATTAAACAAAGAGCTCGGCTCGAAATTACTAATCTCCGAATCGGTGCAACACGCGATGCAAGCCGCCGCCAACGACGAAGCACCGGCGTCATTGCAACTCCGCGGCCGCCAGGGTCAGGTCCGAGTCTACAAGCTCGTCTGAGCGGCTAATTATCGCGTCAAAACCGAACGAGTGCTGCCGGACGAAACATCTGTATGCCTGCCAAATCCAAGAAACAACAAATGGCAGCCGGCGCCGCGCTTGCGGCCAAGCGCGGCAAGCGCTCAAAGAAATCGCTGAGAGGCGCGTCGAAAGGAATGTACCAGTCGATGAGCAAAGCCGAGCTGCGCCGCATGGCCAAGACCAAGCGCAAAGGCAAACCGATGCGCAGTCGCAAGAAAAAGCATTAGCGGCTGATTCGATTTTCAGCCGAGCGTGGCCAGGAAATAAAGGATCACCAGCACAATGATCCAGGCCAGCGCTTTCATTGTGCATGAAAAGCAGCAACGCCGGTGCCTTTGGCGCGCTACATCGCCATGATTTTGTTGTACTTAAATCCACTACAGCTCATCCCCAAAACGAGGCATGGCTGAATCTCATAGACCTGCGCTCAAACCGGTGCCTGCTTTGAGATAAATTTTGATTTCGCCAAGAAACGATTCGGCAAAATCTTTCAGTTTTCGATCTCCAACACCTGGAATCCGCCGAAACTCGGCCGTTGTCGTCGGGCGAGAGCGCGCCATTTCGCGGAGCGAGACATCGGAAAAAATGACGTAGGCCGGCACATCACGTTCGTCGGCGAGGTTGCGGCGCAACACCCGCAGTTGCTCAAACAGCGCTTCGTCACATTCGATTTCGCCGGCGCGAGATTTCCGCGGTCTCTTCTCTGCGACATCGAATGGCTTCGTTAGCGTGATCGGCGTTCGTTCGCGCAACGCGGCCAGCCCGTCATCGCTCAGTTGCAGAGTCGCAAATTTCCCCGGAGCAGCGGCCACCAATCCAAGGCGCAACAGCTCGCGCCCGATCGCCTGCCAGGCGTTGCGTTTCAGGTCCCGGCCAATCCCGTAGGTCGAAAGCTGATCATGCCCGCGCTGCCGGATTCCCTCTGTCTCGGCGCCGCACAGAACATCGACAATGTGATTCAAGCCGAAACCGAACCCGTGTTTCTCGTGAATCCGGTAAACGCACGACAAAAATTTTTGCGCGTGAAGCGTACCGTCGAAAGTTTCCCGTGGGTTCAGGCAATTGTCGCACCCGTCGCACCCTGTAGCCGCGGCTCTGTCAGCCGCGTACTCTTCGCCAAAATATTTTAGCAGCGTTGCGCGCCGGCACTCCCGCGTCTCCGCATAATGAATCATCTCGCGCAATTGCTCGTGCGCGATGCGCTGCTCGTGTTCGCTTTTCTCTTCGATGAACCGCCGTTGCTTCACCACGTCGCTCGCGCTGAAGAGCAAAACGCATTCGCTCGGCAATCCATCGCGGCCGGCGCGACCGGTCTCCTGGTAATAGCTTTCGATGTTCTTCGGCAGATCATGATGGATGACGAAACGCACATTCGGTTTGTTGATGCCCATCCCGAACGCGATCGTCGCCGTGATGACGCGAGCATCGTCGCGGAGAAATAGTTCCTGGTGCTTTGTTCGCTCCTTTGCTTCGAGCCCGGCGTGGTACGGTTTTGCTTTAATGCCATCAGCGTTCAGCTTTTTCGCCAGTGCATCCGCCGTCTTTCTGCTCGCGCAATAAACAATCCCGCTCTCGTTAGGCCGTTGCCGAATCAAAGCAAGCACCTGCTCGTAAGGCGACGATTTCGCAATCACGCGATAGATCAGGTTCGGCCGGTTGAAGCTCGCGACGTAACAGCGCGCCTCGTGCAGGCCCAGTTGCTTCACAATGTCGGTCCTGACCCGCTCGGTCGCAGTCGCGGTCAGCGCCATGAGCGGCACATCGGGCAAATGTCGTCGCAGTTTTTTCAGCTCGCGATACTCCGGCCGAAAATCGTGGCCCCATTCACTGATGCAATGCGCCTCGTCGATTGCGAACTGCGCGATGTTCCAGTTCAGCGCGCGCTCCAAAAACGTGTCGAGCATCAGCCGTTCGGGTGCCACGTAAAGCAGCCGATACTGACCGCGGTTCAATCCGCGCAAGCGCTCGACCGCATCATGTCGATCTAACGTCGAATTCAAAAACGTGGCGGCGATTCCGCTCGTCTGCAGCGCATCGACCTGGTCCTTCATCAATGAGATCAACGGCGACACGACGATCGTTAACCCCTCGCGCAAAAGCGCCGGCAACTGAAAACAAAGCGACTTCCCCCCGCCCGTCGGCATCAGCACAAAAACATCGCGCCCGGCAAGCGCATCGTTGACGATCTCGCGCTGCAGCGGCCGAAACTCGGCGTAGCCGAAATATTTCTTCAGCGCGCCGGCCAAATCCATGGCCGATGTTCTAGCCGATTACATCGTAATTCCAAGCCGATCGTTAGCGGCGCTCTGCGAGCGTCGCATTATTCCTCGGCGGTCACGGACCGCACTTAGGCACGGCGCTCTTTGATCGACAATAGAATTTCCGCGATCGCTTCCACTCGCGGTTTGGCGCCGAGGTTGCCTTTGCCGTGGACACGCACGCTGACGGCATCGGCGTCCATATCGCGCTTCCCGATCACAAACATGGTGTGGACTTTCATTTGCTCGGCGCGCTGGATCTTGCCGTTGATCTTGTCGCTTGAAAGATCGATCTCGGACCGGACAAAGTGCGCGCGTAGTTCCTTGTCGATCTTGCGCGCGTAATCAAGCAACGCCGGCTCGTCGCCGATGGTGAGGATGCGGACCTGCTCGGGCGAGAGCCAGAGCGGGAAATTACCGGCGTAATGTTCGATCAGGAACCCGATGAACCGCTCGTGCGTGCCGAGCGGCGCGCGATGGATGCAGATCGGGATCTTCTCCGTGTTGTCGCGGTCTTTGTAGCGCAGATCGAAATTGCGCGGCTGGGCGAAATCGACCTGGTTGGTCGCGATCGAAAACTCGCGCCCGATGACGCTCCATGCTTGCACGTCGATCTTCGGCCCGTAAAAGGCCGCTTCGTTCGGCACTTCGACATAATTGATCCCGGAGTTCTTTAA
>JBHEMD010000139.1:0-6696 GCA_046262735.1 Chthoniobacterales bacterium | reverse complement strand
GGATGCACGATTTTCTTGAGTACATGTCGCTCGACCCGATTTACCGGCGGTTTCACCACGGCAACATCACTTTCTCCCTGCTCTACGCGTTCACCGAGCATTTCATTCTCGTGCTCAGCCACGACGAGGTCGTGCACGGCAAACGCTCCTTGCTCTCGAAGATGCCCGGCGACGAATGGCAGAAGTTTGCCAACCTGCGGATGTTTTACGCCTGGATGTACGGCCAGCCCGGGAAAAAGCTTTTGTTCATGGGCGGTGAGTTCGGTCAATGGCGCGAATGGAACCACGACACAAGCCTGGACTGGGACCTTGTCGATCTTCCGTGGCACGACGGCTTGCGCCGTCTCGTGCAGCATTTGAATTATATTTACAAAAGCGAGCCGGCGCTCTGGCAGCAGGACGATAGCTACGACGGTTTCGAGTGGATCGATCTTCACGACGCCGACAACAGCGTCGTCTCGTTCACGCGCAAATCGCGCGAAGGCGAGACCATTGTCTTCGTCGTGAACGCGACGCCGATGGTGCGGCATGATTACCGCCTCGGCGTGCCGCGCGCCGGATTTTATCGGGAGATCATCAACACGGACGCCGACACTTACGGCGGCAGCAATGTCGGCAATCTCGGCGGTGTGCAAAGCGAAGATCGACAATGGATGGCCCGCGAACATTCTATTTTGATCCAGTTGCCGCCGCTCGCGACGGTCGCGTTTAAGGCGGAGG
The DNA here is from genome assembly GCA_046262735.1 of Chthoniobacterales bacterium. Classification (GTDB taxonomy): domain Bacteria; phylum Verrucomicrobiota; class Verrucomicrobiia; order Chthoniobacterales; family UBA10450; genus AV17. The sequence continues at coordinate 5,976 of JBHEMD010000139.1, read as the reverse complement.
CGTTGTAGAGGCGTTTGTGCCAAGCGCCTGATGAATTTGGTTTCGGTGCTTGACACAAGCACCGCTACAACGCTCTCGTCAGATTCGGTGTCGGAGAGACCGCCACGACTCGGGCTGATTTTTCAGTCTTACGATCCGCCGCTGTGGTTCGTTACGTTCAATACACGAGAGCGCCGTCGACTGCTGGCGAACTCAGCCGTGCACGATGAGTTCATGCGCTTCGCTCGTGAGGCCGAACTGCGCGGAATCGGTCTCGGCCGATACGTGATCATGCCTGATCACGTTCATCTCTTCGTCAGAGGCAGTGCTGATTTCGTTCTCGCGCAATGGGTGCGGATGTTGAAACGGCGACTTTCAACAGCGATCTCGGCCGCAGCACCTCATTGGCAGCATGGGTTTTTCGATCACCTGATTCGCCACAGCGAAAGTTACTCAGAAAAATGGGAGTACGTCCGGCAGAATCCCGTCCGTGCTGGTTTGGTGAGGGATCCGGACGAATGGCGGTGGCAAGGCGAAATCATGCGCGTCGAGGCGTAGAGTTGTAGAGGCGCTTGTGCCAAGCGCCTGATGAATTAATTTCGGTGCTTGACACAAGCACCGCTACATCGGCGGCGGTGGCGAAGATTCGTCGGCTCCCATTCGACGAGCTCAGAGCAGGCTGAGTCTCGGCCCGCCAGCGAGTCTCGCTCCACCGGGTGACCGCCCCCCGCTGTTCGCGCTTGACTAAATCCAACACACCCCTTAAAAACATCGTTGCCATGAAAAGAAATGTCCGCGCCGCTTTCACCCTGATCGAACTTCTCGTTGTTATTACCATTATCGCCATTTTGGCCAGCTTCGCCCTGCCCGCCTACACCACCGTGCAGGAACGGGCACAGCAGACCAAGGACCTCTCCAACGCGAAGCAAATCGGTCTCGCCCTGAAACAATTCGCCAGCGACAACAACGGCACTTTTCCAAATAAAATGCCAGCGGCAGGCGATTATTCTGCGGCACCAAGTACTGTGCCTGCTACTTCCAATGATGCCTTCTGGTGGTTGTTCCCCAATTATCTGCAGAGCGAGGATATCTTTATCGTTCCGGGCTCTGCATGGACGCCATCCGCGGCGGATAATTTGCTCGACACGAATACTGCCGCTACACGTGGCGAAACGCTTGAAGGCAGCACTGGCAGCACCGGGGGCGGTGCCAGCCCTGAATGTGGCTATGCCTATGTTACTGCTTTAACTGACACCTCAAACCCTGCCTTTCCGCTGGTAGCGGATGCTTTCAGCACAACTGCGGCCCAGTCGTACGCTACCAGTAAGTCCGTTCGGGGCGGAGTTTGGACGGGCAAAAAGGCGGTTGTTCTGTTTGCCGATGCCAGCGGTCAGATCCTAAAATGTACCCTCGGTGCCGGCGGCACCACATCCACGGTGAACCGACCAGGCGGCGGAAATCTCTTTGCAAGCGGCGCGAACTGGCTCGACGTGGCGAATGTCGTGGTTAATCCGCAGCAGTAAGGCGCGGTAGTTAATCGCGGGCAAAGGTAGCGCTCGCCGGTGTGCGGCGGCTGCGCGTTGTCCGTTGTCTTGACTTAAGTGCGGGCGTTTGTGTACTCTGTGTCAAACCCCGCAATCCCATGACAAGACAAACCACAACCGCGTTCACGCTCATCGAGCTCCTCGTCGTCATCACCATCATCGCCATTTTGGCCAGCTTCGCCCTGCCGGCCTACACCACGGTGCAAATACGGGCGAACCAGACCAAGGATTTGTCGAACGGCAAGCAAATCGGTCTTGCACTGAAACAGTTTGCCAGCGATCACGACGGCTACTTTCCGGCGAAAGCGCCGTTCTCTGATTATACGACCGCACCTGACCTCTTGTCGGGTAATGTTTCGAATGACGCCTTCTGGTGGTTGTTTCCCAATTACCTCCAGAGCGAAGATATCTTCGTTGTTCCCGGCTCGGCATGGACGCCAAACGCTGCGGACAACCTGCTCGACACGACGGGCTCCAGCACCCGTGCTGAAACCCTTGAAGGCAGCACTGGCGGCACCGGAGGCACGACCGGCGCTGAATGTGGCTATGCGTACGTGGCCAATTTGACCGACACCTCAAATCCGGGATTTCCGCTCGTCGCTGACGCCTTCAGCAACGCTGTACCGTTGGCGTATGAGACGAGCAAGGCAACCCCGGGTGGCGTCTGGGAGGCGAAGAAAGCGATTGTCGTCTTTTGCGATGGGAGCGGCCAGATTATGAAAGTCGACACGGCGGCTACGCCTCATATCGTAAAGCGCGCCGACGGCACAAATTATTTTGCCGGTGGGGCTGATTGGCTGGATAACTCAGCAAATTTCGTCCTCAACCCGGCGCCGTAAACAACTGTAGCCGACGCCCGTGGCCGGCGCGTACGCTTCGCACAGGCGAAGCGGCTACAGCACTTCTGAGCCGAATTCGCCGTCGGCGACTCTCGTTCTGATTTTCATTTTCGCGCGCACGTCAGCGACTGCGCGAATGAGTTTGCCGCGTTCATCGGTTGTGATGCTATAGCCCCGGCCCAGGGTCGCTTCCGGGCCAAGCACGCGGAGCACTGCTTCCACTTCGCGGAAACGATGCCGCGCGTTTTCCAAAACGCGCGCGGGCATTCCGGCCAATCTGCGGTGCAAATCGATGAAACGATTGCGGCGCATGGCGAGCTCACGCGTAGGACTGCGCGCCTGCACAGTGCGCGCCATGTGGATGAGCGCGCGCCTGCAATTGTCGATCTTATGAGTCAGGTAGCGGCGCAACTTTTCGCGCGCGTGATCGAGTCGCTGTTGTCCATCGCGCAGGCGCTGGACTAATTCGCGCCCGAGACCGCGGGCGAGCACCTCGATCCTTCGCCGAAGATCGACAATATCAGGCACAATAAGTTCCGCCGCCGCGCTCGGGGTCGGCGCGCGCAGATCGGCCACAAAATCGCAAATCGTGAAATCGATCTCGTGACCGACGGCCGAGACCACCGGCACGGAGGCGTCGGCAATCGCGCGCGCGACGATTTCTTCATTGAATTCCCACAAATCTTCCAGACTGCCGCCGCCGCGTGTCACCACGATGAGATCGAGGGGCGCGAACCGGTCGCTCGTCGTGGCGAGCTCGCGAATTGCGACTGAGATCTCCTGCGCGGCGCCGGCGCCTTGCACGCGGACCGGATTGATCAAAATCTGCAACCACGGTGCGCGCCGCCGCAGCACATTGAGAATGTCGCGAACGGCGGCGCCGGTCGGCGACGTCACGATACCGATCCGGCGCGGGAACTTTGGTAACGCGCGTTTCCGTTCCGGCGCAAAGAGTCCGTCCGCCTCGAGCTTGCGTTTGAGCGCTTCGAATTTCGCCTGGAGGACCCCCAGGCCGCGCGGTTGAAGAATCTGCACAGTGAGCTGGTACTGGCCGCGCGCTTCAAACACAGTGACGGTGCCGTAAACCTGCACCTGCGCGCCGCCCGCGAGCCCCGAGAGCGTTCGGGGCAACGGCGCGATCGTGTCCCGCCAAATGATGCATGAGATCTGTGCGCGCTGGTCCTTGAGCGTGAAATATTGATGTCCACTTGGGTGCAGTTTGTAATTGGAAATTTCGCCCTGCACCCACACCGCGGCGAACCGCGTCTCGAGCGCGCCGCGAATCTGCCGGGTCAGCTCGGAGACGGTGAGGGCTTTGGAGGTTTGGGGAAAGAGGTCGCTTATGGACTGCATGAAGTAGCGCGCGCCTCTGGCTTGCGAGCCAATCTAGATCGCAAGCTGGGAGCTTGCGCTACAATAATTCAGCCTGCGCGCCGGACGGCGGTTTTAGTCCGAGTTTCTTGTACGCGTTCGCAGTGGCGACGCGGCCCTGCGGGGTACGTTTGATATAACCTTCCATGATCAGGTAGGGCTCGTTTACCTCTTCGAGGGTGCCAGCTTCTTCGCCAATCGCCACGGCCAGCGAGTTCAATCCGACCGGGCCGCCGTTGAATTTGTGGATCAAGGTTTCAATGATGCGCTTGTCCCACTGATCGAAGCCGTCGCGATCGATCTCGAGCATGGTCAGGGCGCGGTCGGCCACTTCGGCGTTGATTTTGCCTTCGGCTTTGACTTGGGCGTAATCGCGCACCCAGCGCAAAAGATTGTTCGCGGTGCGCGGCGTGCCCCGGCTGCGCGCGGCGATCTCGGCCGCGCCCGCAAGATCGACATCTACACCGAGCAGACGCGCACTGCGCATGATGATCTTTTGCATCTCCTCGGCGTTGTAATAGTCGAGCCGCGCGCTCATCCCGAAACGCGACCGCAACGGCGCGCTCACCATTCCGGCGCGTGTCGTCGCGCCGATCAATGTAAACTTCGGCAGGTTCAATCGCAGGCTGCGCGCCTGCGGGCCCTGGTCGATGATGATGTCGAGGCGGTAATCTTCCATCGCCGGGTAAAGATATTCCTCGATCGTCGGCTGGAGCCGGTGAATCTCGTCGATGAAAAGCGCGTCGCCTTTTTCCAAACTCGTGAGCAGACCGGCGAGTTCGCCGGCCTTTTCAATCACCGGCCCACTGGTGTTCTTGATGTTTACTCCCATCTCGTGCCCGATGATGTAGGCGAGGGTGGTCTTGCCCAGGCCGGAGGGCCCGCTGAGCAGAACGTGCTCGAGCACATCCCCACGTTGTTTCGCCGCCTGCACCATCAACTCGAGACGCTCGCGCACTTTCACCTGGCCGGTGAACTCGCTGAACATCGGCGGCCGCAGCGAGCTCTCGAAGGCGGCGTCTGGCTCGGGGGGTTTCATGATTGAAAAGTGAGCTACAGATTTACACAGATGAAACGCACATTGCCAGAAGCGTCGCGCCCCGTCGGTTCATTCCAAATTCTTCGTGAGCACCAGCTCGGTCCCCCGAGGTTTTAGGATGTAATCGACTTGATCGAATGCCGCTTTGATCAGGTGCAGACCCAGACCGCCCGGTTCGATCTGGTCGTGCGCCCTTCCACGCATTTCATCGAGCCGCACCTGCGCTCCGTAATCGCGTAACCGCACTCGGACGCACTTGCGCACCACCTCCAGGCAGAGAGCGATTGGCCGATCATCGCGCAGTTGGTAGGCATGGCGGATGATATTCGTGCACGCTTCGTCAACGCCGAGGACCATCAGCGTCCGCTCTTTCTCGCTGAAGGGGTAGCCGGTGAGAAATTTGCGCACTTCGATCCGCATCAAGGCGAGATTGGCGGTGTCGCTACTGAACTGGAGCCTGATTACTTTCACGGCCAACGATCTCGGTCGTATACGTCGTCCCAACGCGAAAGCAATGGACAGTGTGGGAAACTCCTGTTCCATTTTGCGCATGTGGAAAATGTTCCCGGCTCTACTGGTTGCGGCGACGCCGCTCCTCGCCCAGGAGCAGCCCACGGCCTATGACGCCTTGCGCGTGCTCGGCCATGAAATGGGCCGCGACTCGGTAAACCACGTCATTTCTCTGGTCGGCGTCGATGGGGCGCCGCAGCCCGAGAACTGGAAAATTCTGCTCACGGATCCAGGCGGCGGCGGCATGCGCGAGGTCGAGGTGGCGGAGGGCCGGATTGTCTCGGAACGAACGCCGGCACGACCGGTGATCGGTTCAAGCGAAGGGGCGACGATCAACACCGCGCGGCTGAATCTGGATTCGAGCGGCGCGTATGCCGTCGCGAGCCACACCGCGGATAAATCGGGAACGCCATTCGCAACGGCGAATTACACGCTGCGCACCGACGAGCGCGGCGATCCGGTCTGGATCGTCACCCTCCGGAATGATTCGCGCCGCCCGATCGGCACGATTCACATCGGCGCAAACCGCGGCAACGTGACCCGCACGGAGGGATTTTTCGCGGGCGCGACCATGCAGGACGTGGCGACCGTGCCGGACGTCGAGCCGGCCGATCAAAACGCGCGGGGCATATTCCAAAACGCGAAAAGCGGAATCAGCCACGGGTTCTACGTCGCCCAGCACGAGGCTCGGGAG
>JBHEMD010000138.1:0-4250 GCA_046262735.1 Chthoniobacterales bacterium | reverse complement strand
CTTACGTCCAGGTCCCCGCTGTCGCTTGCGTATTTCTCGTTTTGGAATTCTTCTCGGTAACGGAAAGCAAGATTCCATTCCTATACTTTCAATTTTGACCGCGGCCGTTGATCCCACCTGATCGGACGGCCGGGGACCGGCGAGAAATTGGAACCGTAAGCCGCGCCGATGACTTGTGGGTTTGCGCCCAGCCGGGCGGGCAGCCGACGGTTGCGCAATTGAGCGAGCTTGTGCTACAAAGGATGCCCAACCGCTCCAACTTGTCCGGCCTTGAGCATCGCCAACTGGGATCGCTAACGGTGAACGTTTCGGGAAGCGTCCGATGATTATTTTGATCGGCGTCGCCGTCGCGGTGATCTATTTTGGTCTGCTCTACGCTGCACCCGGCCGCGACAACAGGTCATCTCGGAAGCCTGCGGCCGGGCAGCCGACCGTATTTCGTAATATCACGCTGACAGTCGTGAGCTTTCTGCTCTTTGACGGGATCATTTTTCATAGCGGTTTATACACCGCCATTCTCAAGCCCGAGTCGCAGGCCGGTGAGGTCTGGAGGTGTGCGCGCGAAGAGAACCGGCGGCAGGCTCGGTCGAGGGCTGGCAATGAGATTGTGCTCCTGGGCGACTCCCGCGTTGCGCTGGGTTTCAGCAACGAAGTGGCAAACGAAATAGTAGCGGGCACAAATACCGCGTTTATTCAATGCGCCACGCGCGGGACCAGCGCGCGGATCTGGCATTACCTCCTGCGGCAAATCGATCCTCGGCGCAATCGCTACCGCGCCATCGTTGTGCCGCTTAAAGCCGATGATACCGAACTGGGGCGGCAAGGAACTGAGCGTGCTTCGGAGATTGTACAAATCGCGCCGCTGCTGCGTTACAGCGACGCGCTTTCATTCTCGGCCAATTTTCAACACTGGCCCCGCCGCGCCAGAGCATTCCTGGCCTGTGTGGTACGAGGAAGCGCTTACCAGTCGGATGTTTCTGATTTGTTTGAGCATCCCGCCGCGCGGATGGCAGATCTTCACCACAAAATGGGGGCGGCGTCGCCAGACTGGGATCGCAAGCTGCGCAACAGAGATCTTTCCGGACTGAAGGTCAATCCGATCAACGGCCGCGTGGAAGAATTTCCGGATGATATGAGCGAACGGCAGAGAAGGCAGATCGTCCGACATTGGCGGCAACTGCGCCACGAGCGCGAAGGTATCGACTACACTTGGTCGAAACGCATCGTGGAGAGATACGCTTCCAGTTCCACGCCCGTTGTCTTTTTGCGAATGCCGCGCGGTCCGCTCGCTTCGTTCCTGCCTTCGAACAAAGCGCTGGGTGAAACTGCGGACGAACTTTGGCTGAGCCGTCACGCTGTCGTGTTTGATTATCGGACGTTCGAGTTTTTGGAAACCCCCGAATACTTCCTCGATTACACTCACTTAAACGACAAAGGCCGGGGTTTGTTCACGAAACGGCTGGCCGAGGAACTTCTCGCGCGCTTAAAGATTAATTCGGCTCGCAGCGCGGAGGCTGACGTGTCGGACAGCTCTTTCGACTAGCAGGCGCGTATGCTGTTCAACAGTTTCGAATTTTGGATTTTTTTCGCGGTGGTGCTGGCGGGCTTTTACAATCTGCCCTATCGCGCAGGCAAAGTGTTATTGCTCGTGGCGAGCTACTTTTTTTACATGTGGTGGAACCCGCGTTTTATCGCGCTGATTCTCGCCTCCACGATCGTCGATTATTTTCTTGGGATTGCGCTCGAAACAGCGCAGCCGCGCTGGCGCAAGCCGCTGCTGATCGTGAGCCTGGCAGTGAACCTCGGTTTCCTTGGCTTCTTCAAATATTACAACTTCTTCGCCTCGTCGCTGGCCACGCTCCTCGGCTGGCCGGAGGATTCGCTGGCGCTGAGCATTATTCTGCCGGTCGGGATCAGTTTTTACACCTTCGCCAGTCTCTCTTATACGATTGATGTTTACCGGCGGAGAACGACTGCGGTGCGCAATTTCATTGATTACGCGTTTTTCATCGCGTTTTTTCCGCACTTGATCGCCGGGCCGATTCTGCGCGCGAAACAATTCCTGCCCCAGATTCAGCAGTGGCAGCGGCCCACGGCCGCGACGGTCAACCGCGGCATTGCTTTGATCCTAAGCGGTCTCGTTAAAAAAATGGTGTTCGCCGACCGCTTCGCCCTTGTTTCCGACAACTACTTCAGCGGTGTCGCCGCGCATCCGGGCTGGCTGGCCGCCTGGTCGGCTGCGTTCGCGTTCGCGATGCAACTGTTCTTCGATTTCTCCGGCTACACAGACATTGCCCGCGGTTGTGCCAAACTCTTTGGGTTCGAGTTTCCGCTCAACTTCGAGCGCCCGTACCTTGCGGCAAATGTGGTGGAGTTCTGGCAACGCTGGCACATGACGCTATCCGCCTGGGTCAGAGATTACTTGTTCCTGCCGCTCACCCGCGGCACGCGCAGCCGGCTCAAAATCTACTTCGCGCTCGCGTTAACGATGGTGCTTCTTGGACTGTGGCACGGAGCGAGTTGGAATTTTGTAATCTGGGGCGTGTATTTCGCGCTATTTGTCGTGCTCTATCGGTTGTTTGACCAGAAATTCGGCACGAGCGCGCTTGGCCCTGTCTTTGATCGCCCTGCTTTTCGTCCTCTGAAGGTAATGCTGACGTTTCCGCTGCTCATTCTCGCCGCGGCTTTTTTCCGACCAAAAAATCTTCATGATATGGGGCTGGTTTTTTCTTCCTACTTCGATTTCCAGCACAGCGGCACAAGTGTGCTGACGACGGGAACGATCGTGCTGTTTTTTATTTCCTTCGTCCTCGCGGTTTTGGAAGAGCGCCGCCAGTTCCTCCGGCGCCTTTCGCTCGCGCCGGCCTACGTCCAGGTGCCTGCCTTCGTTTGCGTATTGCTCGTCCTCGAATTCTTCTCCGTCACCGGCGAAAAAATCCCCTTCATCTACTTTCAATTCTGACCCGTTTGGTAGGGCCGCCGCACTGCGGCGTCCGCACGGCACGGCCTGCCTTCCCTAGCGCAGCAAGTCGGTCACCATCGATTTCTCCTCCTTCAGCTCCGCTAGAGACTTGTCGATCTTGTCGCGACTGAATTCATTAAGTGCCAGGCCCTGCACGATTTCCCATTTGCCGCCGCGCACGCGCACGGGAAATGACGAGATCAAATCCTTCTCCACAGCGTAACTGCCGTCCGAGCAGGCCGCGACGCTGTGCCAGTCGTCGCCTGGCGTGTCGTTGCTGAGAAAACGCACCGTGTCGACGATCGCGTTCGCCGCCGAGCCAGCCGACGACAAGCCGCGCGCCTTGATAATGGCTGCGCCGCGCTGCTGCACGGCCGCGATGAAATCCTCCTTCAACCACTTCTCGTCTCCGATCACTTCGTTCGCCGGTCGATTGTCGATCTTGGCGTTGTAAAAATCGGGATACTGCGTCGAGGAATGGTTTCCCCAGATCGTCATGTTCGTGACGCGCGTGATCTCGACGGCGGCTTTATGCGCGAGCTGCGCCCGGGCGCGGTTTTCGTCCAGCCGCGTCATCGCAAACCAGCGATCGCGCGGGATTTCCGTCGCGTTGTTCATCGCGATCAGGCAATTGGTGTTGCAGGGATTGCCGATCACTAGTACGCGCACGTCGGCCGCCGCGTTGTGCTCGATCGCCTGGCCCTGGCCGACAAAAATCTTGCCGTTGATCCCGAGCAAATCCTTGCGCTCCATTCCCGCCTTTCGCGGCACGCTCCCCACGAGCAGCGCCCAATTGATGTCGCGAAAACCTTCATCGAGATCGGCTGTCGGCACGACCGATTGCAACAGCGGAAACGCGCAATCGTGCAGCTCCATCACCACGCCTTCGAGCGCCCCGAGCGCCGCCGGAATTTCGATCAAATGCAGCGCCAGCGGCTGTTCCGGGCCGAACATTTCACCGGACGCGATCCGAAAAACCAGCGAGTAACCGATCTGGCCGGCGCCCCCGGTGACGGCGACTTTAATGGGAGATTTCATTTCTATTCTTTAGCCACAGATGCACACAGATGAAACACAGATTTTTCTCTCGTGCTCGTGCTCGTGCTCGTGCTCATGCTCATGCTCATGCTCGTGTTCTTCCGCTCTTTTCCAGCAGCTCACGAATTAGCTTCATCCGGCGCTGCTCCGTCTTGCTCGCGCGCAACTGTGAAACGCTGCGTTGCATCCGCCGCGTCCAATTTCCGCTTCCGGCGGTGCCGGGCACATTGAACCGGTATTTGCGCGCGAG
>JBHEMD010000137.1:0-20043 GCA_046262735.1 Chthoniobacterales bacterium | reverse complement strand
GCCAAGGTGAGTGACCATCAGTAATGACCTTATCGTGCCCGATCTCGAGGAGACGTATCCGAGTTTGTTGTTTGTCGATGCCGAGTTTCTTGTTCGAGATATCATACACGAATTCGTTGCCGTCGAGTCGCCAGTGTCCCCATGCCGTAGCGCGGAATGGCGCATTAGCTGAATCGTCTCGCGGAAATGCCAGCGTGACGCGATGCCCGGCGGTCAGAGTGAAGTGGCCAACTGCATCGATGGCGACGTACTCCCATGTGCCGACTAGCTTCGCCTCTTCTGGTGAAAGGCGCGCGAAAAGCACAGCTTCGCGAATCTGGTAAGCTGCAACTATCGCGACGGCACCGCTAACCAAGATGAGGAGCGCGACGAGAAGCTTCTTACGGCGCGTGGAGTCCAGCATCTAACATCGTAATAAGCAGAAATTTTTCTGCCTATTTCTCGGGGTTCCCTCTAATATCGGCTGCAAATGCAGAAGAGTGGTCCGCATTTTTCGGGCGTTCGTTCGGCTAAAATAAACACTTCCCCAGTCGAAGAAAAGCCATTTTCCGGGCCGCCGCCACCGCGCAAGCTGCTTGATCACGTCCGCGATGTGCTGCGGGTGAATCATTACTCGTTGCGGACGGAAGAGGCGTACCTGGGCTGGATCCGGCGATTTATTCTTTTTCACAACAAGAAGCATCCGCGGGAAATGGGGGCGCTGGAAGTGGAGCTTTATCTGACACACCTGGCGGTCGGAGAAAAAGTTTCCACCAACACACAGAAGCAAGCGCTTAATGCGCTGGTTTTCCTTTATCATCGGGTGCTGCAAAAAACATTGGGTCAATTCCGCGATATCGAGCGACCAAAGCGCCCGCAGCGGCGGCCGCTTGTGCTCAGTAAGAACGAAGTGAACGCAATTTTACGCGTCATGAGCGGAACGCATCAATTGATCGCGACGCTGCTTTTCGGTACCGGAATGCGTTTGCTTGAATGCCTGCGTCTGCGGGTAAAAGATGTCGATCTTGCCCTCAATCAGATTGTCGTTCGGGACGGCAAGGGTTGGAAAGATCGAGTGACGATGTTGCCGCAAAGGGTCAAGCCTGACTTGGAAAAGCATCTGGCGCGGGTCCGGGAAATCCATCGTCGCGACGTGGGATCGGGCAACGGTCGCGTCTATTTACCCGATGCGCTGGAGCGCAAATTCCCAAACGCCAATTGCGAATGGGGGTGGCAGTACGTTTTTCCAGCTCCGACGCTTTCAAAAGATCCGCGCACGGGCGATATCCGTCGACACCATCTGCATGAGAATTCTGTCCAGAAAGCAGTCAACAAAGCGGTCCGGCTGGCCCAGATCGTCAAGCCAGCAACATGTCATACGCTTCGGCACTCATTCGCCACGGAGCTATTGTCTGCCGGGTACGATATCCGAACGGTTCAGGAACTCCTCGGCCACAAAGACGTCAGCACGACAATGATATACACGCACGTGCTGAATCGTCCCGGCATCGGCGTGAAAAGTCCGCTCGATTTACCCGTATCGGCCGTGCCCGCCAATCTGGTTGCTCGTTAGGCAGCAGCGGTTATTAGCAACAGGGAGGGTCGATCAGCCGCTGGTTTTCGCTTGCGCGACGTAGCGCTTGACTTGTTCGACGTCGGCGCCGTTGACGGTGCCGACGAGGCTGCCGCGGCGGTTGTAGACGTTTACCTGCGGAATGGAATGGACGTTGTATTGCATCGCCACGGCGCTTTTCCAATCGACGATGTCGATCTTGCGCAGTGCAATCTCGGGATCGGTGTTGGCCATCTGCTCGAGATGAGGCGAGACCTGACGGCAGGGACCACACCAATCGGCATAGAAATCGACGATGGTGACGCGCCCAAAGGCGAGATGCTTGTTGATGTCCACGCGCGAGCCGTGCGCGATCACTTTTCCCGGTTCGCCGGCAGCGGCAGCGGACGGTGCGCGCGCAGAAGCATTCCCTGGCTGGTTACTCGCCGTTTGTCGGGTGATCCAGTACTTTCTGTTTTCTTCCGCCAGTTTCCGTCGCATTTCCTCCTGCTGCTTTTGAAATGCCGCCTGGTTGGCCGCCTGGGCGGACGAATAGGCGGATGCTGCCTGCGGATCGTAATGAAAACGTTCCCGCACGTCCGGGGGCAACTCGGTGAAGTACACTTTCGAAACCCCGGAGTTGGTGACGAGGATGAGTCCGTCGGGCTCGACCCGGTTTAAAGTTGCGTTTTTGTAAACTTTACCGCTGATCGTTTTGAATTCGCCCTCCGGCTCGCCCATTTGTGCGGCGAAGGCTTCCTCGGTCGGCACGTCGTGACCCGTCAACAAGGCTGCGCGGTTGACGTCGTTGGTCAGCTTGTTCTGGGATACATCGAAGTTCGCGTTGCCGTCGGTCACATGAAACGTGTTGCCGTTCTGTGAAAGCACCCGCACCGCGGTCCCCGGAACAATCGCAATGATTCCGGAGGCTTTATTGAGCACGATTCGTTCATTCAAAAAGAATACTCCCTTCGGAGCGAACACCTGCCGCGGTGCCGAGACCCGACGAAAAAAGGCCGCTCCGCCCAAGCCCGGAGCGTGCGACAGGTAAACTCTTGTATAGTGCATCCCGGAAGCCGCTCCGGCCCCAAGCAGCGCGACGAGGCCGATGCGACTTAAAGTGCTGCTGGGAAAAAGTTGCATACCGCGGGCGGGTAATCTTCCGAGGCCGCATTTTTAAATGCACCCGGCAAGCTTGTCATCTGCCTTTTTGCCAACATCGGCGAAAGTTGACGAGGTCGTCTCGTCCGAGTAGGATCGGCTTCGCCGCTGGGCGGCACAGAATCTGCAATTTTAGGAGCTGATTATCGATGCCAGAAGTGATCGTTCGTAAGGGTGAACCCGTGGACCGGGCCTTGAAACGGCTCAAGAACAAGCTTGAAGCCGAAGGCATTCTCGAGGAGGTCCGCCGGTTGCGCGCTTTCGAGACGCCGTCGCAAAAGACGCGGCGCAAGGCGCGGGCAAACGCGAAACGCGGGCGAACGCGGTTTCGTTTCAATCCGTAAGGTTACGGCGCCAGGAATGGCGCGCTGCGCCGTCCGCGGTCATCGCAGCGCGATGACCCCACTATTCGCATTCGCAGGCGACGCGGAAACCGAGATCGTTGCAGGAAAAACTTGGGACGTTTGAGTTGCGGCCGGTGGCGCGCAAACTGTTGAACCGGGATTTCCAGCTGCCTCCGCGATAAACGCGGCGCGACCCGGCGGTCTGACCGAGCGGATTAACTTTCGGCGCCGGCGTATAAGGCGCGTAGAAATCGAGGCACCATTCCCAAACGTTGCCGGCCATGTCTTCGATTCCGAAGACGCTTGCGCCGAGCGGAAACACGCCGACCGGCGAGGTCTCGGCGTAGCCATCATCCAGGTCGCGATCGCTCCAGGCGAAAACAGTGTTGCGATCGGCGAAGTTCGCCAGATCTCCGCGGTTCTGGTAATTGCCCCAGGGAAATTTTCGACCGTCGCTCCCGCGCGCGGCGTATTCCCATTCCGCTTCGGTGGGCAAACGATATTTCTTGCGCTCACGCGAGCTTAGCCACTGGCAAAACCTGATCGCGTCGAGGCTGCTGACGTGCACCACCGGGTGAGAGTCGCCCGCACCGGGCATGCGGTTGCGGCGATGCGCGGGTTCGAATTCCTCGTAAGCGGCGTTGGTGACCAGATGACGCGACAAATAAAAACGGCTTACCGCCACTTTTGCGACCGGGCGCTCATTCGGCGCGGCGTCAGCCGCTTCGCTGCCCATCACGAATTCGCCAGAGGGAATGAAAAGCATGTCGTTGCCGAGCGAGTTTTTGAAATTGCTGTAGCGCACACGCTCGAGCGCGGGATTCGATCGCGTGCGCGTAGATTCAGGCGCCGTCGCCACCGCGGCCCCACGCGTCTCCCGCCGAACTGGCTCGCTCCGCGCGACCTCTCGAACGATCGGCGACTGCGTGACCGCGTCGGCTTCTTCGAGGTAAAGATCGACAAGGTCCTCGGCCTCGCCCGGATCAATCCCGAGGCTCTCGGCCATGTTGATGAAAGCATCGCGCTGATCATCGGTCATGGCGAAGCTGTCCAGGCCGCTCAAGCGCAACATGCGCAGAAATTCTTCCTGCGGATTGACCGGCGACCCATTGTGCGCCTGGACCGCGCCCGGCGACGGAGGTGCGGGCGCAGGCGCCGGTTGCACCCGCCGCGCGCCGCTTCGTTGCAGCTCCGCATCGATTTCGGCAAGGACTTGTTCCTTGGTTAGGCCGCGGTCGCTGCCGAAGCGGAACAAATTTTTCTCTTCGTCGCTCGTGAGGGTGCAGTCGGCGATGGCAAAGGCGAGATACTTTTGAAATTCCGCAAGTGTTTCGGCCTGTTCTTCCGCGGCGATCTGCTCGTCGAGCAAGCGACGCCGCTCCGAATCAAGCAGCTCCACGCGCGCCTCAGTTAGGAAACGCGATGATTCATCCAGGCCGGCCCGGAGCAACTGGGCGAGCGGATTGCTCGGCTGATTTTTGAGCGGCAGCTTTTTCTGCCACCAACGCAACAGTTCGCGGCAGCGTTCTTCGATCAGCTCATTGCTCGGATTGGCGCGCGGATCAAGACAAAGCCGTTCGTAAGAATTGGGCGACTTGTAATTGCTCCAGCCGTCCCACTTGTGCGGATCGTCAGGAAGCGGAACGGGAAAGTTGATATCGCATTTAGGCATTTACTCAACGTTCAGCTTGCCCAAACCAGAAATGGCTTTCTCGATCTCACTCGGCGCCAGGCCGGTGTTGCGTTCGATTTTGACCTTCGATTGACTGCCGCAGGCTTCAACCGCGACCTCCAGGACCTGGTTCGCGTTGTAGCGATAGGTCAGCTCGACCGGCGAACCTTTCGGCAGAAACGGCGGCAACTCGACGTCGCAAATCCCCAGCGGCGTGCACTCGTCGGGCAGCGAACTTTCACCTTCCACCACCTTGACCAGCGCGCGTTGCATGTTCGCGCTCGCGGTGCCGAATGAATTTTGCGCGCTCGCCGGAATGGAGGTGCGTTTTTTGATCATCGGGTAGACGTACTCCTCGAGGTTCGCCTCGTCCCACAAGACAACGCCGAGCGTGTGCGACGTGATGTCGTTGACCTGGATGAGCCGGCCGTCGCGACAGGAAAATTGCTGGCGGGTGGTATCGGCGAGCACGCGTTCGCCCGTCACTTCTTCCTCGCGTAAGATCGACAATGTGGCCTGAATCGCCGCACCGATCGCGACTGCCTCGTCCGGATTCACGTCGCTTACCACCGGCGCCTTCGACAACTGGCCGATCATCTCCCGCACCATCGGCATCCGCGTCATCCCGCCGACGACCAGCGTCTTGTCGACCTTGTCCCATTTCATGTTCGCCTCCTGCATCACGATCTCGCAGATCGTTTTGCATTTCTCGACAAGGTGCCGCGTGCGTTTTTCGAACTCAACCCGGCTCAGGTCCGTCTTTACGCTTTTACCGTGGTGATTGTGCACAATCGCGGTGTTCTTGCGGCTCGAGAGTTGGAGCTTGGCCGCGACCGCACGCGTCTGCAGGTCCTGGTAACTTTGCAGATCGAGCAATGGATTTTCACCGTGCTGACGATCGAATTCTTCGGCGACGTGGTTAACAATAACGTCGTCCCAATCTTTCCCGCCGAGCCGATGGTCGCCATTGGTGGCGATGATATGCAGCTCGTGGTTCTCGATCCGCATGATGGTGACGTCGAACGTGCCGCCGCCGAGATCGAAAACGAAAATTGTTTGGTCTTCGTCCAGTTTATCGAGGCCATAAGCGAGCGCCGCCGCAGTTGGCTCGTTGACGATTTGCAGAACGTTCAGGCCGGCGAGTTGTCCCGCCGTGATGGTGGCGGTACGCTCGGCATCGTTGCAATAAGCGGGGACCGTGATGACTGCATCGGTGACCGGTTCTTTCAGATAGCGCTCCGCATCCACGATCAGCTTTTTCACGATCAAGGCGGAGAGCTCTTCGGCCGAGTAAATCACGTCGCCGAACTCGCGATGGAATTGCTCCTTCGGCTTGCCCATCTCGCGCTTGATGAAATCGACAATCCTCTCCGGCTCGGCGACCGCGCTGTTCCTGGCGATCGTGCCGACGACTACGTTGTTGCGATCGAAGAGGATGACCGACGGCGTGATGCGCTCGCTTTCCGCGTTGGGAATGATCTGCGGTTTGCCGTAGCCATCGATGTGCGCCACGGCCGAGAAGGTTGTTCCGAGATCAATTCCGACAGCTTTGCGATGGGTCATGGCGCGAAATCCGAAAATTACTGGTCAGCCCAACGTCCGGGCTCCTTGGTTACAGTGCAGTTTCCATGCCGAGAAACCTCCGTTCTGCCAGGCTCCGATCCGGTCGCTGCCGGACCCGTTTGAAGCGCAGCGGTGTCTGCGCAATCCCAATCAATTGAACCGCTTCGCGATCACTTCTTCGGGCCGAATTAATTTTCCCCGCCAGGTGAAGCCGCGCCGGACGCGCATAACGATGACGCCGTCTTCTTCAGGATAATCGGCCGGCTCAAAACTAACGACGCGGTGCACGGCGCGATCAACTCGCTCGCGCGGCTCGATCTCTTTCACTTCAAGCCGGTGCAGGATTTCGACCAATGCGTGGATGGCATTTTCCAGATTGTCACGCCACTGCACGAGCCGTCCCTGTCTGTTTTTGCTGGGCGCGGCGCCGTTGAGTTGTTCGCACAAACCGCTCAAGTGATCGAAGAGCAGCACGAGGTCGTGGATAAACGGTTTCTGGAGGGACTCGTGCAGGAAATTGTCCCGATATGTGAGCAGCTCGCCATGGAGCGAATCGAACAGCTTCTGGTTCACGCTTTCCGTTTTGCGGATGGTGGCCAATTGCTCGTCGATTTTTTCGAACCGCTTCACCATGATGTCGACCTGCTTTTCCGGTGAAAGCGCCTCCATCAGCTGCTCGGTGCGCGTGGCCAGCGCGCCCTCCACGTTTTGCACGCGGCTGCTCAAGGCCGACACCTCCTGTAGCACTTGCTCGAGCTTGTCGTCGTTCAGCAAAAACTCCGGCCCGCGCGGCGGCTCGGGCGGCAGCGTTTTCTCCGCTTCGGCGCTGAGTTGCTGCATCGCCGTGGCAAATTCGTCGGGCGTGCCCACGGCGTTACTCATTGGCATAAAAACGGCGGATCGCTTCGGTGAGTCCTTCAATGTCGTGACGCTGCGCTTCGATTGTCACTTTCAAACCGTGATCGCGGGCCGTTTTCGAGGTGATCGGGCCGATGCTCGCCACTTGCATTTGTTTCGGCCACGGCAAACCGAGCGCGAGAAAATTTTCCACCGTCGAAGAGCTCGTGAAGGTGATCAGGTCGGCGCCCTCCTGCAATAGCCGGCCCCGCGCGCCGGTGTCGTCGCGCGTCTCGGCCACCGTCCGGTAAGCGAACGCCTCGTCCACGATTGCTCCAAGTTTTGAGAGCTGCTTGGGTAGCACATCCCGCGCCCTTTCCGCCCGGGCGATCAGGATTCGCAGGTTGTCGACCGTCTCCAGCTTCTGAAATTCGCGCACCACGGCCTCGGCCACAAATTCCTCGGGCTGAAGATCGACATGGAGATGGAAATCTTTCACTCGCTGCGCCGTAGCCGGCCCGATCGCCGCGATTTTTGCGCCGCCGATCTCGCGCGCGTCGTCGTAAAGCTTGAAGAACATTTCGAAGAACGCGTCCACGCCGTTCGGGCTGGTGAATACGATCCAATCGTAGCCGTGCGCATCCTGCACAAGTTGCGCGAATTCGCGCACATCACTCGGCGGCTCGATCCGGATCGTCGGCAACTCGATTACATCGGCCCCCAGCGCGCGCAGTCGCTCGCTCAGCGCGCTGGCTTGTTGACGAGAGCGCGTGACCACGATCCGTTTGCCCAAGAGGGGCCGCTTTTCGTACCAATTTAAATCTTTGCGTAGCGAAACGACGTCGCCGAACACCGCGATGGCCGGCGCTTCAAAGCCTAGCTCAATAACGCGCCGGCCGATATCTTTCAAAGTGCCGGTAAGCGTTTGCTGCCGGCCCGTCGTCGCCCAGCGCACCAGCGCGACCGGCAAATTTTCGCGCACACCGTGCTTCATCATCTCCTGCGCGATGGATTCGATCCGCTCCACCCCCATGAGCATCACTTGCGTGCCGCCAAGCTTGGCCAATGTCGCGTAATCGATCGCGCTCTGCGCTTTCGCCGGGTCCTCGTGCCCGGTGAAAAACGTCACGTGTGAATTTTCCGCTCGCGACGTCACCGGAATTCCCGCAAACGCCGGCCCGGCAATGGCCGAAGTGACGCCCGGCACGACTTCAAATCGGATGGCCGCATCGGCCAACGCCTGTGCTTCCTCCGCACCGCGGCCGAAGACAAAGGGATCGCCGCCCTTCAACCGCACGACCTCTTTTCCCTGGCGCGCCTTTTCGATCAATAACGCATTGATTTGTTCCTGGCTGAGCGCGTGTTCGCCGGCGCGTTTTCCGGCATAAATGAGCTCCGTATTTGACCGCCCCCAGCCGAGCATCGCCGCATTCGCCAAGTGGTCATAAACAATAACGTCCGCGTTCTCGATGCATTCCCTGGCCCGCAACGTAACCAACCCCAGATTCCCCGGTCCCGCCCCGACGAGATAGACCGTGCCCGCCTGGCTCTTCTCTTGCTCATGCTCCTGCTCCTGCTCGAAGTGCATCGATTCGCCGCAACAGTTCCGCTGCAAGCCGTTCCGCCTCTTCACTCGGGCCTTCCACGTTTACCTGCCACGGCGCAGTCGCTCCCAGATCGAACACCTGCGCGCGGATTTTCATGAGCGTTCCATCGAGAGTGGCGAGCACCCCCACCGGTTGATTACAGTCGCCGTGCAACAAACGCAGAAACTCCCGCTCCGCCCGCAAACACCATCGCGTATCGAAATCGTTCAACGGCTCGACCAACAAGCGGACGCGCTCGTCATCGGTCCGCAACTGCATCGCGATTACCCCCTGGCCTCCCGCCGGTAAAAAGATTTCCGGTGGAAGAATATTCGTAAAGAATTCGCTGCCTTCAAAACGAATCCTGTGGTCGTCGCTTTGGAGCCGAAGCCGTTCCAGACCAGCGCCCGCCAGAATAATGGCGTGCCACTGACCGGTCGCGAGCTTGCGCAGGCGGGTCGGCACATTTCCGCGAAGATCGACAATCTTCAGATCTGGTCGTTTCCAGCGAAGTTGATGCGCCCGCCGCGTGCTGCCGGTTGCGACAAAACCGTTGGCCGGGAGCGAAAGCAAGTTCCACGGCTCGATGGAAACGAGCAGGTCCTCCGCGCTCGCCCGCGGCAGGACGGCTCCGATTTCGGTTCCGACGGCCAATTCGCTCGGCAGGTCCTTGGCGCTATGCACGGCGAGATCGACTTCGCCCGCGAGCAGCGCCCGTTCGAGCTCAGCCGTAAACAAGCCTTTCCGGCCGGCACGCTCAATCGTCTCGCGTGATTTCGCTTCGTCGCCCGACGTGCGAACGATCTTCGTTTCAATCTTCAAATCGGCCCAGCGCGTTCGCAAACGATCCGCCACCATCTGCGTTTGCTGCTGCGCCAGTTCGCTCCCGCGCGTCCCCAGCGCAATGGTCGTGCGACTCAGCCGCGTCATCTATTTCTCCTGTAGCGGCGGTCTATGACCGTCGCAAATCTCAGGAGCTAAAGCTCAGATGTGCGCAGCGGACTGTCGGTAATCGTTGGGTGTTCGGGATTCGCCGCTCGGCTCAACGTGCCCGCGATCGATTGGCAAAACTTCGCGACGTGCTCGGCAATGATCGTCTCGGCCGCGGCGATCTGCTGCCGGCGCAAGGCGAGCGATTGCTCCGCGACCGATTGCAGCGAATCGATATCGTAAAGATACACGCCCTCGAGATCGTTGACTGCGGCATCGACGTCGCGCGGCACGGCAATGTCGATAATGAACAGCGGCCGCTCTGTGCGTTCGCGCAATATCGGCGCGAGATTGTGCGGCCCGAGCAGCGGCCGCTCCGACGCGGTCGAGGTAATGAGAATGTCGATCTCGCCGCATTGCTCCAGCCATTGCTCGAACCGAATCGCGCGCCCGCCGAAGAGCCGTGTCAGGTTTTCTGCGCGCTCCGGCGAACGATTGCTCACCCGGAGATCGCTCACCCCACGCGACACCAGAGCGCGCACTGTGCGCTCGCTCGTTTCGCCGGCGCCGAGCACGAGCACCTTGCAGTTTTCCAGGTCGCCAAAAATTTTCCCGGCGAGATCGACCGCAACCGAGCCGACCGAAACCGAGCCGCGCGTGATCTCGGTATGAGTGCGGACTTGTTTCGCCACCCGGAACGCGCGCTGAAAAAGCCGATGCAGATAGGGACCTGCCGCGCCCGATTTGCGCGCCGTCTCATACGCTTTCTTCGCCTGACCGAGAATTTCGGTTTCACCCACCACCATCGAATCGAGACCGGAAGCGACCCGAAACAAATGCTGCACGCACTGAGCGTTTTCGTAACGATAGAACCCGCTCGCGTCGCACGCGTCGTTGTTGTCGATCTTGCGCGCGAGACAACGCGCGATCCGTTCGGTTGGGACAACCGCCTCGGTCGCGCCGTAAACTTCCACGCGATTGCAGGTTGCCAGTAAAAGCGCTTCCCCGCAGCCGCACCCGCGCAAATCCAAATCCGTTTCCGCTCCACCGGCGTAGCGCTCAAGCGTCTCAACCGCAGTTTCGTGGTGACTCAACCCAACGCAAAACAGGTTCATGGCGAATGGATTTGCGCGGTGAACGTAATCCCCCACAGCAGCGTGAGCGCGGCGCTGAACCCGATGATGCAAAGTGCAGCGATCCGCTTTGGCGCGAGCTTATGCAGATGGCGCCCTTGCAAGATCAGCGCGTAGAGAACCCACACCCCGATCGCCCATACGATCTGCCCGCGCGGCAGCGGTTCTCCGGTGAAAAAGCCGCTCACCAATCCCACTGTGTAGAGCGCCAATCCCCACCAGAGCAATCGTGTGATCGCGCCGAAAAGGTCCGGCAACGCCGGCAAATGATAAAAAATCGAATGCAGGCGATGGGTTTTGAGCTGCCGCTCCTGCACCAGATACATGACTCCCGCAATGCAGGCGAGCGCGAACGCGCCATAGGCGACGGTCGAAAAGGAGGCGTGAACTTCCAGCCAGCGATTGGCCGGCAATTTCAAGCGATGCGGCGTATCGATTGGCGCGAGCAATGCAAAGGTTTGCATGAAAAACACTAACGGCGCCGTAAATGCGCCCATCAGCGAAAGCCGATACGCCGGGCCCACCAGTATGTAGAAAAGCGCGATTGACCAGCCGACAAAGATCAAGACCTCAAAAAGGTTGGTCAGCGGGCACCGATGCAACGCAGCTCCGCGTATCGAGAGAAACGCCGTCTGCAAAATGAATCCGAGGCCAATCGCGAAAAAGTTAAATCGCGCCGGTCGAAAAATCCCAGCGCGCAGCTCGACCACGGTGCGCACGACCGCCGCCAAAAAGCAGATCGTCGAGATGATGAGAAGCTGTCGATCCACCGAAGAGCGAGTTTAGGATTGCCGCTCGTCCTTGGCAATTGCTCGCCGTTGGAGTCGGCGAAAAAACGGGACGAGCGAGATCGCCCACCCAATAACTAAACCAACGGCCAGAGCGCCGATGCAATAAATGGGGATGAATAGAAACGCGATCGCCGAAGTGGAAGAGACGTGGCCGCCGGCGTAAATCGGCCACCAGGCACTCACGTGCGCTGGGACCATCAAGGCGAGAATACCGACAAGGCCGCCGAGCAGGACCGCGACCAGACGCGCCGGTGGGAGAAAACGTGCCGCGATCAAGCAGAAGATCGACAATACAAGGAATGGAATCAGGCTAACGACTGCGAGGAGAAAGAGATTTTCGCCTTCCCCGAATTGTCGCGACGCCACATCAGCCAGCGCTTGGGTGAACGCAATTCGTCCTACCGTAGTTTCAAGCGCGAAGACGATCACCGACGGAGTCAAGATTCCGACGATTAATGGCAAGATCGCCCACAAAAACTTCGGCGATAAGCGCACCACGCTACGGTCGCGCGACGTCTCTTCGCGTCAAACCTGCTCTCGGTGAAGCGACGTTCTGCGGCCGTCGAATCGCGCAAACCGCTGTCGTCGGCTCGACAGAGTCTCGCCCCACCGGCTCAACGTTGACGTTTGCTCGTGACCCGATAGCATTCGCGCCGATGAGCTCCGAAAAGATCGACAAGTTGCGCGCGGGTGTGCGCGACGTGCCCGATTTTCCGAAGAAAGGGATCGTTTTCAAAGACATCACCCCAATCCTGAAAGACGGCGATCTGTTTCGCGCCTCGATTGATCTTTTTCTCGAACGCTTTCGCGGGCGAGAGATCGACAAAATCGTCGGGATCGACGCGCGCGGGTTCCTTTTTGGGTCGGCCGTCGCTTACGAGCTGGGGCTTGGTTTTGTTCCGCTCCGCAAAAAAGGGCGGCTGCCTTACAAGACCGAGAGCGCAAAATATTCGCTCGAGTACGGCGAGGCCGAAATGGAACTGCACATCGACGCGATCGAGCGCGGCGAACAAATCGTTTTGATCGATGATCTGCTCGCCACCGGAGGCACCTCGGCTTCAGCCGCGACCTTGATTAAAAAAGTAGGCGGTGAACTCGTGGAAGCGATTTTTTTGATCGAACTCGAATTTTTGCATGGCCGCAAAAAGCTGGTGCCGACCCCAGTCACTTCATTTCTGAAATACTAGCGGCTACTGTTTTCTTTCACCACCACTTCCATTTTGATGTCCTGAAAGGCGAGCTGGTCGTGGATCATTCCGAGTAATTCGACCGCGCGCGCATCGGGCATGTGTTGGCAGCGCAATTCGATCCGCGCCTGTTTGGCTGCCAGCTCGGGATGGGCCGCGGCCATTTCGCCATCGAGCAGGAAAGAGACGTAGGCGTTAAATTTTTCCTGCAACTGATATAGCCGCTCATCCGAGCCGTCCCACGGCCGCGGCTCTTCCATCACCAGCACGACCTCGTCCGTCTTCGGATCGTGCGCGAACAGATCGATCACGTCGATCCGATGATCGGCCTTTGATTTTTGCGGATCGGGTTCCAAGGATGCAACACGAGCGCGCTCGAAGCAGATTTCAAGTGTGGCAAATCTTAGCCGCTTCGCTGGGCGAGGCATGAGCGTCGCCAGCAGGGGGAGGCTACAGCCTTGAAGCCGCGACCACCAAGGCGTTAATTCCAGACGTGCCTCGCAAGACTAAACCAACGCCCCTCACCCTGCTCGGGCGAAGCGAAGCTACGTTGCCAGCCTCGCCCGGCCAAGCCCGCCTCGAAACATTCCCGAACCCGGCACGGCGGCGTTACCGGATTCATTTCGAAACCGATGATTTCACGTCACTTTGCCCTGTGACGGGTCAGGCCGATTTCGCGCGGATCGAAATCGATTACGTGCCCGACCGCTTTTGCGTGGAGAGCAAGTCGCTCAAGTTTTACCTTGCCTCCTATCGCGGCGAACGCGCCTTTAATGAAGCCGTCACGAATCGGATCCTCGACGATTTCGTAAAGGCGTGTGCGCCGCGCGAAGCAATCGTAACGGCGCAATTTTCCGCGCGCGGCGGCATCGCCCTCAGTGTGCGCGTTGAATATCCGGACAACTCGGCGCGAGACTCAAACGTCCGTCCGGCTCGGGCCGAGCCGAGGAAAAAATTCGGCGGCTCCGCAGAGCGTCGTCCTACCGAGAGATGAAGCCGGTAGGGCGAGACTCTGTCGAGGCGACAAATATTTCCTCGTGGGAGAGCGTCGCGTTGCCGATTTGAAAGAATGAAACACGCGGTCGTCCTCCTGAGCGGCGGGATCGATTCGGCGACGGCGCTGGCCGTTGCGATTTCTCAGGGTTACGACTGCTCGGCGCTTTCATTTAATTATGGCCAACGTCATGGTTTCGAGCTCGATGCTGCCCGACGCATTGCCGATTCGTTAGGCGCGAAGGAGCACTGCATTGTCAAGATCGACAATCGGATCTTTGCCGGCTCGGCCCTCACCGACGATGTCGATGTTCCAAAGCAGCGCTCGGAAGAGGAAATCAGTCACGGCGTCCCGATCACCTACGTGCCGGCGCGGAACACCATCTTTCTCGCGCATGCGCTCGCCTGGGCAGAGGTGAAATCCGCCGCCCATATTTTTATCGGTGTGAACGCGGTCGATTACAGCGGTTATCCCGATTGCCGGCCGGAGTTCATCATGATGTTCGAGACGCTGGCGAATCTTGGCACCCGAGCAGGTGCCGTAGGGCGCCGGTTCCAAATTCACGCGCCACTCCTCAAGCTTTCCAAAGCCGAGATCATCCGGAAGGGCGTCGAACTGAATGTCGATCTGTCGCTCACGCACAGTTGTTATGACCCGGCGCCGGATGGCCGCGCCTGCGGCGAGTGCGATTCCTGCCAATTGCGCCTGAAAGGATTCCGCGAAGCCGGCATGACCGATCCAATTCAGTACGCGCGATCTGTCACCTCATCGCCCCGGAACGAACGCCAATGAAAAACATTTTTGCGCTCACCAAGCGCGACCAACGCGTCGTGATAGCGATCGTGGTCATGTTAGTCGCGGCGAGTCTGCTCAGGCATTACCTCAACCCTCGCTCCGAACCTGCTCCGCCAACATCGACTTCTACACTTTCGCCGACTGCTACGCCGCATCCGCCTGCGGAGGAACAGGACGTAAATGACGCGCCGGAGAGATAGGATCGGCGCGCTGCGCCGACCGGAGCCGCAGCGCGGCATCCTGCCTATTGCGCGCGCAAACCTGGAATGCGTCCGTAGCCGACGAAAACCGGCGCTCCGCCTTCGCGACCTCTCGAGCTCAATTGTGCAACTTTGAAATCGAAGGTGCTCACCCCGAAACGCGATTGCCCCTTGTAAGTGCGGCCGTCGCTCGCACCAACCATGATCCGCTGATTGCTCGCTTGTTCGCGCCCGAGATAAATCATCACGTGTGTAATGTCCGGATCGCGGTTCACGTTCGAAGTCGCGGCCCAAAACAGCAGGTCGCCGGGCTTTAGCGCGTCGAGCTCAAAGGTATCCTCGCGATGCGCGAGCACGGCCTGGAAATTGCCAGCCTTGCGCACCCAGACATATTGCTCGCGCGCATCGCGGGGCACGTCTTTGATGCCGGCTTTAGCGAGCACGTAATAAACGAATCCCGAGGAATCCATTCCCCCGCCCGCCGGATCGGCCGAACCGTACTTGTAGCTGACATTTTTGCTCGTTAGATCAAGAGCAACATCGATGACGCGGCGAACTTCCGGCGGGTAATTCTGATAGCCGGCAATTTCGGCCGAAGCGATGCTGGCATTCGGCGGAGCGGCTGGTCTGCCCACCGGCACGGCCACGGCCCTGGGTAAAGGCGAAGTCTCGGCCGGCGCAGGCGATGTGGTCACGTGAAATTTCGCGCGCGGCCCGGGACTGATCGGCCGCACCGGTTCCATAGTTTGCGGTCGCTCGCGCGGTGCGACCGGCACACCTGCGACAGGCGGACTCGATTGCCCGGCGGCGGGCGCTTCACGTATTTGTGGAGGCGGACTTGTCCCAGCCGGCGTTGCTAGCGGCGTTGCTACCGGCGTTGCTGCAATCGTAGCACTCGGCTGCGGCGATGGTGTGCGCCGCGGTGTCGGCGTGACAACTGGCGACGCAGTTGCGGCGGGCGCGCGCGCAGCAGTTGGACGCGGGGTAGGCGAAGGCGTTGTCCTTGGCGAAGGCGTCGCCGTTGGCAAAGGAGTTGCCGTGGGCAAGGGCGACGGTGTCGGCGACGCCTTCGCAGCGACAGTCGGCGAAGCTATTGCGGCCGGCGCCGGCGGCGGCGATGCAGTGACAGTCGGTGATGGCGATTCCGCGGGCGAGGAGCTCGCCTCGGCTGATGGCGACGGCGTGGTTCTCTTTTTTCGTTTATGCGGTTTTGGCGTCGGCGTTGGTGTCGGTTTGACGAATATTCTTTTGATTTTGTCGAGCAGATACTCATCGTGCTCACCGCGCCCCTCGGCGGCCATGCTCAGCGCGATAATGACGCAGCTCACGAGCAAAACACGCAGTGCCATGTTCATCCGATTTTCTTTTTACGCAGCAGCCACTTCCTGGAGCACAGCTTGGTTCATTCGGATGCCGGCGTCGAGATTCTCCAGCGGAAAGTTTTCGTTTGGCGAATGCGCGCGGCAATCATGCAGCGCCAGCCCGAGCAGCAAAGTTTCCACGCCCAGGATCTGCCGGAAATCGGAGACGATCGGGATGCTGCCGCCTTCGCGGATCAAGGCCACGTCTTTGTTGAACGTTTTGCGCAACGCGCGTTGGGCCGCTTCAGCGAACGTGCCATGTGGATCGGTCATGTACCATGGCCCGGAATGGCCGCTCGTCATCTCGAGCGTCACGCCGGGCGGCAGATTGGCCTGCAAATGTTTCTTTGCCAGATTGACAATCGCGTCGCCGGTTTGATTCGGAACGAGGCGGAAAGTCAATTTCGCCATCGCATAACTCGGCAGCACGGTTTTGGTCCCTTTGCCTTGATAACCGCCACCCATCCCGTTGATCTCCGCAGTTGGGCGCGCCCAGATTCGCTCCAGCGTAGTGAAAGCTTTTTCGCCGAAAAGCTCCGGCGCCCGGCTTTCCTGCAAAACCATAGCGTCCGCGTCCACTGGAAGTTTGCGCCACATTTCGCGCTCCCAGTCCTGCAGCGGCTCGACCTCGTCGTAAAAACCGGGGATCGCCACGTGCCCATCGGAATCATGGAGACTGGCGAGCAATTTCGCCATGGCCGCAAGCGGGTTGGCGACCGCGCCGCCATAAATTCCCGAATGCAGGTCGATCTTCGGTCCGGTCACTTTTAGTTCTAGTCCCGCCACTCCGCGCAACCCGTAGCTGATCGTCGGCGTCCGCGGCGCGATCATTCCCGTGTCGGAAACAACGACGACATCGCACTTCAGCGCGTCGCGGTTCTCTTTCAAAAAGTTCGGCAGATGCCCGCTGCCGATCTCTTCCTCGCCTTCAACGACAAGATCGACATTCACCGGCAGGTCGCCCTCGCGCTCGAGCGTTTCCTGAATGCCGAGGATGTGCGAAAGAATTTGTCCTTTGTTGTCCGTCGCGCCCCGCGCGAAAACGTATCCATTCTTCAAGACCGGCTCGAACGGCGGCGATTCCCACAAATCTAGGGGATCCGGCGGCTGCACATCGTAATGGCCGTAGATCAGCACGGTGCGCCGGTCCGGCCGATGTTCGTTGCGCGCCCAAACAACTGGATGCCCGGCCGTCGGAACGACTTTCGATTCAAGCCCGACCGCGCTGAGCTTTTGCGACAGCCATTGCGCGCACTCGCGCACCTTGCCCACATAATCGCTGTCGGTCGAAATGCTCGGGAACCGCAGAAATGAAAAAAATTCTTCGAGATAATTGTCGCGCATAAACGCCACAGTCGAATGACGAATGACGAATGTCTAATGACCAAGCAATGACACATTTCAAATGACGAAAAACCCCAAGGCCGGGCGCATTTTCGTCATTTGTGCATTCGAGCTTCCTTCGTCATTTCCCCGATCCGGACCCCAAATATGGGGTTCTCGCGCTTCCGCCTGCACTGTATTTAGTGTTATTTAGCTTGTCAGCAGGTTTCGCTGGCTATATTCACCAACCAGGGCCAAACTAATTGCGCCCCCCTGATGCATTTACAGTCGCTCGAGCTTTTCGGCTTCAAGTCGTTCGCCGATAAAACCGTCCTCGATTTTCACGAGGGCATCACGGCCGTTGTCGGACCGAACGGTTGCGGTAAATCCAACGTGCTCGACGCGATTCGGTGGGCACTCGGCGAGCAATCGGCCAAATCTTTGCGCGGCGACGAAATGGCCGACGTCATTTTCAACGGCACCGATTCACGCAAGCCGCTCGGGTTTGCCGAGGTCTCGCTCACGTTCAGCGATTGCGAAAAAGAACTGAACATTGATTGGCACGAAGTGCGCGTGACGCGTCGCGTTTATCGCGACGGCAACTCGGAATATCTACTCAACAAAACGCCGTGCCGGTTGCGCGATATCCAAAATCTTTTTGCCGATACGGGCGTGGCGCGCACCGCTTACTCGATGATGGAGCAGGGCAAGATCGACCTGATTCTGAGCTCGCGTCCGGAAGATCGGCGCGCCGTTTTCGAAGAAGCAGCCGGAATCACCAAATACAAAAGTCAGAAACGCGAAGCGCTGCGGAAACTCGAAGCGACCGAAGCGAACCTGCTCCGTATCGGCGACGTGATTAAGGAAGTGAAGCGCCAGATCGGTTCGCTCCAGCGACAGGCCGGCAAAGCGCGGCGTTACCAGGCGCTTCACGCCGATTTGCGCGTGCTCGACACGCATCACGCCAAAAGACAACTCGCCGCGCTCGAAACCGATCTTGTACGCTCCCGCGAGGAAATCGAGCAGATCGCCGTATCCGAGCAGGCGACGCGCGAGAAGATTGACCGCGGCGAAAGCGATCTGGCGGAAGAACGTCGCGCCGTCGATAAGATCGACATCGAGATTGCGGAAAGACGCGCCGAAGCGCAACGGTTGCAAAGCGAGATCGGCGCGCACCGGAGCCGGATCGAATTCAACCGGCAACGCACGCACGAGTTCGCGGAACTAATCGAGCGCTGCCGAAACGACATCGCGATTGCGGAAGAAAAACGAACTCAGCACGCCGCGCAGATCAAAGAAGCCGACGCGCTGGTCGAACAGACACTGCGGCTCCTGCAAACGAAAGAAAACGAATTGGCGGGCCGGACGACGCAGTTGACGCGCCTGCGGACGGAGCGCGAAGCGCGCCAGTCGGAGCGACAAAACATCGGTCTTTCGGTCTCCAAAGACGAAGTGCGCGTGGCGGCGCTGGAAGATGAGTTGGCCAGCCTGCGCGCCCGGCGCGAACTGACCGTAGACCAGATTCGCCGCATCGACGCCGAAATTGAGAAAGCAATGCGCGCTCGCGACGAACTGGTTGCAAACGTCGGCGCTGCTCACGCCGCGACCAAAGACGAGCAAGAAAAACTTCAGGAACTGCTCGCCATCACCGCTGCAGCGGAAAAAAATCTGCGCCAGGAGCAGGACGTTCTCGCCAGTAGTGAAAACGATTTGCGAGAAGTTGAGCGCGCGCTGGCCGAGAAAAGATCGGTGCTCGAAGTTCTGCGACAGCTGAACGAACGCGGCGAAGGCCTGGCTGCGGGTTCGCAGGCCGTGCTCCACGGCATGGATCGCCCGGAGCGTTTTCGTTCCGCTGTCGCCGGCTCGCTCGTTTCGCAGCTCGAAGTTGAACGCAAGTTTGTCGCAGCGATTGAAGTAGCGCTCGGGCGAAATCTGCACGCGATCGTGCTTAAGGATGGCGACACCGCAGCAGAAATTATCGAGCGACTGACACGGAAAAAGCTCGGTCAGGCCGCGCTTTTTGTCCCGAGGTTCGCGAGCGCTTCACACGAATCAGTTCGCAAAGTGCTGCCGGCCGGCGCGCTCGGCTGGGCCATGGACAAGGTCGTTGCGCCGCGCTCGCTCGAGCCGCTTTTAAATCAATTGCTCAACGGCGTTGTAATTTTCCCTGACCTCGAAAAAGCGGTGGCCTGCAAGAAAAACGAGCCAGGTCTGGCGATGGCAACGCTCGACGGCGAATTCATCTCGGCGGAGGGGATCGTGTTCGGCGGGAGCAGCGAGGTGCGAGCCGATTCGCTGCTCGAGCGCAAAGCACAGATCGCCGTGCTGCAAAAGGAAGAAACCGACTGCGCGGCCCGGCGCGAGTCGCTCCTGGAGAAGCGCGACCAGATCAAAGCCACGATCGAAGCAGCCGCGCAGCAACTAAACGAAACGCGCGTCCGCCACGAGGCCGCACAACTCGCGCAATCAAGTGCCGCCGCCAGGATTACGCTCCTCGAACGCGAGCAGGAAGAGGCCGCCCGCAAGATCGACGACCTTAAATCCGACAAAGCGACCCTGGAGCAGCAGGCCAGGCAAGCCGATGAGGACGTCGCCGAA
The DNA here is from genome assembly GCA_046262735.1 of Chthoniobacterales bacterium. Classification (GTDB taxonomy): domain Bacteria; phylum Verrucomicrobiota; class Verrucomicrobiia; order Chthoniobacterales; family UBA10450; genus AV17. The sequence continues at coordinate 37 of JBHEMD010000137.1, read as the reverse complement.
CTGGAAAAAGAAATGGCTGCGTTGCGCGAGAGGCTGG
>JBHEMD010000136.1:0-10038 GCA_046262735.1 Chthoniobacterales bacterium | reverse complement strand
CGGGCGAAGATTGCGAAATTTTCCATGTGCGGGCCGAAGACAACGGGTTTGCCCGCGACAATGACTTCAGCGGGATTTTGGCCGCCGTGAGCGAGGAGGCTCTTCCCAACGAAGACGACCGTAGCGATCGCGTACCAATTTCGCAGCTCGCCAGTGGTGTCGAGCAATATGCAATCGACGTTGCCGCTGATCCGGGCCGGTTGCGAGCGCCGCACAACTCGCAAGCCGAGCAGTTCCAATGTGCGCTGCACTTCAGTCGCGCGCTCGGCGTGGCGTGGTGCAACAATCAGCAGCAGATTGCTGAACTCGTCGCGTAATTCGCGAAAGATTTGCGCCATGACATCCTCTTCACCGGGATGCGTGCTGCCACCGAGTAGCACCGGGGGGCGATCATCGATCTCGAGTGCGCGCAACACTTCGAGCGGCCCGGTTGGATCAGGTTCGACGTTTGCGCCGTCGTATTTGATGCTGCCGGTCTCATGAATGCGGGCCCGGTCGACGCCCAAAGCAGCCCAGCGATCAATGTCCTCAGGTTCAACGACGCACACCAGGTCGAGCAAACGGAATGTCGGTGCGACGAAAAATCGAAACCGGCGGAACCTTTGCTCGGACCGAGTCGAGAGACGCGCGTTCGCGAGCATCACCGGAACGCCGCGCGCGTGCGCCTCAGCGACGAGATTCGGCCAGACTTCCGCTTCGATGAGAACGATCCGCTCCGGCCGAATGACGGCGAACGCGCGCCGCACGACCGGCCAAAAGTCGAGCGGGTTATACATCACTTCCAGCCATGCCGGCGCATTTTGATTGGCAAACGCGAACCCGGTCGTGGTTGTCGTCGTCAGAACGTAACGCAGATCGGATCGCAACCCCCGCAGTTGCGCCGCCAGTTTCAGTGCGATGCCGACTTCGCCAACGCTGACGGCGTGTAACCATGTCGATCTTCCCAGGGCGAGGCGCGTGCGAACACCAATGTCGTAAATCCCAAGCCGCTGGCCGAATTTGTCCCGGTAACCGCCGCGCCGGAGCATTTTTCTCAGATATCCGGGCAGGAAAAATAGCAACCCGAGTGGCCAGAGAAGATTGTAGAGGAAACGAATCACGGAATTGCGGATCTGCCTCCGCCAAGGCCACGTCGGACAAGTCGCGGAGAGCGGGTTGCGGATAGAAAAAGCACTTCCGTGGCGCCATAAATCTTCTGACGCGTCAAACGCCACCGGTCCGTCTCGAGCAATGTTTCGCCCGGTCGTTTCTCCAAAACAAAAATCCCTTCGGAGGAAAGCAGGGTCGGCAGATTTTCGTTCGTCAAAAGTTTGTCCGTGAAGCTTTCCCCTGACGTTGTTTTCTCATAAGGCGGATCGGCAAAGATCACGTCGAATTTTTGCGATGAATTGAACTGGCGCAGAAAATCAAATGCATCCTGCTGACGGACGCGAGCTTCCAGGCGCGTTTTGACGAGATTCTTTTCGATCGCCGCGGTCGATTGTCGATCTTGCTCGACAAACAGCGCGGACGCGGCGCCGCGGCTCAGTGCTTCAATGCCGAGGGCGCCGCTGCCGGCGAAAAGATCGAGAACACGCGCACCCGGAATTTTGTCAGCCAAACTGGAAAAGATTGCGGCCTTGACCCGATCCATCGTCGGGCGAACGCCGCGTTTGGGGACTTCGAGCTGAATTCCGCCGGCCGAGCCGGCGACAACTCTCATGGCGTCGGCGGGGGCGAACCGGTCGCGGCCGCGGGCGCAACGTCGAGCATCGGGGCCGGCGTCGGCGTGGTCTGCCCGGCCTCGGCCGGGGATGTTTCCGGTTCTTTTTTCTTCTTTGATTTCTTCCCGCCGAAGAGCCCGCTCACCAAATCTTTCAGGTCACGTCCGACCATTCTTTCGACGAGGTTAGATTTGGGGCGGTCGAGTGTGCCGCTTACCTGGAAATTGACTGCGGAGTACCCGGGTTCGCTGATCGGCAGAAAGTTTTCGCGAACCGGTTTGAATAGCTTTGCGCGAACTTTGTCATTAACGGCGAGCTGCGCGTCGAGCTGGAGTTTTCTTTCAAAGCTGACTGTGCCGTTGGCGGAGAGTCGCATGTTAGGCGAACGCAAAACGAGTTCGTCAATGCTGATCAACCCGGCGGCGAGATGATATTTGGCTTCGGCTTGGTCGAGCTGCAGCTGCATCAGCTCTTCGATCTGGAGCACCTGACCGAGCGCCACGAGCAAACTATACTGCTGGACTTTGCCGTCGCGCAGCACGATCTCACCCGAGCCGCTCGACGCGTTGGGATCAGCCGTTTTGCCCCCCGCTTCCAGCTTGCCGTCGAGTTTACCCTGCAGCATTCCCGCCGGACCATGCGCATCCGAGACAATCTGATCGGCGTCGACGTTCTTAAATTCTACGTTCACGCTGAAGGGTGAGCCTTCGCGTTCCGGCTGCATGGCGAAGCTGGCGGCGATGTTTCCCTTGCCCGCGCGCGCCGAGATCTTCGGCAGTTCCAAGGCGGTGGCATCGTAGTGCAGCGGCGATCGCAGATCGTTGATAAAAAATCGATCGCGCAGGGAGATCTTCGCGATTTTAGCACTGCCGTTCAGTTCGAGCGGCCGCCGCACATTCGAGTGAAAATTAACGCCTTCGAAAATCGCGATCAGTTTCCCGGAGTGATCGAGAAATTTGAAATTAGCGCCGGTTATCTTTAGACGACGGACCTCGGGAACGAGCGCAGCCCCGCGGGCCTTTGGAGATATCGCCGGTGTGCGCTCCGCCCTTGGCCGCGGCGTCGCAGCGGCTCGCGATGGAGTGCTGGGCAGCCGCCAGCGCCCGTCAGCATCCTGTGGCCAGACCACCGTCGGATCGTCGAGCGAAACTTTGTTGATCACCACTCTCCCGGAAAAAAGCGAGAGCAGTCGCAGATGAAGATGAAAACTTTTTGCACTCAAAAAATCACTCGTGTTTGCCGGTGAAAGCGGCGGGATACTGATCCCGTTCAAACTGAGGCTGCCCCATGGCGTCACGCTGATGCTGCGGATGCGCAAGGTCGCGCCAATACGGTGGCTGAGTTCCTGCTGAATCCGTGCTTGTGTCCCTTGCGATTGCACATAGAGGTTGAGCCCGATCCAAATGATGCCGATCAGGCCGACAACCGCGGCGCAGACAGACAATGCGACCCGCCAAATTTTTCGCATCCAAGAACTTAGCCCGAGCAGATGTGAAGCAAACACCAAACGGCGCGTTGATTTGTCCTTTTGAATACTACGATCGTGATCTTAAACCCGGCGGCACACAGCGACCGCGCGAACCGCTGGCGTGATCAGGTGGAGTCACTCGCCCGTGAGTGCCCGGTGCGCGCGACGGATCAACCGGGCGAAGCCACCGAACTTGCGCGTCACGCGGTCGAGGAAGGGTTCCAGAAAATTGTTGCCGCCGGCGGGGACGGCACGATCAACGAAGTGGTAAACGGTTTGGCCGGCAGCTCGGCAGTGCTCGGGCTGTTACCGGTCGGCACTGTCAATGTGTTTGCGACCGAGCTCGGCTTGTCGGTGCACAATCTGCAGTCCTGCTGGGACGTCATCCAAGCCAATCACACGCGCGTTGTCGATCTTCCATCTGCCAACGGCAAATACTTCGTCCAACTCGCCGGCGTCGGACTCGATGCCCAGGCGGTGAAAGAAACCAGTCTCGCTCTGAAGCGCAATTTCGGTCCCCTCAGCTACCTCATTTCCGCGGCGCAGATTGCCGCACGCCAGCCGCCGCGCTTGTTCGTAGAGTCGGAAAACAGCCCGATACGCGACAGTTCCTTCGTCTTGATCGGAAATGGCCGGCACTACGGCGGCCCCTTTCCGTTCTTCAAACACGCCGCGAATGACGACGGTTTGCTTGACGTCGTCGCCTTCAAACAACTCGGCTATCTCGAGATCATCAAATATCTGCAGGACGTTTTTTTCAGCTCGGACATTCGTTTACCCGAAGTAGAATACTTCCAAACCCGCCGGCTTCGAATAACGAGCGACCAGGACGTGCCGGTGGAAGTGGACGGGGAGTTGGCCGGCAACTGTCCGGTCGAGTTTGCCATCCGCGACCAACGCCTGCGCGTGCTCGCGCCGCCGTTACCGCAGTAAGAGTCATCGACAATTTTTCCGCGTTGCGATACGCTCGGGCAATGCGGCTCTCCGGGCGAAAATCGTCGTCTTTCGCACGGCAGCGCAGCCGGCGCGCCTTGGCCGTTCTGTTCACGTTGATCGGCGTAAACGTGGCGGTGTTCGCCGCGCAGATGGTTCTTCAATTTTCCGACCCGGACTTTGCGCGAGCCTACCTTGGCATCAGCGATCAGACAGTACGCGATGCCTATGCCTGGCAGTTTGTCACGGCGAGCGTCCTGCACCTTGGACCGTGGCATTTCCTCGCAAACCTGTTTGTCTTGTGCCTGCTCGGGCGCGACCTGGAAACGATTCTGGGCCGGCGACATTTTTTTTATCTTTACGTCTCCGGCGCGATTGCGGGCGAGCTTGGTCATCTTTTTCTGATGCCGCCGCAATCGGTCTTGTTTGCGGCCTCGGGTGGCATTGCCGCGATCGTCGTCGCGTATGCCGCGGTTCTTCCTGAGCTGGAGCTGGTCCCAGGGGCGCTTTTTTTTCTGCGGATTCGCGTCAAGGCAAAACACGTCGCACAAATCACCTGCGCGCTGGCCATCGTTTTGTTATGTATCGACCGCGGCGCCGTCGTTGCTCACAGTGCGTTGCTCGGCGGTTGCGCCGCTGGGTGGCTTTATGCGCACCTGCTGGGTTTCGGCCGGCCGTCCTGGCTCCAGCGTTTTCTGCGGGAACGGCGCGAAGAGACGCAACGATACGCGCGCATGACAGTCGAGCAGTTGATCAGCGAAGAAGTCGATCCGGTGCTGGAGAAAATCGCGAAGCACGGCATCGACAGTTTAAGCCGCAGCGAGCGGCGCAGCCTGGCCAGAGCGCGCGAGACGATTCTCCAGAAGAATTAGCGCGCGCTGGATTCAGCGCCCGCCTATACTCACGGATTCAGCACGACCGCGATCCTGTCGCCGCATTCCAAAAGTGTATGTTTGTGCAGTGCATCCGTGGATCAGAGAGAAGGCCGCCGAATCACTGAACTCCTCACAGGTCGAGCGGACGCTATTGCAACTGGAGCAGCAGTGGCGAGCGAGCGCTTCTTCGCTTGTCGATCTTGTCGAACAATTTCCCCTCGGCGAAGCGGCATTGCTTCATCTGCTCGCCGTCTCGACCATTTGCGCGACGCGCATCGTCCGCGACCCCGGGATTTTGCTCTGGCTCCAGCAGCCGGAGGTCTGCCTGTCTGCGCGGGATCGCACAGAAATGGCAGCTGGCTTACAGGCACAGGCGAACTACGGCGATTCGATTGCAGTTCAAAACTTCCGCGCGCTCCGCCGATGGAAAGGCCGCGAAATGGTGCGGATTGCTTTGCGCGAAGTGGCCGATGCCGCCTCACTCGAAGAAACAACGACTGAGCTTTCGCAAATCGCCGAGATATGTATCCGACGCGTCTTCGATTATTGGAACGGCCAATTGCGCGAGCAGCTTGGCTCGCCCAAAAGCGAATTTGCAATCATCGCGCTCGGAAAACTCGGCGGCCGCGACCTGAACCACAGTTCCGATGTCGATCTTCTCTTTGTCTACGGCGACGAGAGCGAGGTGTCGCCGCAGCTCTCGTATCACCAGTTTTTCAATCGGCTCGGCGAAAAAATCCTGGAGAGCTTTTCCGCTGCGGACCCGGAAGGGGCGCTCTTGCGAGTCGATCTGCGGTTGCGACCGGAAGGATCCGCCGGACCGCTCGCGCGCTCGCTCGAAAGCATGGAGCATTATTACGGCGGGTTCGGCGAGACGTGGGAGCGACTCGCGTTGATCAAAGCGCGCGGCGTGGCCGGTAGTCGCGAAGTGGCCTACGAATTCCTGCGCCAGCTTCAACCTTTCATTTACCCAAAAAGTCCGACGCCCGATCTGCTGGAGGAGATCGCCACTATCAAGCGGCGGATCGAGCGCGACGTTGTCGGTCACAGCAAACTGGGGCGGGATGTGAAGCTCGGCCGCGGTGGCATTCGCGAAATCGAGTGCATCGTGCAAACCCTGCAGTTCGTCCACGGCGCTCGACACACATTTCTCCAGGAGCCGAACACGCTGCAGGCGCTCCGCGGCCTGGCCGGGCTGGAGCTAATCCCGAAAAACGAAGTTGTCGATCTTGAGCGCGCCTACCGGTTTCTGCGCCGCACCGAGCACCGTTTGCAGGTTGAGGCGGAAGAACAAACTCATACCGTCCCCGCAAATTCAGAGCCCCTGCGTCGCGTCGGATTGAGCCTCGGGTTTGCGTCAGCCGAAAAATTCCAGACAGCGCTGGAGCGTGAGATGCTGGCGGTGCGCGCGATTTTTAGGCGCATCATAGCGGAGGCGCCGCCGGGCAAAGAGATCGGCTCGTTCGATCTCGGATTTTTCCGGGACCGATTGCTGGCCGAACGCGCCGTCGCGGATCTCGGGGAAGCTCACAGCAGCGGTCATGTTTCGCGGCGGACCCGCCAGGGTTTTCGCAAACTACAGCCGCTCCTCTTGACTCAGCTCGCGCGCGTGGCTGATCCGGACGCAACTCTCACGCGGCTGGTCCGCTTCGCTGAAGCGTATGGACTCCGAAGCCGGCTTTTCGAACTACTGGTCGTTAATCCGCGCTTGCTCGAGCTGCTTGTGAAAACGTTCGATGCCAGCCGCTTTGCCGCCGATTTGCTCGCGCGCCATCCGCATCTGCTCGAAGAAATCACGCGTGACCGCAATCTCGATCGACCTGGCGACCTCGATTATCACTTGAGCAATTTGCGTGCGTCTGAGAAAAGCGGATCGCCCCTGGATCATGTCCGCGCTTATCGCCAGAGGCAGCTTCTGCGAATCTTCTTTCGTGATCTGCTCGGATTAAGCGATCTCGCGGCCATCTGCCAGGAACAATCCGATTTGGCTGAGGCCTGCCTGATTTCGGTGAACGAAATTCTCGGCGGCGAAAACCTGACAATCATCGCTCTCGGAAAATTCGGGGGCCACGAGATCAGTTATGGCGCGGATCTCGACGTTATTTTCGTCGGCAACGAAGATCGGCAGGCACAAAAGCTTTTGTCCACGATGGCGCAACCGAGCGCTCACGGCGCCCTGCCACGCGTGGATGCGCGGCTGCGGCCGGAAGGAGAAAAAGGCCCGCTCGTCGGTTCGATTGACGCCTATCGCCGCTATTACTGTGGGCGCGCGCAACTGTGGGAGCTACAGGCGCTCACGCGCGCGTGCCCGGTTGTTGGCCCAGACCAGGAAGAATTCATCGCCCTCGCCAGGGACGTCTGGCGAGCAGCGGGCCAGCAGCCCGATCTTTTCGCCAGGATCGACAACATGCTGGAACGGATTCGCCGCGAACGTGGCAGCCGCTCCGACTTTCTCGATTTCAAAACCGGCACCGGTGGAATCATCGAAGCTGAATTTCTGGTGCAGGCCCTCCAGATGCGCTCCGGGACGTGGGGTCCCAATTGGCGCGAGGCATTGTCGATCTTGCGCGAATCCGGGATGATTTCGAAATCCGACGCGATGGCGGCTGAGGAAGCATATGAGTTGCTGCGGCGCTGCGAAATCGCGCTGCGGCGATTTGAAAATCAGAGTATCGCGCGTCTGCCGGCGGCGCCTGACGAGCAGGACAAACTGGCGAGGCGGCTCGGCTACGAAGACGCGAGCAGTTTCGCGCGCTACTATCAATGCGCGCGCGAGACGCTCCACGCGCTTTACCAGCGCTACATCACGCCCGCTCCGGCTTAGGCGTGGCCGAGCGAGTTTCCGATCGCCCGCAAGATCAGGAGACTCACAACCAGTCCTGCGCAAACAATGACGAAAAGCAGTGCAAGCACCACAATCAGGAAAATCCAGTCACCTTTTCGCGATCGGCCCGGGACCAGCCGATGACGCTGGAGCAGCTCGTAATTGCGCTTGTTGGATTTAAACCAGAAGGAAAACGCGTCGCCGATACCGGGGATCACGCCGATCAACTCGTTGATCAAAATGTTCGCGGCCATGCGCGCGAGCACAACTTTCGGCAGACCGCAGCGCGCGGCATAAACGAGGGCGAGCGCCGACGTGATTGCCGACGCTGTGTCGCCCAGCCCCGGAAGAAGACCGATAATCCGGTCGAGGCCGACGCGGAAATTCGTGCCGGGGACGCGGAGAAAATCGTCCATAATGAGGGCTAGCCATTTAAAGAGCGGCTCGAGGATGGCGCGCCGTTGTTTGTCCTCCGGCGGGAGGACTTCCCATTCGAGTTCTTTCGCTTTCATCGCGGCTTGGTTGCGACGACGATTAACGTGCGGCCAAAGAGCAGGTCGCGCGAGTTGATGGCACGGACAAGAAACGCGTTGCGGTCATCCAGCGTTCGGTATCTCTGCGCGTCGCGATAAGAAACGATGCGGTTGCCGAGATAAATCGGCAACGCCAGCAATGGGAACGCGAGGAACGAGCGGCGCTGATATTTGTCCACGCTCAGCCGCAGATTTTGGAAACCTGCGCTGAGCAGCGCGTGCGCGAGGTAAAACCAGCTCACCGGATTGATGTGGCCACGCGTGCTGTGGATGCTCGGCTCGTCCAACGCGAGCGGGCCAAAGAGATTGTAAAATCCGGAGGTAAGAAAGCGCCAGCGGGAGCGCAGATTGAGGATGTTTGGTGTGGAGAAAACTGCGAGACCGCCGGGTTGCAGAACGCGATAAATCTCGCGGATGAGCTCGCGAAAGTTTTCCAGATGCTCGATTGTTTCGACGCAAGTCACGAGAGCAAAACGGTTGGCGGCGAAGGGTAACGGCTCGCGGTTAAGATCGACAATTTCCACCTGCTGGCCGGAAATTTTCATTAACTGGTCGGTGTAGTCGCAGGCGAACGAGCGCAGCGGAAAATGCGCGGCGAACAGGCGAAGCAAATCGCCGGTCCCGCTGCCGATATCGAGATGATCGCCGTGAAGTTCGTTTCCGGCAGCCCGTTTCGCTGCTTCGAGCACCGCGCGATGAGTGAGCGGCGTGCTTAGTTCGGAGAGCGACTGCCTGCATTGGCTGCCGGTCAGGCGCTGAAAGATTTTTCGCAAGCGCAACCGACGCGGCCAAAAGCGTCGTTGTATCGGCGGCGAATGTTGCGGATCGCTCACAGATTCGGCAGGCGCAACTCCGGCCGGCCGCACCGGCGACGTGGCTGTGCTACTAGCCGGGGATCTCCTTCAGCATCTGCTTGTTGGTGGGGAATTTTTTCACGAACATGAGCAAACGCTGAATGGCCTCTTCGGGTTTGTGACCGGCGAGGCCACGCCGAATGAGATTGATTTTCTCCAGTTCCCATGGCTCCAGGAGCAATTCTTCGCGGCGGGTGCCGGACAGGAAGATGTCGATCGCCGGGTAGATGCGCTGATCGCTGATTTTGCGATCAAGCACCATCTCCATGTTGCCAGTGCCTTTGAATTCCTGGAAAATGAGTTCGTCCATTCGGCTGCCGGTTTCGATTAGCGCGGTGGCGACAATCGTGAGCGAGCCGGCTTCCTCGGTGTTACGCGCGGCGGCGAAGATCTTTCGCGGGATCTCCATGGCGCGAGCGTCGATGCCGCCGCTCATGGTGCGACCGCCGCCGGCGAGCGCATTGTTAAAGGCGCGCGCCGTTCGGGTGATCGAGTCGAGGAGGATGAAAACATGCTTGCCCGCTTCCACGAGGCGCTTGGCGCGCTCGATCGCGAGCTGCGCAATGCGGGTGTGACTCTTGATGTCGCTATCGTTGGAGCTGGCCATCAGCTCGGCCGTCGGGTGGGACCGGCGAAAATCGGTGACTTCTTCCGGGCGCTCATCGACGAGCAGGATGATGACATGCATGTCGTTGTGATTTTTCGTCACGGCATCGGCGATGTGGTGCAGCAGTGTCGTCTTGCCGGTGCGCGGCGGCGCGACAATCAGCCCGCGCTGCCCCATGCCGAGCGGCGTCATTAAATCCATGATGCGCGTCGTGTAGCGGTCGGGCACCGTCTCGAGCTTG
>JBHEMD010000135.1:0-3077 GCA_046262735.1 Chthoniobacterales bacterium | reverse complement strand
GCAAGCGTCTCGCTTGCGAATTTGATGGCCGGAAGCGAGACGCTTGCGCTACTTCAAGTCATGCTCCCGCCGTTCTCCGTCGTCATTCCTTGTTTCAATGAAGCTGCGCGGATCGGGCAAACCTTGCGCCTGACGCTCGATTATTTGCGCGACGCCAGCCCGCAAAGCGAGTTGATCGTGGTCAACGACGGCTCGACCGATGCGACGCCGGAAATCGCGCGTGAAGTTTTGGCGACGGCGCAGACCGACACACGCTTGCTCGAAAATTTTCCGAATCGCGGCAAAGGCGCGGCGGTGCGCTCCGGTTTGCTCTCGGCGCAACGGTCGCTCGGCTTGTTTTTCGATGCCGATCTCTCGACGCCGCTGAGCGAAACTCCAAAAGTGATTGAGCCGATCGCCAGTGGAGATGTCGATCTTGCTTTCGGCTCGCGCGGGCTCGACCGCAGCCTGATCGGCGTTCATCAGCCGTGGCGGCGCGAATATGCCGGGCGCGTTTTCAATTTGCTCGTGCGCGTCGCAACGGGACTTCCTTTTTGGGACACACAGTGTGGGTTCAAAGCCTTTCGGCTCGAGATTTGCCGGCCCATTTTGGAAGCGGCGCGCATCCAGGGTTTCGCCTTCGACGTCGAGCTGCTCTTTCTCGCGCAACGCGCCAGCCTGCGCGTCCGCGAGATTCCCGTGCGCTGGAACCACGCCGAAGGCAGTAAAGTTGATTTTATCCACGACAGCCTCCGCATGCTGCGCGAGGTGATCGCGTTGCGCACGAAGTTGTAGCTGCCGCCGTCACCGGCGGCAGCCCTTTCGTCACAATCACTGGTTCTGCCGCCAGTGACGGCGGCAGCTACAACGTGCCTTTCTTTTGTCGCGCTCCTAATTAAGTTTACGGTTCCGGTTTTTCCACCCGTTGCATGCAGCGCTTTCAATTTCATCCCGCGATCGCGCGGTGGTTCGAGCAAACGTTCGTATCGCCGACCGAGCCGCAGATACGCGGCTGGCCGGAAATTCAGTCAGGCCGACACGTCCTGATCTCGGCGCCGACCGGCTCGGGCAAAACGTTGGCTGCGTTTCTCGCGTCGCTTGATGTGCTGTTCCGGGAAGGCCTGGCGGGCGAGTTGCCCGACGAGACGCAGATTGTTTACGTCTCGCCGCTCAAAGCGCTGAGCAACGACATTCGCAAAAATCTCCAGGAACCGCTCGCGGGGATTCGTGAATTGTTGAAGCAAGAAGGCCACGATGTCGATCTTCGCGCCGAAGTTCGCACCGGTGACACGACCGCGGCGCAACGCCAGGCGCTAATCAAACATCCGCCGCACATTCTCGTCACCACACCGGAATCCTTGTATCTACTGCTCACGTCCGACTCCGGGCGCGGGATGCTGAGCAGCGTCCGGACGGTGATTGTCGATGAAATCCACGCCGTGGTGGACGATCGGCGCGGTGCGCATCTCGCGCTGAGCATTGAGCGGCTGGCGGCGCTGACGAAACGTTTTCTCCAGCGAATCGGCTTATCCGCGACGCAAAAACCGATTGAGGAAGTCGCGCGTTTCCTGGTCGGCACGTGCAATATCGATCAAAGCGGCAACCCGAATTGCGCAATCATCGACATCGGTCATCGCCGCGAACTGGATCTCGCGATCGAACTGCCGAAGTCGCCGCTGGAAGCGGTGATGTCGAACGAAATTTGGGAGGAAATTTATCAGCGCCTTGCCGAACTGATCCAGGAGCATCGCACGACGCTCATTTTCGTTAATACGCGCCGAATGGCCGAGCGGGTGACGCATCACTTGAGCGAATTGCTCGGCGCCGATGCAGTCACGTCGCATCACGGCAGTCTCTCCGCCAAACTGCGACTCGACGCCGAGGACCGCCTGAAACGCGGCGAACTCAAAGCGCTCGTCGCAACCGCGTCGCTCGAGCTGGGCATCGACATCGGCGCGGTCGATCTTGTCTGCCAGCTCGGCACGACGCGTTCCATCGCGACGCTGTTGCAACGCGTTGGTCGCGCCGAGCACAAACGCGCTGGTTTGCCGAAGGGCCGCATTTTCCCGTTAAGCCGGGATGAACTCCTCGAATGCTCCGCGCTGATACGCTCGGTCCGCCGTGGCGAGCTGGATCGATTACTGATTCCTGAAAAACCGCTCGACGTTTTAGCCCAGCAGATTGTTGCCGCGACTTCGATTTCAAGGAGCGGCAGTCACGGGTCGGACCAGAACGAAGGCTGGACCGAGGAGGAACTTTTCGAGCTCGCCCGTTCCGCCTGGCCTTATCGGAATCTCTCCCGCGATGAATTCGACGATGTCATCAAAATGCTGGCCGAGGGTTTTAGCACAAAGCGCGGCCGGCGCGCGGCGTTGATTCATCACGATGCGGTGAACCATCGCATTCGCGGCCGGCGCGGGGCGCGACTGACTGCGCTAACTTCCGGCGGCGCCATTCCCGACAATGCCGACTATCGCGTTGTCCTCGAACCGTCGGAAACTTTTGTCGGCACAGTGAACGAAGACTTCGCCGTCGAAAGTCTGGCGGGCGACATCTTTCAACTCGGGAACAGGTCGTGGCGAATTCTGCGCGTGAACTCCGGCGTCGTTCGGGTTGAGGACGCCAAAGGTCAACCCCCCGGAATCCCATTCTGGCTCGGCGAAGCACCGGCGCGAACGTCGGAACTTTCTCAGGCGGTTTCCAATCTGCGCATCGAAATCGAAAAATTGCTCAGCGAAGGGCGAAACGTTTGCGACTGGCTTGTGTCTGAAATGAAGTTGCCGGCAGAAGCCGCTCAACAAATCGCCGATTATTTTGCGGACACTTACCGGGCGCTCGGCGCGATTCCGTCGCAGCAGACGCTGGTGATGGAGCGATTCTTCGATGAATCGGGCGGGATGCAGCTTGTCATTCATTCTCCGTTCGGCATTCGCGTGAATCGCGGCTGGGGCCTGGCTTTGCGAAAACGATTTTGTCGCTCGTTCAATTTCGAACTGCAAGCCGCAGCGACCGACGATGCCATTGTGCTTTCGCTGGGCACGCAACATTCCTTTCCGCTCGAAGAAGTTTTTCGTTATTTGAACGGCAAAACCGTGCGC
>JBHEMD010000134.1:0-2741 GCA_046262735.1 Chthoniobacterales bacterium | reverse complement strand
CTTCTCAGCTTCGGCCATCGCCTGATCTTTTTGAAGTCCGATTGGATTCTCTCTACCCGATTCTCGATCACATCGCCGCGGCGATCCGCTCTCTCCGCGCGCCCTTGATCATTACCGCGCGCCATCCGCGCGAAGGCGGCTCAAACAATCTGAGCGCACTGCGCCGCGCGACGTTACTCCGCCAGTTTCTCGACTGCGCTGCTTACATCGACATCGAACTGCGCGCGCGGCGCGAGCTCCGGTCGGTTCAGCTTCAGGCGCGCCGCCAACACATCGGACTCATTGTTTCGGTCCACGATTTCAAAGCAACTCCCAGTGTGTCGCGGCTGCGCGCGAACACTCGCGCCGCGCGCGCGGCCGGCGCCGACATTTTCAAGGTCGCCACCCGCACCGATACGCGCGAGCAGCTCGCGCGTTTGATCGGATTTTTCGACGAGCCAGATGCTTGCCGCGCCGTAGCCGGGCGAAGGCGAAATCTTCCAATCAGCGCCATGGGCATCGGCAAACTCGGTCGAGTCGCGCGCGTCGAGCTTGCCCGGCGCGGTTCGGTGCTGATTTACGCTGCGATCGGGCGGCCACGCGTCGAAGGACAAATCTCGCTCGCGCAATTGCGTTCCGCGCTTGCTGCGTTAAAGATGGACGCAGGGACGGACGGATTGTGAAAGCTGGGTCCGTAATTTTGCCTGATGCAGTGCCGGTGATGCCTCTCCCCGGCGCCGTGCTTTTCCCGTACGCACTGCTCCCGCTTTACATTTTTGAGCCGCGCTATCGCGAAATGCTCGACCACGCGCTCAACCATCAACGCATGTTTTGTGTCACGCTGATCAAACCAAGCTGCCCGCAATGGCAGGAGCCGGAAGATTTCTTCCATCTTGCCACCGTCGGTCTCATTCGCGCTTGCGTCGGTCGTGGCGACGGCACTTCGAATTTGATCCTGCAAGGTTTGCAGCGTGTCCGCTTCGCCAGTTTCGAACAAGAATCGCCCTTCCCCGTGGCCAAGATCGACATCATCGAATCGCGCGACGCCACCACCGTCCAAACCGAAGCGCTCGGCGAAAAAGTGCTCGAACTGTACAAAAAATTAAAACGCGACGGCCGCCAGCTTCCCGCGAAGGTCGACCGCTACCTTTCTCAACTCAGCGATCTCGAAATGCTCGCCGACCTCGTCGCCTCCACCTTCGTCAATGATCCGCTGCGCCGGCAACGCATTCTCGAAGAACCTTCTCTCAACCAGCGTCTCCGCCTGCTCATCAGTTTCTTGCAAGACGAAATCGGCAGCACCGCCGCCTAACGAATCAAAACAGCGCGCTTTACCTGTAGCCACCGGCCTGTGGCCGGTCGTCTCCGCGTGCGATTTGTCGATCTTGCGCACGTCCATTCCGTTTTGTAATCGCGCCGCTCCACTTGCTGCTCGAGCCACTCTGCTTTGTAATTCAGCCGGTCCGTTTCCCAATTCAGCCGCTCCGTTTTGTGCTCGAGCCATTGTAATTCCAATTGGAACGATTCCATTTAATAACTGAATCCCTCGGTGTTGAACCAGAACCGAGCTACTTCAAGGCGGCCCCATTCCATCTGCAACAGCCATGACTCCATCCCGCCCGCGATTCGATCGCTGCTGTCGGTCTCGCGAAGCGCGACGCCTGCCTTTTGCCCTTAATCGAGCGGACTGCGCACTCCCATGCCGGGCTTATTCAGCACGTGCGTATAGATCATCGTCGTTCGCACGTCTTTGTGACCGAGTAACTCCTGCACAGTGCGGATGTCGTAGCCATCTTCCAACAGATGTGTGGCAAAGCTATGTCGGAACGTATGACAACTTGCCGGCTTGGTGATTCCCGCCGCTAAGACTGCCTTCTTGACCGCGTCCTGCAGCAACTTCTCTTGCACATGATGGCGCTGCACTCGGCCAGACATTGGATCAAGCGACCGCTTCACCGCTGCGAAAACATACTGCCACATCCATGCGCGATTCGCGCTCGGGTATTTCCGCTCCAGAGCTTCCGGCAAATACACCAACCCAAAGCCTAGCTGCAAGTCGCGCTCATGCACCGCCCTGGCATGCGCCAGGTGTTCCTGCAGCGGCCGGCGCAAACGACCGGGCAACATCGTGACCCGATCTTTTTCACCTTTGCCGTCCCGAATGGTTATTCGGCCATAACCAAAATCGACGTCCTTGACCCGTAATCTTAGGCATTCGAGGAGTCGAAGCCCACTGCCGTAGAGTAACTCTGCCATCAGACGATATGGTGGCCGCACATGCCCAAGCACCGCCCGCACTTCCTCGCGCGTCAATACTACCGGCAAGCGCGTCGGTCGATTCGACCGCAACGCGCCATCGAGCCGCTGAAGTTTGCGCCCCAGGAACTGCTGGTAGAGCAAGAGCAGCGCGCTGAACGCCTGGTTTTGTGTCGAGGCCGAAACCTTTTGCTTTATCGCCAGGTGCGTCAGAAACTCTACAATCTCATTCTCGCCCATTTCCCGCGGATGCCGTTTCCCATGGAAAAGGATGAATCGGCGAATCCAATCCAAATAAGCCTGCTCAGTCCGCAGGCTGTAGCGTCGCGTGCGCATGAAACTGCGCAGTTGATCGAGCAATTTCGGCTTGCCCGGGCCGCCGAACTGACCTGTAATCGGGTGCAATCTGCCTGCCAGCCTAAATGATCACCTCGCCAAATTTCAATCCGGAATTAGACGAAGAAATCTTCGTGATGTTTTGCGAACATTCGTCTAATTGTAGTTAG
>JBHEMD010000133.1:0-2722 GCA_046262735.1 Chthoniobacterales bacterium | reverse complement strand
CTTTCGGACCGGACTCGTCGATGGAATGGACGGGAGCAAATTAGTCCGCGGCAAAGTGCTCGGCGTCGCGATGACGTTGGCGCGCCATCTGCAAAAAGCGTATCCGGAAGAGAAACGGATTGGAGTGGTCCTGCCGCCTGGCAAAGGCGGTCTCGTCGCGAACCTTGCGGTGATCCTGGCCGGGAAAATTCCGGTAAATCTCAACTTCACCAGTTTGCGCGACGCAATCGAATCTGCGACCGAGCAAGCCGGCTTGCGGACGACCATCACCGCGCATGCGATGGCCCAACGCCTCGAGGGTTTTCCATGGACACCGAACGTGATCCATCTCGACGAAGCGTTGCCGCCAATGAAAAAGAAAATCCTCCTCTGGTGGATCGCGGCGCTTGTTGTGCCGAGGGGTTTACTCGCGGGGATGTTGAAATTACCGAGCGTGGGCGATCACGCCGAGGCGGTCCTGCTCTTCACCAGTGGCAGCTCCGGAAAACCGAAGGGTGTCGTCCTCAGTCATCGCAATATTTTGAGCAACGTCGCGCAGTTCGCTGTCGCGCTCGATGCGACGAAAGATGATCTCCTGCTCGCGTCGCTTCCCTTTTTCCACAGCTTCGGTTGCACCGTGACGCTGTTTTATCCGCTTTTCGAAAGCGTCCGTGCTCTCACCTACCCGAATCCGCTCGAGGCCAAAAAGATCGCGGAGCTGATCGAGCGTCACCACGTCACCGTGATGCTGGCCACGCCGACATTTCTTCGCGCTTATTTGCGGAAAGCCGAGCCGCAACAGCTGCGCAGTTTGCGTTTGCTCGTCGCCGGTGCGGAAAAATTGCCGGTCGATTTGGGCAAAGCGGTCGAGGCGCGTTTCGACAAACATGTTTACGAAGGGTATGGCCTCACGGAAACTTCGCCGGTCGTAAGCGTGAATCTCCCCGAGGGGCCGGGACACACCCAGCCCTCGAATCGGCCCGGCTCGACCGGCAAGATGCTGACCGGCATCGCGGCGGAAATTCGCGATCCGGCGACGGCGGCAAAACTGTCGCTGAATGAGCAAGGCATGCTGTGGCTGCGCGGACCGAACATCTTCGAAGGGTATCTCAATGCACCGCAACAAAACGCGGAGGTGCTCAAGGATGGCTGGTTTATGACGGGCGATATCGGCCGCTTCGATGAAGACGGTTTCCTTTACATCGAGGGCCGCCTCTCGCGCTTCTCGAAGATCGGCGGTGAGATGGTGCCGCATGAAACGATCGAGCAAAAAATCCTGCGTGCGCTCAACATCGAAGAGCAGGGCGAACGCATCATCGCGATCATGGGTGTCCCTGATGCGGCGAAAGGTGAAGCGCTCGTTCTTCTCAGCACGCTCGAGATCGATCAAACCGCACTCCGTGCGGCCCTGACCGCGTCCGGCGTTCCCAATCTTTGGATTCCCAGAATAATCTCACGCATCGATGCGATCCCGGTGCTGGCTTCGGGCAAGCTCGATCTCGTCGGTTGCAAGAAGCTCGCCGAAGCAGCGGTGGCGTGATCAATCAGTCGCCGGCCGCCGTCGAATCATGACAAACGCCAGGAACGTCTGGACGACTTCGTCCCGCTGATTCGTGGTCAGGTTCCGGATGCGGATGATTCCCCGGTCCGGTTTCGAGCGCGATTTGCGCACGTCGAGGATTTCGGTTTCAAGCTTCAGGATATCACCAGGCCTGACCGGTTGAGGCCACCGTAGCTCGTCCACTGCGAGGCCAATCGAGCCGCCCACCGGTTGGAATTTCCCCGTCACGAAAAGCCGCATGCTCATTGCCGCGGTGTGCCAGCCGCTGGCAGTGAGTTCCTTGAAGATACTTCGCTCAGCGGCCTGCTCGTCGAGATGAAACGGTTGCGGATCGAATTGGCGCGCAAATTCGAAGACGCTTTCCTTCGTCACTTCGATGGAATCGGAGCCGAAGCGCTGGCCAACCTGCAAGTCCTCGAGAAAAAGTTCGGGCACGCTTTGTTGTAACCGAAGAAATGCCCGGGGCAAGATTCACTCGACCGACCGGGGATTCATCAGCCGAATGATTTCCCGAAGCTGTTGATCGTCGACCGAGAAGGGCGGCAGCCATTCATGGATGAATTCACGGCGCCACCAGCCCTTTTCGCCGAGAGGCGCGAACCGGTATCGGAACAGACGTGCGCGCACGAAGTGGGGTGGTTTCTGCGGAAATGGATTGTTCGCAAGTAACGACAAGGTGCCGGCGTCGTTGTGCAAAAGCTTCCAGACAAACTGCAGAGTCCACGGATACTCCTGCGGCGAAGCCATGGCCGCGAACCAGATTTGCCAATCGATTCGCGGTTGATATGGAGCGATGAAAGGCGGGCGCCGGTCCGGATCGCCCGGTTTGGCGACAAACTCATATTCCTTCCACTTTGTGCCGCCGGTGATGACTGCATCATCGGTCCCCTCAAAAATTATTTCATCCCGCTCGCGCCCGACTGTTCCGAAAGCGCCGTAAGTGTTCACGAGGTCGAGCCGGCTAAAGGAGTAATTCATCAATTGGCGGCTGCCGACGAGATTCACGACAATTGGAATGCTCAGCCAGGCGACCAGCATCGATAGCGCGACCGTGATCGTGTTATTGATCCGCGACGGCTCCGATTCCTGCGCCGCTCTCTCTGCCCGCGCCACGATCCGTTTCGGCAGAATGCGCCGAAGCAACGTGTCATCCAGGCAGGCCAGAAATGGAATGATCGTGAG
>JBHEMD010000132.1:0-10304 GCA_046262735.1 Chthoniobacterales bacterium | reverse complement strand
TTTCGCCGCGCTGTTTTCCGAGCACGAGCGCGGCGTTGCTCTGGTAATCGCCGAAGCGCGTGTCGCTCGCCGACGTCAGTTCGCCCGTCTCCGGCAAACCAGCTTTCGCGAGCGCGTCGCTAAATCTGTGCGCGAGGAGCGACTGGAAAGTTTCCATGAAAATCTGCGAAACTGTAGCGGCGCTCTATGAGCGTCGCATTAATTTCGTCCGACGGTCATAGACCGCCGCTACACATCATTTCGTCCCGCGATCCTGGAAGATCGACAGGATTTCCTCTTTCGATTGGGCAGCCGCGAGTTGGTCGCGCACGCTGCGGTCGTTCAAAAACTTCGCAATCGAGGCGAGCGTCCGGAGATGAGTCTGGAACTGATTTTTCGGGACGATGAACAGCACGACGAATTTCACCGGCGCATTATCGAGCGCGTCGAACTCGATGCCGGTTGTCGATCTTCCGAACGCGGCCACCACCTGGTCGAGCCGGTCGGACGAACAATGCGGAATGGCGATGCCGAAGCCAATGCCGGTGCTCATCGTCTCCTCGCGCTGTTTTAGCGCGGCGAGGATGCTGTCGCGATCGGCCGTTTTGATTTGACCGAGGCTGACGAGCAGATCGATCAACTCCACGATGGCAGGCCAACGCTCGGTCGCCTTCATCTCGGGAACGATTTGCTCTGCGGAAAGTAGATCAGCCAGCGACATGCAGCTTTCCCCGAATGGGAGCGCAAGCTTACCGTTGGTGATTAGGTTGACAAGCGCGTTTTAGGATACACGCCGCTTGCTCGAGCGGGTCGGCCGCCGTTAATCTGCGAGGGTGATGATGACGCTGTCCTCGTCCGGAGTGATTCGCTGCGCGACGGCAATCCTCGCGACACTCGCCTTTAGTCGCGTCGCAAATGCCGATCCGGCGATCTGGGTGATCCGCGACGCTGACTCGACGATTTACCTGATCGGCACGATGCATTTGTTGAAGCACGAGACGGAGTGGAACCGGGCCAAAGTGATGGGCGCGCTCGCTGCGAGCGAGGAGCTTTGGTTAGAGATAGCCGATCCGACGAACCAGGCTGTAGCACTGCCGTTGATTCAGCGATACGGATTCGATCCGCAACATCGCCTCTCGAGCAAGCTCAGCGCCGCTGAGCAGGAGAAATTGAGCCGCGTCGCGGCGCAATATCATATGGCCATATCTACGCTCGACCCGATGCGACCATGGATGGCGGCCATGATTCTAAGCGAACTGCCATTGCAAAGCGCCGGCTACGATCCGAATGCCGGCGTTGACATGATCCTCAAAGCCGAGGCGGAAAAGCGCGGTGAAAAAGTTCTCGGCTTTGAGACGATGGAAGATCAGATCCGATTTCTCGCGGACCTGCCCGAACCCATTCAGATCGAGTTTCTCGAAAGCACGTTGGATGAGGTGAGCAAAGGATTGGCGCTTGTCGACGCGCTCGCCAAGGCGTGGGTGAACGGCGACACGAAAACGATCGATGAACTCGGGATCGAGGAAGTGAGAACCAAGGAGCCGGAGGTTTACGACAAGCTTCTCGTCCGGCGCAATGTCCAGTGGAGCGAAAAAATCACTGAGCTTTTAAAACGCTCGGGCGTGCAACTCATCGCCGTCGGCGCCGCGCATCTCGTCGGTCCCGATAGCGTGCAAGCGCAATTGGCAAAGCGCGGGATCCGGGTCGAAACGTTCTAGCGCTCCCCCGGCTTCACATCGTAATCGAGCCGGCGGGAGAGCAGCCAGCGCACGCCGAACATGTCAATCGTGGCGCGAAGCGCGCGATTGCCCAGGCCATACTTGCTCCGGCCGAATCGGCGCGGCCGATGATGAACCGGGACTTCGACGAGACGGTAACCCGCGGCCTTGACGAGCGCGGGGATAAACCGGTGCATCCCTTTGAACGGAACGAGCGCCGCGATGCATTCGCGCCGCATCGCTTTTAATGTGCAACCGGTGTCGCGGACATAATCTTTGACGAAACGACTCCGCACAAAGTTTGCGATCCGGCTGGTCATGCGTTTGACCAATGTGTCTTTGCGTTTTTCGCGATAACCGCAGACCAGATCCGCGCCGCGGTCGATTTCGGCAAGCAAGCGTTGGATATCGGCCGGATCATTCTGCAGATCGCCGTCGATGAGCACAACGGTTGCGCCTTTTGCCGCTTGAGCGCCGGCGTAAATCGCGGCGCTTTGACCGGTGTTTCGTTCGAACCGGATCACGCGAATGTTCGGCCCCGCTTCGATTCGTTCGAATGTTTGGTCGGTCGAGCCGTCGTCCACGAAGATGATTTCGTAATTGCGTCCGCCGAGCGCGGCCCGCAGCTCGCCTTGCAAGATCGACATGTTTTCTTCTTCGTTGAACACCGGCACGATCACAGACAGCGCCGGCGAGCTGGTTGGCTCGTTCATAGCGGTAGGGTGCGATATTTTCGGCAGACGAAAACCTGCCACGTTCTGAGTGATTCGCCGAAGCGGCGGATGTCGATCGTCGCGACCGGCTCGACCGATTCGAAGCCGGCCTGGATGTTATGCGGCACGCGCGTTCTCGTCCCGTCACAAATAAAAAGAGCGCTGCGGCCCACGAACAGGTTCACTCCGTTTTCCTCGCTGTAAGCTTGATCGCCAGCCGCAGGCGGTAGCGATTTCGCTTCGACAAACTGATCGTAGCGCGGCCAGAACGAAAACTGGTTCTGAATGTTTTGCGATTCGATGATGTAAACGGGCGGATGTCCCGGGCCCTCCGGTTTTTTGTCGTGGAGATAAAACGAAATTTCCGAGGCGCGCGTGCGGGAATCGGAGATGAGAAACAATTGTTCGCCGAGTTTTTTCTCCAAATCATTTCGGATGTTCTCAACCGCGGCGGTGCCGGTTTTCCAGCCGCGCATCCGGTCGCTCGGATCGCTTCGTGGTAGCTTGAATCCGGCGCTGCGAATGAGGTCGGTGTCGAGCGGCAGCGCGCTCATGAGAAGTCCGATTGCTATCGCGACCGTCATTGCCGCCCGCAGAACCGCGCTGCCCGCGAGACGTTCCCGCCAGAAATAAATCGCCAGCAATCCGAACCCTAACATCGACAATGCGTCCCAGTTCGGAGCCGCCGCTTTGTTAATCGAAAGAACAAGATAAAAAGCGAACACCGGGACCCCGAACCAGAAAAGAAACAGCGCCTTGAACTGCTGATTGACGCGCCGCCAGCTCGCGATCACGCCCCACGCGAGCCCGAGGAAAAGCAGCGGCGAATAAGCGAGGAAATGTTGGCCGAGAAATACGAGGACCTCGCCCGAATGAAAACCGAAACCTTCCTCGAGACTGCCTCGGGAGCGCAAGTGAGTGAGCGTGATCCAGACGTGCTGCGCGTTCCAGACGATCGGCGGGATCGTACAGATGGCGAAACAGCCGAGCAATAAATAGAATCCCGGTCGAGCAAATTCCTGTCGCAATCGTGGCGCAAGCGCGAGCACCAGCACGACGGAGACCAGCTCGAGCGCGTTCGTGTATTTGCAGAGAAACCCGAGACCGATGAGCAATCCCGTCACTGGCCACCACCACGAGAACGCGGGGCTCTTTTCCAGCGCCAGCCAGAAGCTGAACATGGCCGTCAACCAAAAGAAGATCGACAATGGATCGATCGTCATGAGGAACGCGCCGAGATTGAAAATGGGAGTAATGTTGAGCGCGAGCACGGCCCAGAGCCCGGCGGCCGCGCTGAACAATCGTCGCGCGAAATAAAACAGGAGCAGACTTGTCCCCGCGCCAAGGATCGGGCTGAAAAAGCGCACACCGAATTCGTTCGCGCCGAAGATCATCGTGCTGGCGCGAATGGCGAAGGCAACACCGGGTCCTTTGCTGAAATAAGCCGGCGCCAGCCGCTCGGACCACATCCAGTAATGCGCCTCATCGAAGTGGAGGTCGCTCGTTGGCAAGATCGACAATCGAATGGCGGTTAATGCCGCGATGAAGAGCCAGACCGCGCGCGTGGTGGTCATTCGGGACTTTGGAAAAGCAAACTCGAGTGCCGGGCATAAACGTTCGGCATCCATCTCGGCGCCGCCACCCGCCACAACCATTCGAGGGCCGCCAAGACGAGCAGGGTTTCACCAGTCGCCAGGAAGAACGTCGCGATCACATCGCTCGGCCAATGCGCACCGAGATAAATCCGTCCATAGCCGATGGCCGCCGTAACGATCCAGTAAAGCCAGCCGCGCCGGTAAAACAGAGTAAAACAAAGCGCTATCACCGTATTATTCGTGACGTGCCCGGAGGGAAATGACGGTCCCGACCGGGTGCGGTCGGACGCATCCGAATAGCGGATCGTCGGCCTGTGAAACACAGTCATGAATTCCGGCCGGGTTCGATGCAATTGGACGAGCCGCACGCTTTGCACCTGCTTGGGTCGGTGCCGATCAATCGTCGATTTAAGCAGGTTAGTCACCGGCTCAGCGATGGCCACAGCCACGAGCAGACAAAAGATACAAGCGCGTCCCCGGAATCCACCGAACACAACCATGAAAATGAGCACTCCGATGAGCAGCGGCCGCCAGACCTCGACGTTGGCGAGCGCGCCCATGAACAAATCCAGCACGGGATTCGTCCAGCGTTCATTGATGAGATGAAAGAGTGTTTGATCCATGTCCGAATGATGCGGCTTTCTAGTTCTAGTCGGCTAGTCTCAGACAGACAAATGCGTTTAATGACGAAGCACGAATGACGAATGCCGAATGACGAAACAAGCTCGAATGTTCAAATGACGAAACTGCGGCGAATAGCGCGGTTGCCCTTCGGGTTTCGTCATTCCTTCATCCTTCGTCATTGGTCATTCGTCATTTCTTTCGCATTCACGTTCTCGATCTTTGGCCAGGCCCCGCCATCCGCCAAGGACGTTCTCGATTCCGTCCGGATGCTCGAGACCCGGCAGCAGCTCGATCTGCAAGGTCAACTTCGCCAGGAGCAGACCCTGATTCCGTTTCGACTCACTCAAACCGGGCCGGTGATCCGCTATTCATTCACCAACCCGGACGAAGTTTTGCAGCTGCGGCTCGGCGAGAACAGCTCGCGACTCGACCTGGTGACCGATACCGGCACCGAAAAATTTGCCGCCACGAAGCTGACGCAAAGGATCCGCGGCACCGCTGTGACTTACGAAGATCTCGCACTCAAGTTTCTTTACTGGCCGGACGGGCGCGTCCTTGGCGAAGAAAATGTGCGGACACGCCGCTGCTGGAAATTGCATCTCCGCCCGCCTTCGCGCGACTCGCAATACTCGAATGTTTTTCTCTGGGTCGATCAGGCGAGCGGCGCCTTGATGCGAATGGAGGGCTACGATTGGAACGGAAAGCTCGCTAAACGTTTCGAGGTCGTTTCCGCGCAAAAGATCGACAACCCCGAAAAAATCGGGGCTCGCGAAGTCGTTCGGAGCCGCTGGTTTTTAAAACAAATGCGGGTGGAAGAACTGCAGCCCGGCACGAATCACGTCCTGTCCCGGACGTATCTGGAGATCAAGAAATAAAACCCAATCACCAACCCCCAATCACCAGGGAAACTCCAATCACCAAACTCCAAAAGCGCGCGACAGTAATTGGGTATTGAAGCTTGGAGCTTCCTTGGGTTTGGGGTTTGGGTTTTGGGATTTCGGGTTTTATCGTCCCTCCCGCGCGGCGAGGACGATTTGCGCAAAGCTGCGCGGGTCGAGACTGGCCCCGCCGACGAGCGCGCCGTCGATATCCGGCTGGCTCATGAATTCGCGTGCGTTTTCCGGTTTCACGCTCCGGCCATATTGAATCCGGACGCGCTCGGCGGTGGTTTCGTCCGCCATTTTTCCCAGCGTGTGACGAATGAACGCGTGCGCTTCCTGCGCCTGCTCGGGCGTGGCGTTGCGGCCGGTGCCGATCGCCCACACCGGTTCGTACGCGATCACTGTTTCGTGCAGTTCTTTCTCGCTCAAGCCGGCGAGGCTGGCGCGCAATTGGATCGACAATATTTTTTCTACATTCCCCTTGTCGCGCTGCTCCAACGTTTCGCCAACGCAAACAATCGGTCGCAGCATCGCTTCGTGCGCGGCGCGGACTTTGCGATTGACAATCTCGTCGGTCTCACCAAAGAGCGTGCGCCGTTCGCTGTGCCCGAGCACGACGTAGCGCACAAAAAGATCGCGCAACAACGCGGCGCTGATCTCGCCGGTGAACGGGCCGTTCGGCTCCCAATGCATGTTCTGCGCGCCGACCTTGATGTTTTGTGATGGACCGAGCGTTTCCATCACCCTGCCAATCGCCGTGAACGGAGGAATGATCACCACCTCGATGTCGGTGATATCGCCGAGATCGAGCAGGAGCGATTTGACGAACGCGGCCGATTCCGCCTGCGTCATGTTCATCTTCCAGTTCGCGGCGACGATCTTTTTTCTCATGATTTTGTAGTCGCGTCGCTCTGTCGCCGCGGCTCGATGCGCCTCGACTGAGCGAGGCGGCTACAATACTCCATCACTTCAACACTCCATTACTCCTTGTCGCTCAACGCAGCGACTCCGGGCAGTTCTTTTCCTTCGAGCAACTCCAGGGCCGCGCCGCCGCCGGTCGAGATAAAAGTCATTTTGTCGGTCGATCCGGCTTGCTTCACCGCGGTGACCGAATCGCCGCCGCCGATGATGGTGGTTGCGTTCGAATTGGCGAGCGCTTCGGCAATGGCAAACGTGCCCTCGGCGAAATCCGGAATCTCAAAAATGCCGAGCGGCCCGGTCCACAAAATTGTTTTCGCTTTCGCTATCTCCTCCTGAAACAGCGCGACCGTGGCCGTGCCGATATCGACCGCCTGCCAGCCCTCGTCGACTCCATGTCTTTGGGAAAGCCGCTGCGTGTTTTGAATTTGAGCGCCCTGTTTGATCTCCTTCGCTGCGACGACGTCAACGGGCAACAGCAGTTTCACGCCGCGTTTTTTTGCAAGATCGACAATCTCATTGGCCAGATCGGTTTTATCCGCTTCAACCCGACTCGCGCCGATCGGGATTCCCTGCGCCTGGAAAAACGTGTTCGCCATTGCGCCGCCGATCAGAATTGTGTCGGCTTTTTCCATCAGGGCCTTGAGCACGCCGATCTTGTCCGACACTTTCGCGCCGCCCATCACAACGAGGAAGGGCTTGGCCGGATGATCGAGTTCTTCGTGCAGATATTTGAGTTCTTTCTCCATCAAGAAACCCATCGCGGATTGCGCGACGAATTTCGTTACGCCAACGGTCGAAGCATGGGCGCGATGCGCCGCGCCGAACGCATCATTGACGTAAACGTCCGCGAATTTGGCGAGCGCTTGGGCAAACTTCGGATCGTTCGCCTCTTCTTCCGGCTGGAACCGCAGGTTCTCGAGCAACGCCACGTCGCAGTCTTGCATGTGGTCGATAATTTTCTCCGGCACCTCGCCGAGTGTCTCGTGACTGAAGATGACCGGCTGATTGATCAGCGTGTGCAAATAGTCGCCGATCGGTCGCAGCGAATATTTTTCGACGCGCTTGCCCTTCGGCCGGCCAAAGTGCGACATCAAAATCGTCCTGGCGCGATGCTCGCGCAGATAATTGATCGTTGGCAACGCTTCCCGAATGCGGGTGTCATCCGTGATCTCGATCTTCCCGTCGCGCTCCTCGACCGGCACATTAAAACCCACCCGCACGAGCACGCGTTTGCCGCGAACGTCAAGATCGCGAATGGAAAGTTTGGGCATTCTTACTCGTGCTCTTACTCTTGCTTCTGCTCCTGCCCCCTACTTCGCCAACATTTCCATCAGCTCGACGCAACGGTTGCTGTAGCCCCACTCGTTGTCGTACCAGCCGACCAATTTCACGAATCGGTTGCCGAGCATGATCGTCAGTTTGCTGTCGAAAATGCACGAATGCGGGTTGCCAATGATGTCGCGCGACACGAGCGGCTCATCGCTGTATTCGAGGACGCCTTTGTAGCTCTTGTCCGACGCGGCTTCTTTGAACGCAGCGTTCACCGTGTCCACGGTCGCATCTTTTTCCAGCACAGCGTTGAAATCGGTCACCGATCCGTCCGGTGTCGGCACGCGAAAGGCGCCGCCATTTAGCTTTCCTTTGAGCTCGGGGATTACTTCGCCGATCGCCTTGGCCGCGCCGGTGCTCGAGGGAATGATGCTGACTGCGGCCGCCCGCGCCCGTCGCAGGTCTTCGTGCGGAAAATCGAGGATCCGCTGGTCGTTGGTGTAACTGTGGATCGTGCTCATGAACCCGTGCGCGACGCCGAATTTGTCATTCAACACTTTCGCCAACGGCGCGAGACAATTGGTCGTGCAGCTCGCGTTCGAGACGATCGTGTGCTTGGCCGGATCGTAAACGTCATCATTGATCCCGATGCAGAGGGTCGCGTCGGGGTTTTTTGCCGGCGCGGAAATCAGCACGCGACGTGCGCCGGCTTTGGAAATGTGCAGCTCGGCTTTGTCGCGCGCGGTGAAGAAACCGGTTGATTCGAGCACAACATCTACCTCCAGTTTTTTCCACGGCAGGTTGCCCGGGTCGCGCTCCTTGAAAATGCGGATGTCGTGGCCGCGCACGACGATGTTTTCCTCGTCGTGATCGATCTCTCCGTCGAATTTGCCATGCACCGAGTCCCACTTGAGGAGGTGGGCGAGGGTTTTTGTATCGGTCAGATCGTTGATCGCGCGGACGCGCTCGACTTGTTTTTGCGTCATGGCGCGCAACACGTTGCGCCCGATCCGTCCAAAGCCGTTGATAGCGTAGTTGGCCATAGTTAATGTCTCCGAACCTGGGATTGCGCTGCCCGATCTCGCGATCGGCAGCGAGTGAGGCGGGAAATTAAAATGGGCACACCGGTGAAGCAATTGCTAACTGTCGCCGCGCTCGCGCTCGCATGGTCGATCTTGAGCGCGCCGACCGTTGCCGCGGCGCGCAACGATTCTTCACCAATGAAAACGATCTTTGTTTTCGGCGACAGTTTGTCGGAAGGCTTTCAGCTCAAGCCCAGCCAGGCGTACCCGACACTGCTGCTCGACAAATTGCGCGCGGATGGCCTGGACTTCCAAATTATCAATGCCAGCCAAAGCGGTGGCACGACGACCAGCGGACTTGCCCGGTTACGGCCGCATCTCAAAGGCAACTCCGACAGCCGTCGCGAGCAGAGGATCGACATCTTTGTCCTCGAGCTCGGCATCAACGACGCTTTCCTCGGCACGCCCGTGGACCAGATTGAAGCCAATCTTCAGTCCATCGTCGACCAGGTGAAAGCGCGTAATCCGAACGTGCGCGTCATCATCGCCGGGATGCAGTTGCCAAATTACACCGGCGACGGTTACGTCAGCGCGTTTGGGCGGATGTATGCCAATCTGGCCCGGAAAAACAACGCTGCGCTCGTGCCCTATCTGCTCGAAGGCGTGGCCGGCAATCCGGATTTGAATCTTGGCGACGGCATCCATCCAAACGCCGCCGGCCAAAAAATCCTCGCCGAAAACGTCTGGCGCGTGCTTGAACCAATTGCGCGCGAAGTGGGCGCGCTGTAGCCACGGCCCTGCGGGCCGTCGGGAAAGGACGTGCCACAGGCGCGTGGCTACAGGAAGACAGCCATTCCCCTCGTGAGCGCCGTAAAGTAATTGATGGACCCCGCGCGCCCTGGCGAACTCGAACCAAGCGACCCGCAAAATCCGGAGCGCGCTGATCACGCCATCCTCGAAACGATTGAGATCGCGACCGAAGGCGAAGATTGCGACGAATGCGTGCGCAAACTGCGGCCGGTGCTGATGCACATAAACGGCGTGCGCGATGTGACGGTCGATCTTGAGCGTGAACGCATGATCGTGAAATTCGACGCGCGTAAGACCCACGCCCCCGATCTGCACGACGCCATTCTCAAGAGCGGCTACAAACCGGCGCCGGTGGCGGACTGATGAATGCTCAAACCGCCGGCTGCTGCTGGGTCAGGCAGTGAAATGTGCCGAGACCCCAGATTAGTTCGCGGCAATCGATGCCGATAACACGGCGATCGGGAAAACATTCCTGCAAGATCGACAATGCAATTTCATCGGCCGGATCGGCGAAAGTTGGCACGAGCACGCACGTGTTTGCGATGTAAAAATTCGCGTAGCTCGCCGGCAGTCGTAGATCTTCGCGCAGGATTTTCTTCGGCATCGGCAAGGTGACGATGTCGAGCGCGAAGTCGGACAGCCGTCTTAGATTCTCCTGCAGCGGCTCGTAATTTTCATCGGCCGGATTCTTCTCCACCATCGCGACGACTTTTCGCTCCGACACAAAGCGCGCGAGATTGTCGATGTGTCCGTCCGTATCGTCGCCTTCGGT
>JBHEMD010000131.1:0-3217 GCA_046262735.1 Chthoniobacterales bacterium | reverse complement strand
TTTCCTTTTCCGCGATCGAAATTTCCTTTCGTCCAAAGTCCGCCAGCGAAATGTCGGCGACTTTATAATCTTGTTTCGTTTTCGTTTCTGTCGTTGTGGTGCTCATAAGTTATTTTACCGTTGCTTCTAGAATTCCGAGATCGCGACAGATTTTGCGAGCGAGTTAGGAATCAATCTCTCTGTGTCGCGGGATTGCAAATCGCTTGCGATTGGCTGGGTTAGCAAACCAAGTGTAACGCGATCCTTCCCGGATGAATTGGCAACCGTGCTCATGTAAATGCCTCAACAGATCGACGCGCTTCACACGGCGATCTTTTCCTCACCGTATTTGCCGTTTGTCGCTGCGCGGGCCTCGTTGCGATTCATCTCGAGAGCTTCGCCGAGCGCCGAACGCAGATTGTCGAGCAATTCCTCACGAGTCTTGCCGTGCGAATTCACGCCTGGAATTTCTTCGACCCAACCGATCCACCATTTGTCGCTCTGCTGTATTACTGCCGTGTAGTTGTTCATCGATCTACTTCGCCGCCTTCTTTAGCGCGTCTGCTTTGTTCGTTTGTTCCCAGGTGATGTCGGAATCGTCGATCTTGCCGAAGTGTCCGTAGTTCGTGGTCTTTGAGTAAATCGGGCGGAGCAGATCGAGCTGCTCGATGATAGCCGCTGGTTTGAAACTGAATGTCGATCTTACCGCGCGTTCGATTTTGTCTTCGTCAACCGTGTTGGTGCCGAAGGTGTCGATGTGGACGCTGAGCGGTTCGGGATGCCCGATCGCGTAGGCGAATTGGATTTCGCACTTCGAGGCGAGCGCCGCCGCGACGACGTTCTTTGCTACCCAGCGCCCCATGTAAGCCGCGCTGCGATCGACTTTGCTCGGATCTTTTCCAGAAAACGCGCCGCCACCGTGGCGGCCCATGCCCCCGTAACTATCGACAATGATTTTGCGCCCCGTCAGGCCCGTGTCGCCCTGCGGACCGCCGACGACAAAGCTCCCGGTCGGATTGATGAGGAATTGTGTCTGCCCGCTCAACATATTTTTTGGCAAAACTTTGCGAATGACTTCTTCGATGATGAAGCTGCGGATCTCGGAGTGCTTCACGTCCTTCGCGTGCTGCGTTGAAACCACCACGCACGAAATGCCGACTGGTTTGCCGTCTTCGTAAATAACGGAGACCTGCGATTTCGCGTCGGGCCGCAGCCAGGGAACTTTGCCGCTCTTGCGAATGCGCGTGAGCTCGCGTCCGAGCCGGTGCGCAAACATGATCGGCGCCGGCATCAGCTCGGGTGTCTCATCGCTCGCGTAACCGAACATCAACCCCTGATCGCCTGCGCCTTGCTCGGCCGTTTCCTTCCCTTCTGCGCCTCGCGCATCGACGCCCTGGGCGATGTCGGGTGATTGGCGCGTGATGATGTTCTGGATGTCGATCTTGTCGGCGTGAAAAACGTCGTCGTCGTTCACGTAACCGATTTCCCGGACGCAATCCCGAACGATTTTCGAAATTGGCACGGCCGTTTCGAGCGCGCGATCTTCGGCCAGATTTGGAATGGTGATTTCGCCGCCGACAATCACGGTGTGGCTTTTGGCATAGGTCTCGCAGGCGACGCGACTATTTCGATCCTGGCTAAGGCAGGCGTCGAGCACGGCATCGGAAATGGTGTCGCAAACTTTGTCGGGATGGCCTTCCCCGACGGATTCGGAAGAAAAAATGTAGCGGCGTGACATGAGAAAAAGTGACTAGTGACTAGTGACAAGTGACGCGAAGAGAAATCAAGCCCGCCAAGACATATTGACCGATCATGATATGTAGATGTATCGTGGTCGAGCGACATGTCGTCAACTCTTAATTTACTGCGGCTCCTGGCCGACCCCGTCCGGCTGCGCCTGCTCCTTTTGCTGGAGCAGGAGGAGCTCTCGGTGGCGGAGCTGCAGGAGATCCTGGGCATGGGTCAGTCGCGCATCTCAAGTCATCTCGCCCAACTAAAACGTGCCGGCGTGGTGGAAGGCCGCCGCGCGGGCAAGCATGTTTACTACACTGCACAGAAGCTCGGCGGCCGCGACGGCGCGCGCTCTCGTGTGCAGGAGGTGATGCGCACCTTCGCGCGTGAGGTCCCGGAAACGAGCCGCGATCGGACGGCGTTGAAACTGACCTTGCGCAAACGCCAGGACAAAACGCGCGAATATTTCGACGAGCTGGCCGGCAAATTCGGCCGCGCTTACGTGCCGGGCCGGTCGTGGAAAGCGCTCGCGCACGCGCTCATTCCGTTATTGCCGCCGCAGGTGATTGTCGATCTTGGCGCGGGCGAGGGAACTTTGTCGCAGTTGTTGGCCAGAAAGGCGCGCAAAGTGATCGCGGTCGATAATTCGCCGAAGATGGTGGAGTTCGGCGCGCAATTGGCCGGCAAGCACGGCATAAAAAATCTGGAGTACCGGCTGGGTGAAATCGAAGACCCGCCGGTTGCGAGCAATAGTGTCGATCTTGCTATTCTCAGTCAGGCTCTGCACCACGCGATCAAGCCGGAGCGCGCGCTGACCGCGGCGTATCGGATCTTAAAGAAGAACGGCCGCCTGGTTATTCTCGACTTGCTTCGTCACAGTTTCGAAAAGGCGCGCCAACTTTACGCCGATCAGTGGCTCGGCTTCAGCGAGGTGCGCTTGCATGAGCTTTTGGAGAAGGCCGGTTTCCGCGAACTCGAAGTGAGCGTGGTCGCGCGGGAAAAACAAAGCCCGCATTTTCAGACGGTGTTTGCGACGGGCTTGAAGTGAACGGCGACGAGCGGCGTTCTGTCTAAAGAGTTGCCGTTGAACTACAATCAGGAACATTCCAAATCGGTGGCCATGAGCGGTTTCTTCGAGGAAGTGCAGCGGCGCAAAGTTTATCGCGTGGCTGCGACCTACCTCATTGCGGCTGGCGGCATCATTCAGCTGGCCTCGGCGGCGTTTCCAGCCTGGGAATTGCCAAATTGGGCGCTGCGCTTCGTCATCGTTCTTCTCTTGATTGGTTTTCCTATCGCGCTGTTGCTGGCCTGGGCGTTTGATGTCACGCCCCAAGGCATTATAGCGACGCCGGCTTCAGCCGCGCCCGGCGCGCAGCGGCGTCGCAATCTCGTGATGTTGGTCGGAATCGGTGTGATCTTCTCCGCGGCGGCGGGTTTTTTTCTCCTGCCGCGTCTCGCCGCCCACAAGATCGACAAGTCGATTGCGGTGTTGCCCTTTGAAAGCCTG
>JBHEMD010000130.1:0-3098 GCA_046262735.1 Chthoniobacterales bacterium | reverse complement strand
ACCTGGGTTAGAATCGGCGGTCGGCCATGGCGAGACGTTTCGTGCCCATTAATGCGACGGTCATAGACCGCCGCTACAGAACAATCGCGAAGCTCCGCGCTACGCGGCGCCTACGGCGTGCGTTCGGGCGACGACTGCAGATTGAGGGGGATCGCCCGATTCGGGGAAAACGGCGACGCGATGAGGGGCGGGCGTTGGCTGGCGGGATGAAAATCGGCCTGAACGTTGAAGGTGAGTTTTTCGTCGCCGCGCATCACCGTGATCGGTACGGTGTCGCCGGCAGTGATGAAGAAGGAAGCGTCGAGCACGTCTTCCGGGTCGCGCACTTGTTTGCGGCCGACCTGGAGGAGGATGTCCCCGGGTTTGACGCCCGACTCGGCGGCCGGCGTGCCATCCATTATTTTGGTCATCTCGGCGCGGGAACCTTCGACCGGTGCTTTGGCTTCGGAAACATTGATCCCGATCCAGCCATGGCGTGCTTCGCCAAAACGAACGTAGTCGGCCCGGATTTTTTCGGCGGCATCAATGGGCAACGCATAGCACGCCGAATTATTTTCGAGGCTGCTGACCACGATTCCGACGACCTCGCCCTTTAAATTCAAAAGCGGCGCGCCGGCTTCGCCGCGTTGCGTCGGCAGATTGACGCGCAGATGAGTAGTTGAAAAATAACGGCCAAGATATTTGCGATCGAACCCTGCGATCATGCCGAAGCTTGGCGTCTCGGGCAGATCGAGCGGGTAGCCGATCGTGATCACCGGCGTAGCGATCTCGACCTGGTCGGATTTGCCGATGGGTAACGCCGGTGTCGCCAGGTCAACCTTGAGCATGGCGATGCCGCTGCGGATATCGGCCAGTACCTGGCGGGCAGGATAATTTTTGCCGTCGAAATCGACGCTAAAGTTACCCGCCTCACCACCGACCGTGTAAGACGTGTAAAGCGTGCCGGTTGGATCGATAAAGAACCCGGTGCCGCAAAGCTCGCTATGCTCATCGACGCCGTGAATTTTCACGACAGCCCGCGAGCAACGGGCAAAAATGTCTTTGACCTCCTGACTGATGGAGGTGGCGGATTGCTGCTGCGCGCCAACCACGCTGGCGCCGCTCAAAAACAGCAGGAGACACGCAGCCTTCGAAAACATCGACTGGGTCTGCGCGAGTGCGGCCGCGCGTTTAGAATCGGACAGTTTGCTCATAACTCACGGGAACGCTATCGAGAACATAACGCGGCGGCGTTCCAGTATTGCGGGGGTGAGCGTGGCCAATTTTGTTCGAGCGGCGAAGCGGTTGGGTGCCAAGGACCCGCGTCGCCACCGGCGAGGCAAGGGTCCATTCAGTATTGGTTTCGGCTGGCCAAGTAAGTCCGGCATCGGTGCGAGCCGCAACATTGGTATGCCCCGGCTCCTGATAAACGCGAATCGAAATGACAGCCGCACACACGAGCACCGCCGCGACCGCCGCCGGATACGAGGTCAGCCGCGACAGATTGAGCCGGAACATGAAGTCGTTCGCGCGATCGAGGCAGATCCGCCAGAGCGGCTGGCGCAGCAATTCATCGCGCTGACGCCGATGGAACTCGTGCAGGAAATTCTCGAAATAACCCGGAGGCGGTTGCTCGTGCCGCTTCAACCGAAGCAGCGTCGCGATTTCCCTGTCGTCAAACTCGTCCATGTCAGCGCCCGTTAAGAGACCGGATTTTTCCGGAATTCGTCCAGATAGTTTTGCAGTTGTCGATTCGCGTAAAAGAGCCGGGAGCGTACCGTGCCTTCGGAGACTTTCAAGATTTTACTGATCTCGGCGTGGGGCATACCCTGAATGTGGAACATCGTGACCACAGCTCTGTGTTCATCAGACAATTTCATCATCGCCTCGTTCAACCTTTTCTGCAGCTCGGAGAGGTCGGCTTCCCGCACCGGGCTGCTCTTCGCCGTGAGCTGGAGAAACTCCTTGTCGCTCTGAACGCCCGAATCGACATCGTCCAGGCTCATATGAAAACGGCGGCCGCGTTTTTTGAGGAAGTTCAGCGTCATGTTCACCGCAATCGAATGGATCCAGGTGTAAAAGGACGACTTGCCGCGAAACCCGCGGATGGCCTTGTAGGCTTTGGCGAACACATCCTGTAACAGGTCGTTCGTGTC
Source organism: Chthoniobacterales bacterium (assembly GCA_046262735.1). Lineage (GTDB taxonomy): Bacteria > Verrucomicrobiota > Verrucomicrobiia > Chthoniobacterales > UBA10450 > AV17. The sequence continues at coordinate 963 of JBHEMD010000130.1, read as the reverse complement.
CTCGTGATTGGAAGTCATGTTGTAAACGAGGCCGTAGAGGCGCGGCGAGTATTTGATCACGAGCTGATCGAACGCATCCGCGTCCCCCGCCTGCGTGCGCGCCACCAGTTCCTGGTCTTCGTCCGGCTTCGGCCGATTCATCGCCTCGCCGTCAGACTTAGCACGCGCGTCCAAGCCCGACGATAACAAACCGGAAACTGCGACCGAAGGATTCATCTTCTTCAACGCGCCAATGCTTTTCGACCGAACGGCGCCCGTCAATTGCGACGATCGCGCAATGAGAGCAGCCAGAGCAGGTTGCCCAAAGCGGCAATGAATGCCGCCACATACGTCAACGCGGCCGCGTTCAAGACACTGTTCACGCCCGCGACTTCGGTCCCAGGCTGAACGATTCCCATTTGTTGCAAAATGATCTTGGCTCGCCGCGACGCATCAAATTCCACCGGCAATGTAATCAACTGGAAGACCGCCAGGACCAGGTAGCAATAAATCCCAAGCGTGATCAACCCGGTGATACCGAACCAGAACCCGCCGATGATGATGAACGGCAGCATCTGCGAGGCGATCATCGTCACCGGCACGATCGCCATGCGCGCCTTGAGCGGAGCATACGCTTTGGCATGTTGAATCGCGTGCCCGGTCTCGTGCGCGGCAATCCCAAGCGCCGCCACCGAGGGCGTATGATAAACGTTGCTCGAAAGGTGGAGCTTCCTTTGCGTCGGATCGTAGTGGTCGCCGAGGAAATCGTTCGTCTCCACAATATCGACATCGTCAATCTGCGCCGCCTGCAAAATCTCCCGCGCGCATTCCGCGCCGGTAATGTTGGAGCTCGCCCGCACCTTCCCCCATTTGCTGAACGCGCTGCTCACTCGGATCTGCGCCCAAATCCCAAGGATGAGCGGAATGCCGACATAAATCAGCCAATGACCGCCAAAGCCAAAACCGTAAGGATAAAACATTCCT
>JBHEMD010000129.1:0-18016 GCA_046262735.1 Chthoniobacterales bacterium | reverse complement strand
TCGGATCGATCCCCTTCACTTCGAAGAGCACGCTTTGCAATGCGCGGGAAAGCGCGAAGGCGCTGAGCAAACCAATCGCTGAACCGATCAAGAGCAATTGCATTCCGTGCGAAAGCACGAGCGCGCGGATCTGAGCGGGCCGGGCGCCAAGGGCGAGACGAATTCCGATTTCGCGGACGCGCTTGAGCGTTGTGTAAGCGAGCAACCCGTAGAGTCCGATGGTCGCGAGCAGAAGGGCGAGGCCGGCGAAGATCGAGAAGAGAAAACTGAGGAGACGCTGACTGCCCCAGGTTTCGTGAACACGATCGGGCATGGGGCGCGCGTCGAACACCGGCTGCGATGGATCGATCGAGCTGACAGTGTCGCGAATTGATTTGTTAAGCGACGCGGGGCTGAGGTTTGAACGAACGAACAGACCGAGGCTGGTGCGTTGGGCCTGGGCGATTGAACAATAGATCACCGGCAACGGCGCCATTTCGTCGATCGCGTGAAATCGCATCCGCGTTACGACGCCGACAATTTCGGACATGACGTAGCCTTCTTCGTCATTACCCGCGTCAACCACCATGCGTTTACCGATCGGGTCCTCGCTCGGAAAAAATTGCTCCGCCATCGCTTGATCGATAATGATGACCCGGGGCGAATCCGTGGTGTCGCGATCGTTGAAAGTACGCCCGCGGAGAAGCGGCACTTTAAAGGTCGCAAAATAATCGCCGGCGATCACTTCGAGATCAGCATTCGGCATGTTGCTCGCCGTTGGGGCCGGCGTTCCTTCCCGGTAAAATCCGGTTTGCCATCCACCCATGAGCGGCGAGTTGGAACCGATGCCGGCGCTGTGAACGCCGGGGAGCGCGCTTACTTTGTCGAGTAAAGCCTTGGTAAACGCCGCGATTTTCTCGCGGCTCGAATACGTTTTCCACGTCAGCTCGAGGCGGGCGGTAAAAAGACCGTGCGGCTCGTAACCGAGTTGGAGCGATTGCATTCGCGAAAAACTTTTCAGAACAAGCCCGGCCGCGACCAGCAACGTGAGCGTGAGTGCGATCTCGCCAATCACCAGCCAGTCACGCGCCCGTTTTGCGGACGGCGGATCGCCGGTTGCAGCCGAGCCGGTCTTCAGGGCGAGTTGAATGTCGGTATGCGAAGCCTGCCATGCCGGCCACAACCCGAAAATAATCGTGGTCAGCGACGCGATCAGAAATGTGAAACCGAGGACCGGCAGATCGAAGGAAACCTGTTGGAATCGCGAAACGTCGCCGGGACTCAGCGAAATTAAGGCGTCGCGCACCCAAACGGCCATGAAAAATCCAAGCGCTCCGCCAAAAAACGCGATCAGGAAACTTTCGGTCAGGAGCTGGCGAATGATTTGCCCGCGAGTTGCGCCGACGGCGGCGTGAATGGCAAGATCTCGCGCCCGCGCGGCACCTCGCGCCGCAAACAAGTTGGCGAGGTTCGCGCAGGCGATGAGCAAAACCAATCCAACCGCGCCGAGGAGCAGTCCGAGATTGGTTCTGTATTTGCCGACAAGATTTTCCAGGAGCGGCATGACGACCGCATAAACCTTGGTGTTGGTGTCCGGGTATGTTTTCTCCAAACGCGCCGCGATGCCTTTCATCTCTGTGCGCGCCTGCTCGACGGTCACGCCCGGCTTGAGCCGGCCCCAGACAAACATCATCGGATGATGCGAACGATCCATCCACGCGGGATTATTGCTGCGGCGTCCCAGTGAAAACCACGCGTCAGTGTCTTGCGGCGAAGTCATCTGCGGCGGCATGACTCCGATGATGGTGTAACTCTGATCGTGCAGATTGATCGAGCGGCCAATCGCGCCGGGATCGCGATTGAATGTGCGTTGCCAGAGCCGGTCGCTGATCACGACCACCGGTGGCCCGCCGACTTTGTCTTCGTCCTCGCTAAACGTCCGGCCGATTTCCGCCGGCACGCCGATTACATCGAAGAAATTCCGAGTTACGGAATTGCACGACACCCGCTCTGCTTCGCGACCGGGAATGCCGCTTAGATTTCGCGATTCTTTGTGGGTACAGGCGAGATGTTCGAAAACCTTGTTGTCGTTTCGCCAGTCGAAATAATCGGGCAGCGCGACCGAGAAATCCTGACCCGGGCCGGACGATTCGCTCAAAACCATGATTCGGTCCGCGTTCGGATAAGGGAGCGGGCGGAGCAGAACAGCGTTGACGATGCTGAAGATGGCAGTGTTGGCGCCAATGCCGAGCGCGAGGGTCAAGATCGCAACCGCTGAGAACGCCGGGTTTTTGATCAACTGCCGAAATGCAAAACGAAAATGATCCATGATATTTTTTTACTCCGTTCGTAACGCCACAATCGGATCGACCCGGGTGGCGCGTCGCGCGGGAACGCAACACGCAATCAATGCGATCGTTAGGAGTGAGAAGACGGCGGTAATGACAGCGCAGGCATCAAGCGCTCCGACGTTGTAAAGAAGCGACATCAGCGCCCGGCCAATCGCAATGGCACCAACGAGGCCAACGACGACACCGATGCCGACGAGTGAAATGCCGTGGCCGAGCACCAGCCGGAAAATATTGGTGCGCGCGGCGCCGAGGGCCATGCGAATACCAAGCTCGCGGGTTCGTTGACTGACGGTCAATGCCATTACGCCGTAGAGGCCGACACTCGCCAGCACCAGGGCAAGAACCGCGAACGCAGCCAACAAAACCATCATCAATCGCCGCGCGGCCAGGCTCGCAGCGATACTTTGCTCCATGGTAATGATCTGGCCGATCGGTTGATCGGAATCGAGCGATTGCACCTCACGCTTCACTGCGGCCACGAGTGGGCCGATGTCGCGCAGGCTCGTCCGCACGTGGAGATTGTTTCCGCTCTGCGGATCCTGAGACGCGAGCACGTATTCCTGCACCAATTGCAGCTTTTCGACGTTGTCTTCGCCGGGCGCTTCGTTTCGAGTTCGCGCTACGACGCCAACAATTGTCATCGGTGGCGCCGTCTTGTCCGGCGTCTGGTTGTCGTCGATGTGCTGGCCGATCGGATCTTTCCCCGCGAAATATTTTCGGGCGAACGATTCGTCGATGATGATCGAGCGAGGATGACCTTTTTCGCCGGGCGGATCTTCCGCTCCAAACGCCCGGCCGCGCAAAATGGGCATCCCCATTACTCGAAAATAATCGGGAGAAATCGGAGTTATCTCAGCCGACGGTTCCTGTCCGAGCGGCGCCGGCGGCGTACCGCTCACATGAAAATAGCTGTCCCACTCAGTATCATCGAATGGGCTGTTGGCACTGATCGCCACCGCTTCGACGCCAGGGATCTTGTGGACGCGCTGAAGTAACTCGGTCCAGAACGCGTCTTGTTGCTCGGCCTTCTTGTACTTGGCTTCGGGCAGAGCGATTGGAAAATTTACGATGCCGTGCGGATCAAAACCGAGCGGCGCGTTTTGGGCATGCCAAAAGCTTTTCAAGGTCAAACCCGCGCCAGCCAACAACACGATTGCGAGCGCAACCTGGGTGACGACAAGTCCGGACCGCATCCGTTGTCGGCCCGCCCCGTGGCTCGAGCCGCGGCCACCTACTTCGTGGAGAGCGAGCGAAAGGGAAGCCGCATGCGAAATTCGCCAGGCCGGCCAGATGCCGACCAGAATTCCGGCAAGCAATGCGGCGACAGTTGTAAAGGCGAGCACACCGCTGTCGATCTTCGTTTCCTGAAATCGCGGAACGTTCGCGGGCGTGAGCGCAAGAATGGCATCCAAACTCCAGACCGTCAGCAAGACCCCGGCGAGAGCGCCAATAACGGCAATGAGCGTGCTTTCAATCAGCAGTTGACGAGCAATCGCCCAACGGCTTGCCCCAAGAGCGGCGCGAACCGCTATCTCCTTCGTGCGAGCTAACGCCCGCGCAAATTGCAAATTAGCCACGTTCGCGCAGGCGATGAGCAACACACACGCAACCGCGGCGAATAAAAGATTCAGGCTCGCGCGATAATCGCCAACCGTGGCTTCGAAGAGCGAATTCATCGTCACGCGCCGACCGGTATTTGTAGCCGGATATTTTTTCTCCAGATCCGTTGCGATTGCGTCCAGATCGCTTATTGCCTGAGCCATCGTGACGCTGGGCTTAAGCCGGCCGAGGGCGGAGAAGCCCTGGTGGTTGTCCCGGTTTTGCATTCCCGGCTGTTTCACAATCTCGCTCAATGGCACCATCACGTCGGGTTTGCGCCCAAATTGGAGCTCCGCCGGAAAGACACCGACGATTTCGCGCTTCAATCCGTCAATCAACGCGCGTTGACCGAGAACCGTCGGCGATCCGCCAAAATGTTTGCGCCACAGGTTCTCACTAATGAGCACGACCGGCGGCGCACCATCGACATCTTCCGCGGCGGTCAAGTCGCGACCGATCCGCGGTTTCAATCCCAGGACGGAAAGGAAACCCGAGCTCGCGCGAACACCGCGAATGTGTTCGGGCGCTCCCACCCCTGCACCCATCGAAAAATTTAAATTTTCCCGACGGACCAGAGCGAGCTCGACAAAACTGCGCTGCGCCGCGTGCCAATCGAGCCAGTTCATGTAACCGACGGCGCCTCGGTCGAAGTTGATTGAGCGCTCGCGGACCAGGATCAACTGATCCGGATCGGGATACGGGAGCGGACGGAGCAGGACCGCGTTAACGACGCTAAAGATGGCCGTGTTAGCGCCAATGCCGAGCGCGAGCGCGAAGATCGCGATCAGCGTGAAGCTTGGATTCTTTGCGAGCTGTCGAAATGCAAATCGAACATCTTCTAACATAAGAATGTTTTTCGAACGGCGTCACTCATAACGAAGCGCGATGATTGGATCGACTCGCATGGCGCGACGCGCTGGAAAATACGAGGCGAAGAGCGCGACCAAGGTCAGTAAAATCGAGATACCGGCGAATGTAATCGGATCAGTCGCACCGACTCCGAAAAGCAGATTGCTGGTGAGGCGAGTGAGACCGAAGGCGCCAATCAAACCAAGTGTGACACCAATTAGCGTCAGCTTCAGTCCCTGTTTCACAACCAATTGCCCGACATCGCGCGACTGCGCGCCAAGCGCCATGCGGATCCCAATCTCATGCGTGCGTTGCGATACCGAATATGCAACCACCCCGTAAATGCCGATCGCGGCGAGCAACATCGCAACCAGGGAAAAAGTAGCGATGAGAAACGTGCGGAACCTCGGCTGCGCAACCGATTCACCGAAAAGTTTCTCGATCGTGTTCACGCGCGCGAGCGGAACCTCCGGATCGAGTGTTCGCAATTCCGCGCGCACCGACGCGGTTATACTCGATGGCGGCAGCGTGGTTGCCACCAGAAGAAACATGCTCCGAATCGGGACTTGTTTGAATGGAAGGTAAAAAGCAGGGGCAGTCGCGGTGTCGAGACCTTCGTATTTTACATCGCCGACGACGCCGACGATTTCCATCCATGGATTGGGCGTGCGGTCAGTGCCACCTTCCTTGAAACGCTTGCCAACAGGGTCAGCGCGCGGAAAGAATTTTCGGGCGAGTGTTTCACTAATGATAACAACGCGCGGCGATTCGGTATTGTCGCGCTCGGTGAAATCGCGGCCTTGCAAAAGAGGCACGCCCAGAGTGCGAAAGTAGCCAGGGGTGCTGAAAAGAATGCTGCCAAAGGGCGCTTTCGAATCATCAACCAGCGGCTGTCCTTCGACCAGGAATGTGTCGCTGACCTGTAGACCATTCGGCGGCAGACTCGAACAGATTGCAGCGGAACGAATACCGTGAATCAAACTGAGTCTTTGCAGCAAGCGATCATAAAAGGTTGCCACCTGCGGGAGCTCGGCGTATTTCGCGCGCGGCAGCGAAATTTGCATGGTCAGGATTCTTTCCGGCACGAAACCGGGATTCACTCGCTGAAGGCTCACGAAACTTCGAAGAAGAAGTCCCGCGCCAATGAGTAGAACCATGGCGAGCGCGATTTCGGAAACGACGAGGGTAGCGCGAAGTCTTCGTGCACTCGCGCTTTCGCTCGCGCCCCGACCACCTTCTTTAAGAGAATTATTCAAATTCACTCGCGTCCCGTGCCAGGCGGGAGCAAGTCCGAAAAGAATCCCGCTGCCTAGCGACACCAAAGCTGTCCAACCCAGAACCCAGCGATCCACGCTAACCTCCGCCAGACGCGGAACGTTGGTCGGCCCGAAAGTGCGGAGCAGATCGACGCCCCAGACGCTCAGAAGTAAACCGGCCAAACCGCCCAGAGACGCGAGCACAACGTTTTCGGTGAGAAATTGCCGTAGGATGCGGGCGCGACTGGCGCCGAGCGCGGCACGAATCGAAATTTCCCGCTCGCGCGCCGCAGCCCGCGTCAGCAACAGGTTCGCGACATTCAGCGACGCGATGAGCAAAACAAGGCCGACCGCAGCCAACAACACCAGCAGCGCCGGTCGCACGTCGCCAACCATCCAGTCATTCAGCGGTGTAGAAACATACCCGTATTCCGCTGGCAACCCCGGCGTTGCCGCTTTGACGCGCGCCGCCATCGCGGCCAGCTCGGTCCGCGCCTGCTCGATCGTGCCGGGAAAACGAACCAGTCCACGGAGATAGTATGGGCCGCGACGCGTCGGTGGCTCGATTGGCAATGCCACCCAAAATTGCATTGTGCGATCCGGAAATTGGAACGCCGCCGGCATCACACCCACCACGTTGTACTGCCTGCTGTTCAGCGTAATGGACCGCCCAATTACCCTCGAATCGGAATTGAAATGACTGCGCCAGAAATTTTCGCTTAGAACCACCGCCCCTTCCGCGCCGGGTTTGTCTTCGTCGGGTAAAAATCCGCGCCCGAGCAGCGGCGTGACGCCAAGCGTGGAGAAGAACCCCGCGGTCGTAAATGCGCCGGCGAGCTGCTCCGGGGTTTGGCCACTTGTGTAATTGAAAGTGTTATCGGCAAAAGCAGCGAACTGAAGCGATTGATTCTGCACGCGAAAATCGAGCACATCGGAAGGCGACATCGGACTGCCGCGCGGTCCCGATTGCTGATGAACCATGGAAAGCGCGAACAGATGCGCGGTATCTTTGTAGGGCAACGGCCGCAACAGCACCGCGTTGACGACGCTGAAGATCGCAGTGTTGGCCCCAACCCCGAGCGCGAGGGCAAAAATCGCGATGAATGTGAACCCCGGATTTTTTACGAGCTGGCGAAAGGCAAAACGGAGATCTTCTAACATAGCCGATGCGATATCGTCATTCGTAGCGGAGCGCGATCATCGGATCGACGCGGGTGGCCCGGCGCGCCGGAACGAAACAGGAGATGGCGGCGACCAGTGTAAGCAATCCGGCAACGGCGAGATAAATGGTCGGATCGAGCGCGTTGACTTTGAAAAGAATGTTCTTAAGGGCAGCGGCCGCGACGACCCCGAGAAGCAGAGCAATGCCGCCCGCGCCGAGAATAAGGCCGATCGCGAGTTGCCACGCGCCCTGGGTCATCACCATGCGAAAAATTCGCGCTGCGTCCGCGCCCAGCGCCATGCGGATGCCGAATTCCTGCGTTCGCTGGTTCACCGAAAAACTCATCACCCCATAGAGGCCGACCGCGGAAAGAACGAACGCTACGATTCCAAAAATGCTGAACAAAGTCGCGATAAGCCGGTTGCCAGAGAGAATCTCGTGATGAAATCGCGCCGGTGTTCCGGGGAAATAAACGGGCAGGTTCGAATCGAGCTCGGCCACCGCTCTGCTCAAGGCAGGTCCGAGTGTTTCAGCCTTTTGGCCGGCGCGCGGGCGAACAACGATCGTGCAAAACTGAGCGGCCGGCGTCGCACCGAGCAGCGGCATGTAGAACCCCGCCGTCTCAGCCTGTTGATCAAACGGACCCTGCATCAGCGTGTCGGGCACGACGCCAACGATGGTTCGCCACGGTTGCGGCTGACCCGGATTGAAGATGCGCACCTTGTGGCCGAGCGCGCTTTGATTGCCCCAGTACTTTCGAGCAAAGCTGGCGTTGACGATCGCGACCGGTTGTTTTGAATCGTTGTCGTCGACCGTGAAATCACGGCCTTCCAGAATTTTTAACCCAAGCGTGGCGAAATATTGATCCGAGACAGATTCGAAATTGCAGCGCGGCCGATCGCGGTCGGTCAGATAATTTTGTCCATCGACTTCGTACTGGCCGCCGCCCGCAAACGTCATCTGGAAACGATCGGTCATTGCAGCCGATTCGAACTGAGGATTGGCCCGCAACGATCGCACTGCCCGCTGAAAAAACTCCCGGCGCGCATCTTCACTCGGGTAGGCGCCTTCCATCAAAGCCATTCGCGCCGCGTAGACGGCGTTCTCGTCGTAGCCGTAGTCGAGATGCGTTTGATTGCGGATCGATTTAATTTGCAACGTCGCCGCAATCAAGAGCGCGGCGGTCAACGCGATTTGTCCGACCACGAGCACGCGTGTGATGGCGTTGACCAAACGACTGCTGTTGCCGCGGCCGCCTTCTTTCATGATCTCCGCCGCGTTGGCACCGGCGCTGAGAAAAGCCGGCACCAAACCGGAGACGACCGTCGCGAGAAGTGTGATGATCAATGTGAACGCGAGAACGCGGCCATCGATCGTAAACTGCCACCAGTAAGGCGGCGGAAACGGCGCCGCCTGCACCGCGCGGGCCAGCAAATCCACCGCCCAATAAGCGAGCAGCACGCCGGCGACGGCACCGAAGACCGCGACGACCAAACTTTCGGTCAGCATCTGCCGAACGAGTCGCCAGCGCGTCGCGCCGAGCGCGCCACGAATTGCCAATTCCTTCGCCCGCAACGCCGCGCGGCCGAATTGCATGTTCATCACATTTACGCACGCGATCAGCAACACCAGGATGACCGCGCCGAGCATGGCCCAGACGATTTGCCGCAGTTGCACTCCGGTGAACGTATTGAGCAGCGGCTGCACATTGGCCGACGTATAATTTTGGTTCGTCTTCGGATTGTCCTCCGCCAACCGACGCGCGAGGGCGATAAACTCGGCGTTCGCTTGATCGAGATTGACTCCCGGGTTGAGCCGCCCCATCACCGCCGGGGCTGCATTGCTGGCTCCGATTCGCAGTTCGCCGCGCGGTCTCGGCGGGAACTCATTATATAGAGGGGTCCACAATTCGTCCGAAAACGGAAATTTAAAGTTCGGCGGCATCACACCGACGATGGTTGCCGCTTTGCCGTTAATTCGGACGCTTTGGCCGACAATGTTCGGGTCGGCGCCAAAATCGCGCCTCCAGATTTCGTCACCGAGGATGGCCACCTTTTCTGCACCTGGCTTGTTGTCCTCGGCCGTAAAATCGCGACCCATCACCGGCGACACGCCGACAATTTTGAAAAGATCTTCCGTGATATATGCGCCGGTGTAACGCTGCGGAGTGTTTTTGTAAGTCAGGTTGATTGTCGATCCACTGAGATAGCCGGCCATCTTCGAAAACGATTTCTGAGCCGCTTTCAAATCTTCGTAGTCCTGGGCCGTCGGGATGTTGCCGACGCCGAAGTTATTGTTTTGATCGGTCGCCTTGGGATCGATCAACCCGACGCTCATTAGCTGTTCGGGATGAGGGAACGAGAAGCCGCGCAAGACGATGGCGTTGACGACCGTGAACTGTGTGGTCGCGCCGCCGATGCCGAGACCGAGCACCAGCACGGCCAGAACACAAAATGATTTCTCTTTGAACAACACGCGCAAACCGACGCGCACATCCTGACGAAACGAATCTATAATCATAACGTTTACTTCTTGTTCCCCTCGACCACCCAACCGTCGCGCAGCTCGATGATTCGCTTTCCGTATCCTGCATTTTTCTCCGAGTGCGTGACCTGAATGATGGTCGTGCCTCCGGCGTTAAGTTTTTGAAACAGCTCCATGATTTCTTCGCCCTGACTGGAATGAAGGTTCCCAGTCGGCTCGTCTGCCAGGATCAGTTTCGGCTTGGCGATGATCGCCCGCGCCACGCCGACGAGCTGTTGCTGGCCGCCGGACAGCTGGCGCGGAAACAAATCTTTTTTCGCAACAATTTGGAAACGATCGAGCGCGTCGGCCACGATTGCGCTGCGCTCGTATTTGGGAACTTTGCGATACGAGAGCGGGATCTCGAGGTTCTCGTAAACGGTCAGATCGTCGAGCAAATGATATTGCTGGAAGACGAACCCGATATGTTCGTTGCGCAGCGCGGCGCGCTCCTTCGCTTTGAGATGGTGAACGGCCGTGTCGTTGAAAAAGTACTCACCTGCCCAGCCGTGATCGTGCATCCCGATGATGTGGAGCAGCGTCGATTTGCCGGCTCCCGACGGCCCCATCACGGAAACGAACTCGCCTTCGGCGATGTCGATGTTGATGTCGCGCAGGACGTAAAAAAATCTTCCGCCCGCGAGCGGATAACTGCGTTCGAGATTTTTGAGCTTAATCATCAGGCGTTGTGACTGAGGGCGATCATCGGATCGGCCCGGGTGGCGCGGAGCGCGGGGACGTAGCTCGCCAGCAAAGCGACACCGCCCAGGATCACGGTGACGATCGCGAATATTGAAAAGTCGAACGGACTCACTTGATAGAGGAGCGTTCGCAGGGCCGAGCTGCTGAAGAAGGCCGCCGGCAACCCGATGGCCGCGCCAATCGCGACTAGCTTCGCGGCGTATCCAATCATCATTTTCAGAACGTCGGAACGCTGCGCGCCGAGCGCCATGCGCACTCCGATTTCGTGTGTGCGCTGCACAACTAGAAATGAAATCACGCCATACATGCCGACGGAGGCGAGCAGCAGAGCGATCCCGGAAAAGGCGCCGAGCATGACGACCGAAAGACGGCGTGGTGCAATCGAATCGGCGACGACCTCATCCAGGGTTCGCACATTCGAAAGCGGAATGTCCGGATCGATCTTTTGCAGTTCGTCGCGGATGGCGGCTGCGAGTGCGCGCGGGTGCTGAGCGCTACGGACCGCCAGCACCATGTCGCGGTCGGGGCCTTGAGTATGCGGCAAATAGTATTCCGGCTGCGCATCAGTCTCGAGAGCGCGATGTTTGATGTCCGCGACTACGCCGACAATCGTCGCCCAATTCGGCTTTTGATCGTCGCGTGAGATTCGCTTTCCGAGCGCTTCGTCATTGGGGAAGTACTTCTTTGCGAACGCCTGGTTTACGATCACGACCTGGGGGGAATCAACCGTGTCAGCTTCGCTAAAGAACCGGCCCTTCATCAACGGCGTTGCCAGGACGCGAAAATAGTCCGGCGTTACGTCGCGGATCTCTTCGTCCGGATAAGTCCCCGTCCGCTTCGGATCCTGGCCCTCAATGATAAATGAGCTGTCGGTGTTCGACCCGCTCAAGGGCAGGACCACCGTGAAAGCGACATGCTCCACACCGGGAATATTTTTGATCCGCCGCTCGGCTTCGGCGTAAAAGTTAATTACCGGCGTGCCGCGCGGGTACTTCAAGACAGGCAGCGAAACGTCGGCAGTGAGAACGTTATGGGGATTAAATCCCGGGGAGACGCTTTGCAGACGGATAAAACTTTTCACGAGCAAGCCGGCGCCGATCAACAACACCAGAGCGAGCACGGTTTCGGCGACAATGAGACTATTGCGAAGACGGTTGCGATGAACTCCAGCGGTTGAGCCGCGACCGCCTTCCTTCAACGCTTCGGTTAATTCCGGTTTGGAGCTAACCAGCGCGGGAACAAGGCCGAACAATATTCCGGTGACAACCGAGACACCGAATGTCATCGCGAGGACGCTCAGGTCGAGATTTACCTCCCGAAGTCGTGGGACAGTTTGCGCACCGACGACACGCAACAGATCAAGCGCCCAGATCGCAAGCAGGATGCCTGCGACGCCTCCGAAGATCGACAATAAGACGCTTTCCGTGAGCAATTGTCGCAGCACGCGCTTTAAACTCGCGCCCAAGGCGATGCGGATCGCCATCTCGCGTTCCCGCGAAGCGGCGCGGGCCAGCAACATCGTGGTCAGGTTCGCGCACGCAATCAGCAAGACGAGGGTGACTGCGCCGAGCAAAATCCAGAGACCGGTTCGCATCCCGCCGACGACCTGCTCCTGAAGTGAGTAGAGTTTTGCGCCGAAGGCCGTTCCCTCAGGGTAGTTGTCGGGATGCGCGCGCACGAAGTTCGCGGTGACGGTGTTGATCTCAGCCTGCGCGCGCGGAAGAGAAATATCCGGACGAAGTCGCGCAATCACGCCATAACTGCGCGAATAACGCGCGGCCAACTCCTCCTTCGTGAATGCGATCGGCTTCCAAATATCGGCGCGGCCGGCGAAGCGCGATCCCTGAACGTTAAACAGCGGCAACGGAAAATCGAACGCCTCGGGCATAATGCCGACGACGATGTGGGAGCGACCGTTGAGCGAGAGTTTGTTGCCAACGATGGTGGAATCGGAGTTAAAGCGCCCCCGCCACAACCGGTTGCTGATCACGACAACGTCGTCGCGGCCTTCCGCGGCTTCTTCGGCGGCAAAAACGCGACCCTTGATCGGTTCGACACCGAGGAGTTTGAACAAACTCGGCGAGACCACGGCGCCGACGACGCGTTCGGGAACGTCGCCCGTCGCCCGGTTGTACGCAGCGTAGTTGAAGGCCGCGATTTTTTCGACGCTCGTGCTCTGCTTTTCGTAATCGAGATACTCCGGCGCCGAGACCGGAATACGCTCCAGTCCCTGGGCGGGAAATCGTTCCCACATCAGGACGAGATCATTCGGCGCATGATATGGAAGCGGTCGGATCAACAATGCGTTGATCAAACTCAGGACCGCGCTGTTCGCGCCGATCGCCAGCGCCAGCGTCGCGATCGCTATGGCGGTGAACCCAGGACTCTTGGCCAGCCCCCGCAGCGCCACTTTGATTTCGCTCAGCATAGCCGCTGAAGATGTCGATCTTACATTTCGTTAGGCCGCGATGCGGCTGTCTTCCACGACCCGCCCGTCGAACAGGTGAACGGTGCGATCGGCGTGCTTCGCGAAGCGCTCGTCGTGCGTGACCATGCAAATAGTCGCGCCGCCATCGTGCAGCTCTTTGAGCAGGTTCATGACCGCTTCGCCATTGCGGGAATCGAGGTTTCCGGTCGGTTCGTCAGCGAGGAGGATGGCCGGCTTGCCGGCAAGCGCGCGCGCGACTGCGACGCGCTGTTGCTGACCGCCGGACAATTGACTCGGCAAATGTTTCGCGCGATGCGCCATTCCCACGCGGTCCAATGCCTGCGTGACCAAAGTTTTTCGGTCGCCCGCACTCAAACCTCGATACGTCAACGGCAGCTCGACATTCTCAAAAACGGTCAGATCACCGATCAGATTGAAGCTCTGGAATATGAAACCGATCTCGCGGTTGCGAATGCGCGCACGGTCGGCAAATGAAAGGTTCGCCACCTCGCTGCCCTTGAGCGCGTAACTGCCATCCGATGGCGTATCAAGCAACCCAAGGATCGACAACAAGGTCGATTTGCCGCAGCCCGATGGTCCGGCGATCGAAATGTATTCGCCGTCGCGAATATCAAGGTGAATTCCGGACAGCGCGTGCGTCTCGACTTCGTCAGTCAGAAAAACTTTTGTAACGCCGTTGAGGCGGATCAACGGCGTCGAGCCGTTCCCGCCGGATGTTTGCGTGGATGTGTGAGGATTGAGTGTGGTGGTTGGCATAGTGTTTTTTAGTTCAGTCGAATGCGATCGTGGGAATCCCACGCGCTCGTATCGGAAAGGATGACCTGGTCGCCGGGGTTAAGGCCGCCGACGATTTCGATCGTGTTGACGGAGCTTTTGCCTAGCTTCACCGGAGTGCGCGTGGCTTCGCTGCTGCCCGGCGTCAGCTTGAACATGCTGACGGTGTTGTTTTCCTGGCCGAAAGCGGGGCGCCCCACGTAGACGACGTTGTCGAGACGCTCGAGCTCAATCGTGCCGTCAACACTCAAATCGGGACGCGCGCCTTTCGGCAGCGGCTCATCAAATGCAACATCGACAGTCACCGTCCCTTGCTCGACGGCGGGATCGACTCGAGTGACATGGCCTTTCACAACGCCGTTGCGCGTGTCGATCGTGGCCTGCTGCTTTGGCTGAATATCTTTCGCCTGCGTCTCGGCGATCTTGATTTGCGCCTTGAGCTTCGAGGGGTCAGCGACGCGCGCGAGATTGTCACCGATCTTCACGCGCTGGCCGATCTGTACCGGCAACTGTTGCAATACGCCCGACATGCCGGCCTTCACATGCAACGCTTCAACTTGATCCAGTTTTAATTTCGCCAGCTGATTCGCCTGATCGACTGCCGCTTGTTGGGAGGCGAGCTGCGGCTCGATTGAGTCGCGCGCGAACGCCAGCCGCTTTTGCTCGATCTCATCGGACTTAGCCAGTTCCTCCTCCTTAATCTTGGAAGTTTTGTAAACGAGCTCGGCCACGAGACCATTTTTCGCGAGCTGATCGTTCGTTTGGCGCTCCATTTTCGCCTGCTCGTAGGCCGAGTGAGCCGCCGTCGTCTTCGATTCCTGGTCGAGCAGCTCGCGCTGCAAAGTCGCCCGAGCTGTAGCGAACGCGGCCTCGGCTGCTTTCGCTTTCGACACTGCTTCGCCCGCGCTTTGTTCCAACTCCGGACTGGTCAACTCTAGTATAACGTCACCGGGTTCCACTTTTGTTCCCGGCCAGATCAAAATTTTCTCGACGCTGCCTTCCGTGTTTGCCGGCAGCCAGCGAATATCTTCCGGCACGAGCGTGCCGAGGCCGCGCACCTGCCGCACCATCGGCCCCCGTTTCACGGTGTCGATCCAAACACTCGAGCGATCCACACTCGGCGCCGCCGGTCTCAATCGCGACAATGCAACGGTAGCCAGCAACAGGCCGAGTGCGCTGCCCGCTATGATCAGGATGCGGCGCTTGCGCTTTTTCGCGGCGACGCCTTCGCGCGGCTTGTCCATCGACGACAGATCCGCCGCAAATCCGGTCGGCCTGACAATAGTGGAATCTTTTTTCAGTGGGGTCACAGGTTGATTAGAACAGCGGCAGCGCGCGGCAGAGATCGACCACCGCGAATGCGCCGCTGATAATCGGCACGACCGCCATCGCGATCAGCGTCCCGAACACGGCGACTTCGCTGAGAAAGTCGTGATTGGCTTCGGAATCGAAATAGTCGCGGCTGATGTCGCGGAGAGACTTCGATGTGTTACCGCAGCAGCGGACCGATGTGGGCAGCGTCGCGCTGTGATAATTATAATCGACGAGCGGAAATTTCCGCGCGTTCTGTTCGTTGGTTGGAGTTGGTTTCATATTTTCCTTTCGCCCTCCTCTAGTGAGAGGCATTTGGCCCACTCACTGGATTCAAACTTTTTTAGGTCGCGTTGTCCTATTGCAATGGCCGTGCCACGTGCCAAAACAAAGTTATAAGTCGCTGACGGTCAGCGACTAAAGATTCTAGACGTTTTGTGCCGCACCACTGAAGTGATCCGCTTATGGGACAACGTCGTCCCGGATTCGGGACAGAAATTGACATCGGCATCCTGCCGATGGGTTTAGATCATGCGCAAGATGCGCCTGCCACTTTTATCTCGGCAAGCGCAACAGCGCTTCCGCGCCGGTGCGATCTTTGCGATTCGTTAGGCTGAGCGTGCCGCCGTGCGCTTCCGCGATTTGCCGGCTGAGCGTCAATCCAATCCCCGAGCCGCCGGGCTTCGTCGTGAAGAAAGGAACGAACAAATTCGCCGGGTTCATGATCCCCTGCCCTTCATCACAAACGACGACTTCGATGCAATCGCCCGCGTCGCGCCAGCGAATTGTCACAGCGCCCTTGGTTTCGAGCGCGGCATCGACGGCGTTGTGCACGAGATTGATCAGGACCTGCTCGATTTGCGCCGCGTCCGCCTCGATTTGTATCTTTGGTCCGGGCACGATCTCGACCTTGAGCCGCGGCTCGAGATTGACGACGCGCTGGACGAGCTCGCCAAGATCGACAACGTGTTTTTGCGGCGGCGGCAGCTTGGCCAATCGTGTGTAGGCCTGCATGAAACGGCTCAGCGAATCGGCCCGCGCGCCGATCGATTTCAATCCGCTCTCCGCGTCATCTTTCCAGTCGCGCGGTAGCGGTTCCCGGCGCAGCAGCGTTTCCAAACTGCCGGCTAACGACTTGATCGGAGCGAGCGAATTGTTCATCTCGTGGCCGAGCACGCGGACGAGACGCTGCCAGGCGCGACGTTCCTCTTCGCGCAGCGTGCGGCTCAGATCGGTCAGCACGAGCAGCTCGTGCGGCAAACCGTGCTCGCGAAAACTGCTCCGGCTAATTCCCCACCGGCCGGTTCCGCCGGGAAAACTCAACGTCAGCGGCTCGTCTTCATTGGCCTCCAGACATTGCGCCAGCCCGAGGTCCGCGGCGCTTCGGCCTAACAATTTATCGATCGGCTGGCCGAGGAGGTTTTCGCCGGCGCGATTGACGAGGCGCAAACGCCGGTCGGGATCGAACGTGAACACCGCGACATCGATCTCAGCCATGATCGTGCGCAGGAGCGCGGTGGCTTCGAAGGCGCCGAGCCGTTGCACCCGCAGCGTTTCGCCGAGCGTATTGACCTCGAGCAGCACTTCACCAAGCGCGTCGTCGGCGCGTGCGCCGCGGGCGCGAATCGAGTAATCGCCCTCGCGCAGCGCCGCGAGTAGATTGCTCATCGTTTGCAGCGGATGCACGACATGATCGCGCGCTGCCGAAATGAAACCGGCCGTGCAAACGACGATCACGATCGTGAGCGTCCATTGCACTTTCGCGCTGAACCCGCCGAACCATAAGATCGACAATGCAATGATCAACCCCGGCGCGAACGCGCCGATGATCAGCCACGTCAATTTGCCCTGGTGCGAAAACCGATAGCGATCTTTCGGGCCACGACGCATCATGTAACACAGCCATCTTGGCTGTCGTGGCTCGCCCATTTATAGCCTGAGGCTTGTTTTACTCGACAGGCTCGAAGCCTGTCGGCGGTGACAGGCAAGACGCCTATGTTACGATTACAACCCATATTGCTGCAGCCGCCGGTAAAAGGCGCTCCGGCTCAGCCCGAGTGCTTCGGCCGCTTTGCGCGCATTGCCATTGTTGCGCGCGAGCGCTTTCTTGATCAGAAACGCCTCGACTTCTTCGAGGCTCATGTCTTCAAGACTTTTAGCTTCTCCGCCACCACTCGTTAGGCCGAGATCGGCGGCTTTAACATGTCGATCTTGCGCCATGAGCACCGCGCGCTCGATCACGTGATCGAGCTCGCGCACATTGCCGGGAAAGGAATGCTGGAGCACACGTTCGCGCGCAGTCTCGTCAAACCCGGCCAGTTCCTTGCGATAGCGTTGCGCGTGGTCGGCTAAAAATTTGTTGGCCAGCGGCATGATGTCTTCGCGCCGGTCGCGCAGCGGCGGCAGCGGGATCTCGATCGTGTTCAGCCGAAAGAGCAGGTCCTGCCGGAACCGTCCGGCTGCGACTTCCTCCGCCAGGTTCGCGTTTGTCGCGGAAATGATCCGCACGTTCGCGTGCAAAGTTTTCGACGAACCGACCCGCTCGAAGTCGCCGGTCTCGATCACGCGCAGCAATTTCGCCTGTTGGTTGAGCGGAATGTTCGCGATCTCGTCCATGAAGAGCGAGCTTTCGTCCGCCAGCTCGAAGCGGCCGGCGCGATCGGTCTTCGCGTCGGTGAACGCGCCTTTGACGTGACCGAACAGCTCGCTCTCGAACAGCGTCTCGGACAACCCGCCCATGTTCACCGTGATCATGCTATGCGACGTGCGCGGCGAGAGCGCATGCAATGCTTGCGCGACCAGACTTTTGCCGGTGCCGTTCTCGCCGGTGATGAGCACGTTCGCGTCGGACGGTGCGACGCGCTGAATCATCTCGATCACCGGCCGCATCGACGGCGCTTCCGCAATCAGGTTCGGCACATTGCCACCTAACAACTTGTTCGCCGCTTCAAGTTTGCGGCCTTTGCGCAGCGCGCTCGCCAGCTCGATCTGCGTCCGCACAATCGTGAGCAACCGCTCGTTGTCCCACGGCTTCGGGACGAAATCCCGCGCGCCGCGTTTC
>JBHEMD010000128.1:0-6501 GCA_046262735.1 Chthoniobacterales bacterium | reverse complement strand
CCAGTGGACTCCTGGGTGTCCTTTCCGGTGCCAGCGGACACCGCAGCTGCGCCGCCACCACCGCCGCCGCCATGACCACCGCTGCCGCCTTTGCCGGCGGGCTGGTTCAAGGCCGAGGCTTCGGCGTTCACGGTCGAGGTGATGAATCCCGGTGGAACCCGATATTCTTTCGTGATCAGGTCGTTGCTCTGCTCGCTGATGGGAATGATCGAAACGGCGTACGGTTCCACCTTCACTTTGAGGCCGGCTTGCGCGGCGATGTAGCGCAGCGCTTCGCCGAGGGGAATCTGACTGAGGGAAATGGTGATGCGCGCTTGCCCGGGCGCAATCGCCGAAGACGAAACAACCGCAGGGGCGACGATCGGACGTGTCTGCACCGGCGTGGTCTGCGCCGCGGCAGCTCCTTCACCGGCAGCACCAGCTGCAGCCGTCGGGAGCGACGCTGGCAGGGCGGCTTCAACCGGTGTGGAGGGCGGAGCCACCTGCCCCAGCGGCACTAGGCGCAGCACGATATCTACCCCTTTTTTGCCATCCGTAGCCGGATCGTTGGCTACGGCCTGCTGGCGAAGAAAATCGATCGCTTCACGGATACTTGCATCACGAAATTCGATCCGCGGAATGATGATGGTGTTGAGTTTGTTGTTGATCCGCGCGGTGCCGGTGGCGTCTCGTGTAAATGCTTCGCCCATGCCTGGAACGACCTGGCCGTAACGGTGGACCGGTTGTTCCCACCCTTTTTGGACCGCCCAAAGCTGGCGCGCCCGGGTCTCGTTATAAGCCTCCTCGGAGTATTTGTATTTGATATTGTCGAGCCTCTCTTCGCCGCGGCGTGCCGCCACGTTGTAAGGATCGAGCGCGAGGACTTGCTCGTATTTCTTATGCGCCAAATCGTAGCGGCCTTCCTGATAGTACGCCTCGGCATCGGCCAGCAGCCGTTTTACTTCCTCCACTTTGGCGAGGAATTTGGGGCCCATTGTGCGGTTGACGGCTGCCTCAGTGGTCGTGGAGAGGCTGGTGCCGGCGATGCTGATGCCGCCACTACCCATACTGGCGAGCAATTGAGAGGCTGCCCGGCAATTCGGATTGTAGCGTTCGTCCAGAACCTCACGCAAAATCGTGTCGGCCTCGGCGTTCTTGCCTTCCCCGATGCGTTGTTCCGCCAGTTTCACCCCGCTCTCGCAAAAGCCCTTCAGCGCCTCGTCGCGCGAATTACCCGCAATCACCGCATCCGGCAGCAGGTTCACTGCGTTCCGAAATTCCTCATGCGCAGCGGCATAATTTTTTTGCTCCATGGCGCGCCGACCGCGGACGACCGCGTCCTTGCCTTGCGGCAAAGCGGCCTGGCGCCGGGCGACCTCGCGTTCGGCCACGCTTTGCACGTCCTCCTGCGCAATGGTCGTTTGAGCGAGCATCATCTCGCAAAACGAAAGTTGAAAAACGGCCACCAAGCCGGCCATGAATATTCTGCGGAAGATGGAATTGATTGTCATTGGAGTGGTAGGGTTAAGGGCCGAGCAGACCGACCTCGATCTGGTTGTCCGGATCACGGGTGTTCACGATTACTGCTTTGGTCGGCTGCACGTCCACAAGCTTATATTTGATGTCCTCGTTCGGTTTCAATGAAAATTCTTGGTCTCGCCGGACGATGAAGTCGCGCGCCGCCGCGGTCGAGGGCCAGGAATACTCAAAGGTCACGACCGATTCGGGCGAGATGGCCACTTTCTCCTTCACGAGGGCGAGCTGCTCCTTCGTGTCCAGATGCTGCAGCGTCAGCTCCGATACATCGACAGTAGTGCCGTATTGATTGGTCGTCTCCTTGGGCGTGAACTTGAGAACTTTGAAACGCGTACCCGAAATGGTTTCGCCTACTCTGACAAATTGAGTCGGCTCGGCCATGTCAACTGAGTTGATCGCATAGGTGTCGCCCACCCAGGAAGAAAAAATGAAGCGGAACGGCTCCATCGTGAACGACTTCATTTTCAACTTGGTGAGGTAATCGGGATGCGACGTCTTCTCGATGGGATTGGTATGGCCCTGCCATTCGTCCAGATTGTTAAATCCATCGCCATCGGGATCCTGGCTGAGCACGTCGGCATCGGCGATGGGCAGGCCGTAGGTTTCGAGCCATTCGTTCGGGACAGGCGGATGCACTTCGGAGGTTTTAAGCGTAACGGGCAAGCCTTCGGGCCCGATGAAATGTTTTTCCGGCACAAAAAGACCCGCTCGCCCGCGGAACGCCCATTGGCCCGGTTGCTGCAGCTTTTCCTGCGCACGCGCCAAATCGACCGCTTCGCGGGGCGGCGAAGCTTTCTTGGGGGTGACAATGACGTTGCGCGCAGCAAACTCCGCCGGGAACTTGACGGCCCGGCGCGCCATCGAAATCGCAGACCAAAGCAACAGCAACGCCGCGATCAAGAGCACGACGCGCTCATAATGTACGCGCAGCCACTCCATGTTTAGAACTTGAAGCGCAACATCTCGATCCGGACCGAGGTCTGCACGTGTTCAGTGCCGACGATGAATTTGAGTGCGCTGCCTCCGGGCGCCGGGCTTGGAGCGGCAAACCCGCTCGGCGGCACGCCGGCGGCGGCGGCCGCCTCTCCCCCTTCGCGCGGCGGGCCTTTCTCCTTCTCGTTTCGCACATAAAGCGTGCGAATGATGTAAAACTGCTGGGTCGAGCTCGCGATCTGGTTGAGCACTTTGCGCGCGGCTGCCTGACCGGCAACGAAGGTAAGATCGACAACGTTACGCTCGAATATCTGCGGGGTCGCCGCGGCCGTTTTTCCACTTCTGCCCGGCGGTGGAGTTGAACTGGCCGCGGCGGCGCCGCCTTCTTCGGGCAATTTTGTCCGTTTCAGCGCGGTGATGCTGTCCACCCGGGCATCGATCACTGTATTCATTAACAACGCGATCTGCGAAAGCTGCTGGCCGAGCAGTGGAGCGGCTGCGGCAGTGGGCAGCGAGGAAGCGAACTCCTCAAATCCCATATAGAAAGTGCGCGGCAACTGCACCTTGTTGGTGCGCGCTTTTTCCATCGTGCCCGAGGTCACCTGGCGCAGTCGCGATTGGAATTCGTTCGGCTCAAGCGGCGCAATCGGCAGCATTCGCTGCTTCAAGTCCTCCTTCATCTTGTCGATGGCCGCGGTGTAATCGTCGAGGTAAAACTTCATCTTCTCGTAATTGGTATCGCTCGGGAAGGGATCGAGCCGTTCCAGCCGGGTGCGCTCGGTGGCCGCTGTTTCAAAGCGCGCCGTCGCTTCAGCAAAAGCATTGCGCGCGCGCCAGAGAAAAAACAGCCCGAGCAAAGTCGCCAGCGCAAACAAAATCACGAACGACCCGAGCCAGCGGTTCTGTCGAAACCAATTCATGGAAGTTTAAACGGAGTGCGCAGATCCAGACGCAGCTCGTATGAAAAAGCCCACTCGGTGTTGTTGGGCAGGCTCGACTTGATCACCCGCGCCTGCTCCTTGGGATCGATCGCGAAATAACGCGAGCCAACCAGGTTCTTGAAATAATCGACGACCACTTGTTCCTGCTTCGGGTTGAACAAATAAAGGCCGCGCAACAGGATCGCGTCGATCGCCGGCCCGGCCGCTTCGCCGGGTTTGCGCGCCGAGCGCACCGGCAGCGGGTTGGGCGTGATTTGGGAGACGCGCTGCTCTTCAACGCCGACCGGTTTGTCACTGGACATCGGAATCAGTTCCGTGATCCAGATGTCTTCCGGCGGAAGCTGTTCGCTCAGGTCATCGAGCATTTCCATCCAAAAGCTGCGGTCGTTGACTGCGGAAATCAGCGGCCGCGCGACTGTATCCAGAACGGCGACTTGTTTGCGCAATTGGTCGAAGCGCGTTTCACCTGAGCGCAACGCGCTGATTTTCGGTTGAAGCTGTTGGGTCGCTTCGTCGGTGATCTGCCTCGCGCGTGTGTAATAGGCGCCCCAGCCCAACAGCATCAGCACCACGCAAGCGGCCGCCGTGACGAAAGATGCCCGCCGCTTTTCCAGTTGCTGCGCGCGAATCACACTGGCTGGCCGAAGATTGATCTCGATCGGGCACGTCGTCACCGCCCGGAGGCCGAGGCCGACCAGCTCGCCTAACAAATGGGCCGAGCGCGCAAGGCCTTCGGTCGAGGCGCTCTCCGCCACCGCAACATTGCGCAGCGGATTCAGAAACTCGATCGGCACCTGCAGTTTTTCCTGGAAAAACTCACGCATGTAAGGCGTGCTCGCGCTGCCGCCACAGAGAAAAACCCGTTCGGGT
This sequence comes from Chthoniobacterales bacterium, assembly GCA_046262735.1. Lineage (GTDB taxonomy): Bacteria > Verrucomicrobiota > Verrucomicrobiia > Chthoniobacterales > UBA10450 > AV17. Next base: position 2,242 of record JBHEMD010000128.1, on the reverse strand, counting down.
TTGCTACCCTGCTGTTGCGCCCGGTAATGACTGATCGAGCGCATCATTTCGCCATGCAACCGGGTCATCGTGCCGCGCACGATTTTCGACGCGCGCGCGACCTGCGGGTCGGGTGGCTCGGCGTAAGCGCCGCCGAGACTGACAAAGGCGCCTTGTTTCTTGCGAACCTCCGCCGCCGCAAACGGCTCACCGAATTCTTTCGCTATCGCCGCCGTGATCGAGGTGCCACCGATCGGCACACTGCGTGAAAAAACTTTCCCCGGCTCGACAAACAGCAGATTCGTCGTGCGCGCTCCGATATCGACGAGCAGCGAGCAGCCCGTCAGGTCGCTATAGTTGTAGCGAAACGCGTTGTAGAGCGCCCCCGGCGCAACATCGACGATTCCCGTGCGCAACCCGCTTTCCTGCACCGCGCTGTTAATCTCCTCGAGCAGGTCGGCCTTGATTGCCACCAGTACGACTTCGATCTGTTCGTCGCCGCCCCCCCCGACCAATTGGTAGTCCCAAACCACTTCGTCGATCGGAAAGGGCACGTTTTGTTGCGCCTCGAACGCAATGATCTTTTCGATTTTCTCCTGCTCCACCGAGGGCAATTTCACAAACCGGGCGAAGGCCGATTGCCCGGCCACGGCGTAATTGACCCGGCCGCGCTTGACGCGCAGTTCGCGCATCATCTCCCGCAGCGCCTCGACAATCCGCCCGGGGCGAATCGTTTCCCCCGTCGGATCGGCCAGAATGTCGTGCAATTGATAATCGCGCAGGACCAGCCCGCCGTGCGGCTGAGTGCGAAATTCGGCCAGCCCGATGGTTTGGGAGCCGATGTTGAGACTAAGAATTTGCGAAGCCGCGGCCATGACTCCCGTTCAGCGCCCAGACGTTTTTATTTGCTCGTAGCGGTCCCAATACAATGGCGCAAACGGTGTCTCGTTCTTATTCAAAAGCAAACCGGAGATCGGGGAAAGGGCGCCGTACCACTGGGCGACGGCGCGGGCGACGCTCAACTCATCCCTGACGTCGCCGTCTTGCACGATCTGCACGGCAACGTTTTGCACAGTGTTGGGATTAAGCGGGCGATTGCCGGCATAGCGCTCCAGCACGTGCGGCGGCATGTAAATGACCGACCGGCGCTCGCGACCAGCGGGCACGTTCACATGGGTCACCTCGCCGGTGAAGAGGTTGCCATTAAAGAGCACGTAATATTTGACCGTCACCTGATCGGTGAACGCGGGCGCCGCGGCAAATTCCACTTCCACTTGCAGCCATCGCCCGGGCTGGCCCTTTGGAGCCGCTTCCCCACCGGCATAAGCAAGCACTGGTGTCGTGACGAAATCGCGGCTGATTTTCGTGATCTGAAATGCTTTGACCAATCGGACCTGCGCCGTGGCAACGCCCGGCAAAAGCAGAAACATCAGAGCGAAAAACAGGCGAGATTTCGTTTTCATAATTCGATATCGATCTTCTGAGGCCATTCTAGCATTCGCCGCCTTCCAAGGATGCTCGAAAATAGTCGATCGTTTTCTTGATTCCCTCTTCAAAACTGACACGCGGCTCCCATCCTAGCACTTTTTTCGCGCGCGCGATGTCCGGCTGGCGAACTTTCGGATCATCCACCGGCAAGGGTCGATATTCAATTGTCGATCTTGCCCCGGTGATCCGGATGATTTCGTCGGCAAACTGTTTGATCGTCATCTCGCGCGGATTGCCCACGTTGACCGGCTCGTGAAAATCGCTCATCGCCAGCCGGAAGATGCCGTCGATCATGTCGCTCACGTAACAAAACGAACGCGTCTGTGAGCCGTCGCCGAACACAGTGAGCGGCTCGCCTTTGAGCGCCTGGCCGATGAAGGCCGGCACCACCCGGCCATCACGCAAACGCATCCGCGGCCCATAGGTGTTGAAGATGCGCACGATTTTCGTGTCGATCCGATGATAGCGGTGATATGCCATAGTCATCGCTTCGGCGAAACGCTTCGCCTCGTCATAAACACCGCGCGGCCCGATCGGGTTCACATTGCCCCAGTAATCTTCTCGCTGCGGATGCTCGAGCGGATCGCCGTAACACTCGGACGTCGAAGCGAGAATGAACGACGCCTTTTTATCCTTCGCCAGGCCGAGGGTGTTATGCGTCCCGAGCGCACCGACTTTCAACGTCGGGATCGGCAACTCGAGGTAATCGATTGGGCTGGCTGGCGACGCGAAATGGAAAACGTAATCGATCTCATCCTCGACCAGGATGTAACTC
>JBHEMD010000127.1:0-3389 GCA_046262735.1 Chthoniobacterales bacterium | reverse complement strand
GCTGCGTATGGCCGCCGGCCTGTCTTCGAGCTGCAGTTCATCGATTTTATTTATCCGGGGATGAACCAACTGGTGACAAACATCTCCAATTTGCGCTGGCGATCGTTTGGCAATTGGAAATGCCCAGTCGTGATTTATGCGCCGTACGGGGCCTATTTGCCGGGTGGAAGTTTGTGGCACAGCCAGGCCAATGAAGCCGTGTTCGCGCACTACCCGGGGCTCAGCGTCATCGTCCCGAGCACGCCCGAAGACGCAGCCGGGCTGCTTTGGACGGCCATGCACGGTGAAGATCCGGTTCTATTTCTCATTCCCAAACACATGTTCTGGGCCGAGCGCGAAAGCGGTGAACCGATTCGCGCCGTTCCCTTCGGCAAAGCACGAAAAATTTGCGCCGGCGACGACGTCACTCTCGTCGCATGGGGCAACACAGTGGAAAAATCCGTCGAAGCTCTCGCCAAGATCGACAATCACATCAGCGTCGAGTTGTTCGATCTGCGCTCGATCGTGCCGTGGGACAAAAACGCAATCGCGGATTCTGTGCGCAAAACCGGCCGGCTCGTCATTGTCCAGGAGGACACCGAAAATTGCAGCGTCGGCCAAATGATCGTCACGCACGTTGCGGGCGATGCCGAGCTTTGGAACGCGATGGTTAGCCCCCCTGTTCTCGTGAGCAAAGGCAACGTCATGATCGGTTACAACTCGATCTACGAATACGCTGCGTTGCCTGATGTCGAGCGCGTCGTTGCCGCGATCAATCGTTCGGTGGCGACCAAGCACGAGCGCGCATCTGTAGCCGCGATCCCTGATCGCGGCCAAGCGGAGGTTGTGGCGGAGCCGTCGGAACCGAAATCACCGATCCCGGCTAAAGCTGCCGGGCAAACGCAAACCATCACCGTGCCGATCATGGGCGAAGGCATTCGGGACGCCAAAGTCGTATCGCTTTTGAAAAAACCCGGCGATTCGATCGCGCTTGATGACGAGCTGTGCGAAGTTGAAACGGATAAAGCCGTTTATCCTATCCAATCGTCTTTCGCCGGAGTAATGGGCGAATGGAAGACGAAGGTTGGAGAAACCGTGGCGATCGGTCAGGAGCTCGGCACGATTTTAACAACGGAAGAGGCCGCCGTCTCGTCAGCGAAGCCTGTAGAGGCCGCTGTCCCCAGCGGCAAACCACCCGAAATTTCGCCTGAGGACAGGCGACGCTACAGCATCGAGCCTGCGCTCGCTCCGACCATCACCCGCAAGCTCAGCCGCGTCATCCCGGCGAATTTGCAAATCGACGTGCATTGGGCGGCCATTCGCAAGGCGCGCGAAGCAGCGAAAAAGAAAGATGGCAAACAAGCTCCTTCGCCTTCGGTCATGATGGCTTGGGCAGTTGTGCGCGCGATGGAGAAACATGCCTCCTTTCGCCGTTTGATCTTGGAAGACGAAACAATTGTCGAGAACGAAGATTTCGATCTCGGCATCGCCGTCGCGCTGGAGGGCGATCGCCTCGCGACCGCGCTGATCATCAAGGCAAACAAAAAAGACTGGCCTGATTTTGTGAAGATTTACAACGAAGCCGTCGACGCGACACGCGGCGGCCGCATCGATGCGATGAACGCGCCGGTCGTCATCACGAGTCTGGGCGCATTCGGTGTCAAAGCTGGCGCGCCGATTGTCGTGCCGCCGTCAGTCGCCACCTTGTTTGTCGGCACCGCCCATCGCGCGCTCCTTCCGAACGGGAAGAAAAACGAAACCGCCGAAGTCATCACCCTCTCACTCACTTTCGATCACCGAGTAAACAACGGCGCCGGCGCGGCCAACTTCGTCCACGAGATCAAAGAGCAGATCGAGAAATTTAAGATGCCAAAAAAAGAGACGCGCGCGGTTACGTCGCATTGACTCGCGACCTGGCTAGGCGACCCAGTTCGGTTTCCGTTTTTCGTTGAAGGCAGCGATGCCTTCGCGTGCCTCGGACGATTCGCGTGCCTGGAGATGATGTTTCAAGGCAAGATCGACATCTTCTTTCACCGCAGTGGGCCAGAGTTCTTCGATCAGTTTTTTAGTTTGGGCGACCGCGCCGGGCGAGCCTTGCAAAACCGATTCGGCAAATGTTTGCGCTTCGTTCATCACTTCATCCGATGCCACGACGCGATTGACGAGCCCGATTAGTTGCGCGCGGGCGGCATCGATCAACTCGGAGCCGAGAAGAAGCTCGCGCATGTGCCGTTCGCCGAGCTGACGGCGCAAAAATGTCATGACCAAACCCGCAACAAGGCCGCGGCGTACTTCGGGGTAGCCAATTTTTGTCCGTTCAGCTGCGACAACGAAATCGCAAGCCGACATCAGCCCGGCGCCGCCGGCGACAGCGGCGCCGTGCACAGCGGCGATCGTGATGAGCCGCGTCTGGCTGAGGGTGATCAAGGCCTGACCGACAAGTTGGCCGGTGACGTGCGCTTTTCGCGCGTCAGCGGCCTCCTTCAAGTCCAAGCCGGTGCAAAAGGCCGCACCCGCCCCGCGCAAAATGAGCACGCGCTCCTGCGGCTGGTCGGACGCGACCTTGATCGCGGCGATCAGCTCGTTGAGCAACTCGATGGTGAGGGCGTTGCGGCGATCGGGACGGTTGAGCGTCACGATGGTGATCTGCGGAGTTTGTTTTTCGACGAGGACGACGGGCATGGGCGTGAGAAGTGAGAAGTGGTGGATCTTACACTTGAATGACGCCGGTGTGGAAATGGGCGTGTGGCATTGGGCGGGAGACGTATTGGAGTAATTGGATGAGCACGTCGCGGGTTTCGTGCGGTTGAATGATGGCATCGACCCAGCCGCGCGCGGCGCCGTAACGGATGTCGGTTTGCTCTTCGTAGCTCTCCTTCACTTTTGCACGGAGCTGTTCGAGCTCTTCCTGGCTCGCCTTCTTGTCGCCGCGCTCGCGCGCCCTGGCCAGGATGGCGAACACGGTGTCCGAGGCTTGGGCCGCGCCCATCACCGCGTAGCGGGCGCTCGGCCAGGCGACAATGAACCGTGGATCGTAGGCCTTGCCGCACATCGCGTAGTTGCCGGCGCCAAACGAACCGCCGACGATCACGGTTAGTTTCGGCACAACTGAATTGCTGACCGCATTCACGAGCTTGGCGCCGCTGCGAATGATGCCGCTCTCTTCCGCGTCGCGGCCGACCATGAATCCGGTCACATCCTGAAAAAAGATGATCGGCAGACCGGTTTGGTTGCAGTCCATGATGAAACGGGCCGCCTTGTCGGCGCTTTCGGAGTAAATGACCCCCCCCATCTGAATTCCCTCTTTTTTTGTGCGTACTTGCAGACGCTGGTTGGCGACAATGCCGACCCCGCGGCCAGCCATGCGCGCGTAAGCTGTGACAAGCGTCTTGCCGTAGTCGGCCTTGTAC
>JBHEMD010000126.1:0-6829 GCA_046262735.1 Chthoniobacterales bacterium | reverse complement strand
GCGTAGAGCGCGGCAATGGCGAAGGCGATCGCAAACACCCGCTCCCAATGCTCACGGAGAGCGCGGTACAGCAATGCGCCGAGGATCGCGTATTCGGTGAGGTGCGCGCCTTTGCGGACGACCATCTGGACGGAGGCGATGGTCGCATCGGAAACATGGGGCGCGAACCAGCGCAGGAACGGGCCGATGTATCGCGACGTGTGTTCCGCCGAAAGCAGATCGGTCGACCCGATGAAAATGAAAATCATCCAGGCGACAACGGGGAGCCAGGATCTAAGGAATCGGCGCACCGAAAACGAAACCACAAGGCGGGGGCTTGTGCTAATCTCCCGCCGTGACGCTGGCGAAACTCACGCAGCCGCTCGTGTTCGAGCCGATTTTTATGGAGCGCGTCTGGGGTGGACGACACTTGGAATCGCTTTATGGCAAACGGCTGCCGTGTGCGGCGTTGATCGGCGAGTCATGGGAAATTGTCGATCGCCCCGAAGCGCAAAGCGTGGTGCACGAAGGACCGTTGCGGGGCAAAACGCTCCATGAACTTTGGTGCAAACGTCGCAAAGAAATTTTCGGCACGCTGCCGGAGACGCCGCGGTTCCCGATCTTGTGCAAACTTCTGGACGCGCAGGAGAATCTTTCGCTCCAGGTCCATCCGCCGCGCGCGATCGCGAAGAAGCTCGGCGGGGAATCGAAGTCAGAACTTTGGTACGTGACGCACGCGGCGCCGAAAGCGCGGCTCTACGCGGGCGTGAAGAAGGGCACGACCAGGGAAACTTTCCTGAAAGCCCTCGAGCAGGGAAAAGTGGAGAAACAACTTCACGCCATTGAGCTCCAGGCGGGCGATGCGATTTTTCTTCCCAGCGGGCGAATGCATGCGCTGGGCGCCGGCAACGTCCTTGTCGAAATCCAGGAAAACAGCGACACGACTTACCGCATTTACGATTGGGACCGATCGAAGAAGGGACGCGCCGCGCGACAAATGCACATCGCTGAAGCGATGCAGTGCATCGATTTTAAGGATGTGGAGCCCGGCCTGGCGCGATCTACCGGCGAATCACTTGTGCGCAACGAGCTGTTTGAGATCGAGAAATGGAGCGTGGCTTCCGAGCGCGAGATCGCGGAACAAGGACGCTTTGCCATCGTCGTTTGCCTGAGCGGCGCGATGGAATGCGCAGGGCGGCGTTTTCAGCCGGGCGATTTTTTTCTGATGCCGGCGCAATTGGACGATCGAACTGTACGGCCGATCACCAAAGACGCATCGCTCTTACGCGTGACGTTGCCGAACTGACAATCCACGCGGCTAGACACGCAACCAGACGCCGCGATGGGGCTGGTGATTGTTTACCGGAACGAGTTGCGTTTTCGTCCGGAGATCTGACGGGGATTCCTTGGGTGAAAGCGCGGCCCCGACTGCGCAAAGCAGAAAGGAGAGGAATAACAGCGCCGCTTTCGTTGTTGGCCTCATCGGGGAAGTAGACTCTATCAAAGGCGTCAAGCTGGTTTCGTGCTCGGACTCATTTCGCAGTCAGCCGCCGAAGGTACTGGAACGAGTAGAGCCCGGTACTGTGGCCGTCCGCCCAGCGCGGCTGGAGCGCATAACCGCCCACCAATTGCCAGCCGACCAATTCAAAACTCGCCGGCGTGTAGGTGACATCGGGCCGCGAAATATTCCCAAGAACGTCCGGCTCCCCGCCGCACATCGCGCAGGGGCAGGCCCTCCGAAAACGCTCCAGCGGCAGATACGATTCGACGCCGTCATTCCAAACGATCGCGAGCTCGTTCCCAATCAACTGCACGTTCTTCAACTCGATTGGCATGGCCGGCATTAATCCATCGGGACGTCCTTCTGCCGAAGGCGCATCGGACTACGCTGACCGAAGATCGCCGTGCCGACGCGGACCAGGGTCGCGCCTTCTTCGATCGCGACCATGAAATCGCCGGTCATGCCCATGGAAAGATGCGGGAGTGAGAGCTGGAATTGGGCGGCGAACTGGTCCCGCAGCTCGCGCAGCATCACGAAATATTTGCGAGACGCTTCCGCCTCGGGAGCGAGCGGCGGAATGGTCATCAGGCCTTCGATTGTCAGGCGCGGTAATTCGAGCAGCATCTCGATCTGTCCCAGCAAAGTCTGCGGCGCGAACCCGATCTTGCTCCCCTCGCCCGCGACGTTGACTTCGAGCAAAATCCGTGGACGCAATCCCTCTTCATCCGCGATTCGGTTCATGTCGCGGGCCAGCTCCAGCGAATCGACGCTGTGAAATAATTCGAAGAGCGGCAAGGCATGCCGGATCTTGTTGCGCTGCAGGCGGCCGACAAAATGCCAGCGCGACGCTGAGGGCAGCAGTGGAATCTTGACGCGCGCTTCCTGGACGCGGCTTTCGCCAAAGAGTTGCTGGCCGGCGTCGAAAGCGGCGCGGACCTTTTCGGCTTCGTGCGTTTTGGAAATCGCGACCAGCTCTATGTCGTCGATTGAGCGCCCGCTTTTCTTCGCGGCCTCCGCGATCTTCTCCCGAACGCGTTCGAGATTTTCGGCAACGTTTTCCATGAGCAATTGTAGGGCAGAACACGCTCCTTGCCACGCCGTAGTCCCGCTTTGCGGGACGAAGCCGGGCGCCTGCCAACGCGATTTATTGGCTCGCAACCCAACCGGCAGTTCGGCAGAAGAGAACGATATGAAACGCTTCTTTCTTCTTCTCACAGTTGTCTCAGCCTTTGCCTGCACCAACGTTTTCGCGCAGGGGAAAATCGATCTCCAAACCAGCGACACCATCCTGGGCGTTCTCCAAAAAAACATCGGACAGGTCGTCGAGCTGCGGATGAAATCGGGCGAGAAGATCGCAGGGAAGCTGGAGAAAGTCGGCGACAAGCTGGTTCAGGTGTCGCAACTGACCGGCGCTGAATTTTACGATGCCGCGGTCGACACCGCGGATGTTTCGGCAGTCGTCGTCCGGACGAGGAAATAGGCTCCTTTGTTTTTTTTCGTGGCGTAAACAGCGTCCGCTCAACGGCTGACGCCGGATGCGGAAAAAACCTGCGAACTTCGGCAGTTAGAAATCGTAGTAGCTGGTGGACGGGCAACAGTACCGTAACGGGCTGTTCCTCCAGCGCCTGGTTGTTCCCCCCAGAATCCCCCATCTCCGGTGCGTTTTGGAATTGCCGCTCGCCCCTTCACGCTCTACACCGTCGGGACATGCGGCGCGCGCTGGTTCTGCTGAGCTGTCTGGCGATTGGGTTCTTACCCAGCTGCGCCCTGCATCGATCGGCCAGTAAAGCGGCGGCCGAAAAACGGAGCAGAGAAAAGGCGGCGCGCGATGCCGCGGAACAATGGCTGGCCCTGATCGATTCGGCTGACTACGCCGCGGCTTACGCGCTCGAGTCGGCACGATTGCGCAAGGGCACGACCGAGGAGCAATTCATTCGTTCCATGGAAGGGCGGCGGGCGCCTTTCGGCAAAATGCTGTCGCGCGCATTTATCGGAGCGGCGTTTACCCACAAACTGACGGGCGCACCGGATGGACGGTACGAGAGCATCCTGTTTCGCACCTCTTTCGCCAACAAAAAAGTGGCCGCCGAACGGATCATCCTGAGTTTCGAATCCGATAGCTGGCGGGTCGCCGATTACCGCGTTTATTGAATTGAATTTTGCGGAGGCGGGTGTTTACAGTCGCGTTGCTGGAAATTAACAACAACAACTCTACCAAAACATGAAGCTTCCTATGCATCTGAAAAAAATCCTGCTTGTCGGCTGCGCGCTGCTGGTCACGACCTTTATCCCGCCCGTCACTCGCGGTGCGGATGAAGGCTATTCATTCAAAGTCCACAACACCACGAAAGAAAAGATTACTAAGATTCTCGTCTCGGAGGACGGCGAGAAATACGGCTATTTCGACATTGGTGAGGGCATCAAACCCGGTGAGACGATGACGCTCACCTGGGATAAGTCGACCAACAGCGAGAAATGCACCCAGTGGTTTAAGGCCGTTTGGGAAAGCGGCGAAGAAGGCAAGCCGGTTAAGTTCAACTTCTGCGAGAAAGGCCTGGAGCTGGAGTTCTAAGATCGCGGACCTGATTTGAGTGCGGCAGAGTGCCACGGCGCTCTGCCGCATTTTCGTATGAAGAGGTTCACTTTGGTTGCGTTCCTATCCACGTCTGTTGTCGGCGCTTCGCTTGTCGCCGGCGAGCCGGAGTCCGCAGACCTGCGCTATTTTCGGGAGCTGGTCGAAACGCGGAATTACTCGTTAGGCCAGCCGGTCTCGCCCCAATTCACGCCGGATGGCAAAGTCGTCGTCTTTCTCCGAGGCGGGCCGCGCGATCCAGTTCTGCGCCTTTACGAATTCACCATCGCTGACGCAAAGCTCCGCGAGATCCTGACGCCGGAAAAAATTCTGCAGGGCAGCGAGGAAAAATTGACCGCGGAAGAAAACAGCCGGCGCGAGCGGGAACGCCAGAGTTTGCGCGGCTTCACCAGTTTTGAACTGTCCAAAGATGGCAGCAAGATCCTCGTTGCGCTTTCGAGTAAGCTCTACGTCATCACGCGCGCCGATGGAAACGTCGCGGAACTGCCGGGACAAAGCTGGATCGATCCGCATCTTTCGCCGGACGGAAGCGCGGTCGCGGCGGTCAGCGGCGGCGAATTGCACGTCATCGATTTGGAAAGCAAGGCGGACAGGATCTTGACTTCCGGCGCTACGGAAACGCTTCGGCACGGAACGGCCGAGTTCATTGCCCAGGAAGAAATGAATCGCCACCAGGGCTTTTGGTGGTCGCCCGATTCGCAATCACTTGTTTACCAGGAAACTGACAACAGCGGCGTCGAAGCCCGCTTTATCTCCGATCCGCTCCATCCGGAAACCGCGCCCGCGAAAAATTTTTATCCGCGCGCCGGAACACCAAACGCGAAAGTGCGTCTGGGAATCGTCGCGAGCGCTGGCGGTGAAACGCATTGGATCGAATGGGACCGCGAAAAGTATCCATATCTGGCGCGGGTCGTTTGGAAAGAAGCCACGGCGCCACTTTGCATCGTGGTGCAGAACCGCGCGCAACAGGACGAGCTGCTGCTGGCGGTCGATCCAAAGACCGGCACGACCCGCGAACTGCTGCGCGAAACGGATGCAGCCTGGCTGAATCTGGATCACAAACCGATGCCGGTTTGGTTGAAAGATGGCCGGCAGTTCCTCTGGACCACGGAGCGCAACGGAACCTGGCAGGTCGAGCTGCGTTCGGCCGATGGCGCGCTCGTGCGCGCGGTAACGCCGACGGACTTTCAGCTCGACGAACTGATCGACGTCAACGACGCCGACCGATCTATCGTCGTCGCCGGCGGGGCCGATTCACGCGAGCGGCATCTCTTTCGCTTTGCGCTCGATTCGAAGGGCGAACCGCAACGATTGACGCGAGAGCCCGGTCGTCACACCGCGGTGCTAGGCCAAACGAAGGACCAGTTTCTCCATCGATTCGATTTGATGAACGGCGATTCTGGTTGGGAAGTTGCGCATTCCACCGACGGAAGCAAGATCGCGGCGCTTCCATCGGTCGCCGAGCGCCCTTCCACGCTGCCGAAAGTCGAGTTGCTCCAGACCGAGGGCGAGCGGCCGATGGACGCAGCACTCGTTAGGCCGCGCCACTTCAAGAAGGGAAACCGCTATCCCGTTATTCTCGACGTTTACGCCGGGCCCGGACACAAGCAGGTGGTGGCCCAGCCCGACCGTTTCATGATCGATCAATGGATGGCGGACCGCGGCTACATCGTGGTCGCTCTGGACGGTCGCGGGACGCCGAATCATGGGCGCGAATGGGAGCGCGCGATCCGCGGGAATCTTATCGACGTCGCGCTCGCGGATCAGGTTGCCGGACTGCAAGCGTTGGCAAAGCGCGAACCGGCCATCGACTTGAAACGCGTCGGCGTCGTGGGTTGGTCGTTCGGCGGATATTTCTCCGCCATGGCGGTGATGCAGCGGCCGGAAATTTTTGGTTGTGCGGTGGCGGGCGCACCGGTCGTTACGTGGGAAAATTACGATACGCATTACACGGAGCGTTATCTCGGACTGCCATCAGAGAATGCCGATGGTTATCGCAAGAGCAGCGTCCTGACCTACGCGTCGAAACTGAGCCGGCCGCTGCTGCTCATTCACGGCCTGACGGACGACAACGTTTACTTCCAGCACTCGGTCCAACTTTCGCAGGCACTCTTCGAAGCCGGCAGGCCGTGCAATTTTCTGCCGTTGCTCGGCACCCACATGGTGAGCGAACCGTTGCTTCGGTTGCGCCGGCAAATGCGGATCATCGAATTCTTCGACGCCGAACTGAAACCGAAACCGAAATAGCGCCGGCTACTCCGAGCTTCGCATTACCTTTTGCACGTCTGATTTGGTTCCGTCCTTATACGTGATCTGGACCGACGCGTATTGGGAATTGGCGGGGACGGCGATGTAGGGCAATTCGTCCCCCGCTATGTACATCTTGTCACTCGGCTTGAATTTGTAGACCTGATCGACCGCGTCGCTGTTGATCGAGTATCGAATCTCCTGGATGACCGGCCGATACGACAGGAGGTGCGTGAAGTAGAGGAGCACCTTGCCGTCGTAATCGCGGAATGACAGCCACGAACCCTTGGTCATTTCGAGAATCTGTTTGCCCTGGGCGAGCTGCTCGCTGGCGGTTGAAAATTTCAACGTGTAAGGGCCATTCGTCGCGCCATTCTTATCGGTGTATTTCACCTCAATGGTGTGATCGCCCGGAGGAAGATTGGGCAGCGGCACATAAGTATTGATCATCGGCAAACCGGTCTGCGGACTCTTCTGCGGGAGGTGTCCCGTTGAGACGAAGTCGCCTT
>JBHEMD010000125.1:0-38869 GCA_046262735.1 Chthoniobacterales bacterium | reverse complement strand
GTTCACGCTCGAGCCCGCGAAAATGCTGAAGCTGGCGGGGGGAACATTGTCAGTTGGCGCGGCGGCGGATGTAACACTGATCAATCCGGATTTCGAGTGGACGGTTAGAATCGAGAGTCTCCAATCCGCGTCACGCAACTCGCCGTTCGACGGCTGGGCACTGAGAGGCCGTGCGGTGCGGACGATTGTGGGCGGGAAAACAGTCTGGCAACTGTAGCCGACACGCTGATGCCGGACGCGATCAGCGAAGCGGCTACAGCTATCCCGAATAACCGCCGGCGATGTAGTTCTCCAAGTGGGCGATAGCCGCGCTCTGGCAGGAGATGACGTATTTGACGAGATCGCCGATGGAAACCACGCCGACGACCTTGTTGTTCTCGACCACCGGCAAATGCCGGATGTGCTTGTCGGTCATCAGCGCCAGGCATTTGTCCACGCCTTCCTGGGGGTGCGTCGTGAACACATCCTTCGACATGATCTCCTCCACCCGCGTTTCCTTCGACGATTTGCCGCGCAGGAAAACTTTCCGCGTGTAATCGCGCTCGGAGAAAACGCCGACCAGTTTTACGCCTTTCATCACCAAAAGCGCCCCTACGTTTTTATCGGCCATCATTTCGATCGCTTTGAACACAGTCGCGTCCGGCGCGACCGAGAAAACTTCGCCGCTCTTCTGGTTGAGAATGCCGCCGATATTGCCGCCTACGTCCATGGTCGTGGGGAGGGGGACTGAAAATACAACAGCCCGAATGGCTGAGGCAAAGATTTTCGTTCGCCCTGCGACTGCGCTGGGCCGAGTCTACCGGTGCGCGAACTTCTGTTCGATCTGCCGAGTTAGAGAATCGCCGATGGGCCCATTATCGAGCCGCTGGATGACTTCGTTGAGGAAGCCGGTGACGATGAGGCGTTGGGCGACGGGAACGGGGATGCCGCGGGAGCGAAGGTAGAACATTTCATCTTCGTTGATCTGGCCACTCGTGGCGCCGTGGGTGCAGCGGACGTTATCGGCAAGGATTTCGAGCCCGGGCATTGAGTTCGCTTCGGAGTCGTCGCTCAGGAGAAGATTGCGGACTTTCTGGTAGGCGTCGGTGAAATGGGCGTGGGGCTCGACGCGGATGAGGCCGCCGAATGTGCAGCGCGCTTTGTCGTCGAGCGCGTTTTTGTAAAGGAGGTCGCTGGCGGTGTGCGGCGAAATGTGGTCCTGCAAGGTGCGGGCGTCGAATTCCTGCTCGTTGGTCGCGACGGCGACGGCGAGCAGATCGCTGCGCGCGCCTTCGCCGATTAGCCGGCTGAGGCTTTCGAATCGCGAATATCTTCCGCCAAGGTGGACATTGAGACTCATGGCCGAGCCGTCGTGATCGACCGTGGTGGTGTTCATCTGCAATGCACGCACGTTTTCGCCCCAGGTCTGGGCGCAAACGTACGTGATTTTAGCGCCCGGGCCGGCGATGAGATCGTTCACACCGCAAGCGAATCCTGGCGCTTTGCGATCACAGGACTGGAAATGCTCGATAATGGTGACGGTTGCCAGCTCGTCGGTGAGGAGCAGAAGATGCGGAAAGATCGACATGTTCTCGCCGCGCAACCAATGGAAGATCTCAATCGGCTGCTGGATCTCGACTCCACGCGGCACGAACAGAAACGTGCCGGACGAGACCAGCGCCTTGTGCAGCGCCGCAAACTTGGCTGAGCCGAGCACAGCCGGCTGCGACATGAAATGTTTCCGGAAAAGATCGGCGTGTTCAACCATCGCGCGCTCGAGCGGCTGGAAAATCACACCGCGCTTTTTCAGGTCGTCGGAAATGACATCGCGCTCGATTAACTGATCGTTGGCGAAAATCACGCGCGCCGCGACTTTGTCGAGGCAGCGCGAATATTTCAGAACATTGCGGCGATCATCCTCAGAAAGCGGCCCGGGAATTTTGAACAGCGAGAGATCGAGAAGGCCGACATTGGAGAAACGCCAGAGCTGATCTTTGCGAGTTGGATACGGCAGCGACTCAAATTCCTCCCAGGCGGCGCGCTGCTGCTCACGAAACCAATCCGGCAGTTCGCGCGACTCGACCGGGCCGGAGAGAACCGAGCCGGCCTGCACTAACTCATTTTGAGCGACTAACGACATGTCAATCCTGCCAATAACTCCGGCGGTCAGAGACCGCCGCCACAGAAGGATTCGTCGGAGCTAACCGACCGAGCCTTCCATCTCGAGCTCGATCAGGCGCTTGAGCTCGACCGAGTATTCCATCGGGAACTGGCGGACGAGATCGTTGACGAAACCGTTTACACTCAGGCTCATGGCCTGCGCTTCGCTCAGGCCGCGCTGTTGCATGTAGAAAATTTGCTCGGCGCTGACCTGGCTGACACTGGCCTCGTGCTGAACGGCGTTGCCGGTGCCGCGCACGGTGATGGCGGGGTAGGTGTCGGTGCGGCTGGTGGCGTTGATCAGGAGCGCGTCGCACTCGGTGTTGTTCTTGCAATGCTTGAGATGCTTCGGTACGTGAACGAGTCCGCGATAAGTTGCGCGGCCTTTGCCGATCGAGATCGATTTCGAAATGATGTTCGAGGTCGTTTCATCGGCGGCGTGAATCATTTTCGCCCCGGTGTCCTGATGCTGGCCGTCGTTGGCGAGCGCGATCGACAAGACTTCGCCCCGCGCTTTGCGGCCCTTCATGATCACGCCGGGATATTTCATGGTCAGCCGCGAGCCGATGTTGCAGTCGATCCATTTCACTTCGGCGTCTTCGTGGGCGAGGCCGCGTTTGGTCACGAGATTGAAAACGTTAGAGGACCAGTTTTGCACCGTGATGTATTGCAGCTTCGCCCCTTTCATTGCGACCAATTCAACGACCGCACTGTGCAAGGTGGCGGTGTTGAACTTCGGCGCGGTGCAGCCTTCCATGTAAGTCACTTCGCTGCCTTCATCGGCGATGATGAGGGTGCGCTCGAATTGGCCGAAGTTTTCGGCGTTGATTCGGAAATACGCCTGCAGCGGATGCTTCACTTTCACGCCGGGCGGGACGTAGATGAACGAGCCGCCGCTGAACACGGCCGAATTAAGGGCGCTGAATTTGTTGTCGCCGATCGGGATGACTTTGCCGAACCTCTTCCGGAAAATCTCCGGGTGATTCATCAGGCCTTCGGTCGATCCGACGAAGATGACTCCTTGTTCGCCGACCGCCTTTTTAATGTTTGAATAAACCGCTTCGCTGTCGAACTGCGCTTCGACGCCGGCGAGGAATTTCCGCTCCTGTTCGGGAATGCCGAGCCGCTCGAATGTGCGCTTGATGTCCTCCGGCACGTCATCCCAGCTGCGCGATGGCGCGGTGCCGGGCGAGAGATAGTAACGGATTTTGTCGAAATCGATTGTTTCGAGATCTTTGCTCGCCCAATGGGTCGGGAGCGGCTTTTCGAGAAATGTTTTGAGCCCACGGAGACGAAATTCACGCACCCAATCGGGATCCTCTTTGACGTCGGAAATATAGTGGATCGTCTTTTCACTCAGCCCGATCCCGGCGTCGCGGACATGCCTTTCCGGATAAGCGAAATCACCAATCCCGCGATTAATGTCGACGGCTTTGGTCTCGGTTTTCATTGTCGATCTTTACCTCGTAAATGCTGGCTCAGCGGCTCCTGCGCGCGCCCAATCGTAACCCCGTTCCTCAAGCTCGAGCGCCAGCTCCTTTCCACCGCTGCGCACGATGCGGCCCTGCACCATCACATGCACGTGGTCGGGAACGATGTAATTCAGGATGCGCTGATAGTGTGTGATTAACAGTATGCCGATGTTGGGGCCGCGCAATGAGTTTACCCCGTGAGCGACAGTCTTGAGCGCATCGATGTCGAGGCCGCTGTCGGTCTCATCGAGCACGGCGTATTTGGGCTCGAGCATCGCCAGCTGTAAAATCTCGGTGCGTTTTTTCTCTCCGCCGGAAAACCCTTCGTTCACGGCTCGGGAAGTAAAAGAGCGATCCATCCCGAGGAGCTCCATTTTCTCGTAGAGCCTGGCGTAATAGTCGGTCGCCTCGAGTTCTTCGCCCTCGGGCAAACGCGCCTGCACAGCCGCGCGCAGGAAATTGGCGATCGTCACCCCCGGCACTTCGCTCGGGTACTGAAAGGCGAGAAAAAGCCCGAGCCGGGCGCGCTCATCCGGTTCGAGGGCGAGCAGATCCTGGTCGTCTATGGTGATTTTGCCTCCGGTCACCTCGTAGTCGGGATGGCCGGCCATGACCTTGGCCAGCGTGCTTTTGCCTGAGCCGTTCGGCCCCATGATGGCGTGGACTTCGCCCCGCGGGACAGTCAGGCTCAAGCCGCGAACGATCTCCTGGCTTGCGATCGTCACGTGCAGTTCCTTTACAACCAAAGAATTCATTTGCGGGGGACTAAGAATATACCGGTTTTGGCGGCGTTGGCTAACCCCGATTGCGACAAGAAATCTGCCCTTTGGGCCGGCTCCGCGTCCTCGCAAAGCCGTTCAAACTGAGGCAGTTATTTTTTAAGCGCGAGCCGCGCTGGACGGCACTCTGCGTGCTGCAAAGAGGTCCAACAACTTTTTCTTGCCGATAGGATCAAATCGTCGCCCATGAATTCCGAAATTCAGCCCGAATCCACCGCACCGTCAGACGCTCTCTGGCGAGCGACGAGCGATCTCAACAACGCGCTCCAGATCATCTCAGTCACGTCTTCCTTGATCGACAATGCGTGGCGGGGCACCGATCGCTCGGAGGAATATCTGGCCATGTTGCGCAATAGTATCGCGCGGGCCGAACAGCTTACGGCCGAGTTTGTGCAACAGGCCGGCGGCGCCGGCGAGCGCAAGCTGATGCATCCCGGATTGGCCAGCGCAGCGAGGAAACCGCGCGTTGCTTCCGGGTCAACCGAGCAATCCATCCTGCTCGTGGATGACGACATGACGGCACTGGTGTTGGTCAGACGCATTCTCGTCGAGGCAGGATATCGGGTCGTCACCGCCCAATCGGGCTTTGAGTGTCTTGATCTCTTTCGCAGCTCGCCGCACGGCTATGATCTCGTCATTCTAGATATGACAATGCCGCTGCTCGATGGCGAAGAAACATTTCAGCGGCTGCGCGAAATCCGTGCCGATGTGCCGATAATTTTGTGCGCCGGCTTTGTCCAACAGGACAAGCTGAAACGATTGATGGCCGCGGGCTTGTCCGGGCTCCTGCGCAAACCGCTCGCGCCGGAGGAAATTGTCGATCACATCCGCGCCACGCTCGAGACCCTGAAATATTCCGGCGCCGGCACCAATCACGTCGCGTAGGCTTCTGCGGCTGCGGCGCAGCCACGTGGCCGAAGGCGTTTACGTGGCTACCCCGCTTGGATTCGAACCAAGAATAACGCCTCCAAAGGGCGCTGTGTTACCGTTACACCACGGGGTAAAGGCAGCGGCGTATTCGGATTACCGTCGCAGCGTTACCCAAGATCGACAATCACGCCGTTAGCTCGCAAATCGCAACCGCTATTTGCGAATCGCCCTGCGGAAATTACCGCGCAACTCAGCGGCAAATACGATTTTAATGTAGGGGCGAGGGGGTCGTATCGCCGGGGCTTATGGATGAGACAACTTATTTGCAACATTACCGTGTTTGCACGGACGAGCAGGGCACACCCGAACAGGTCAGCCGCAGCGGAGCGGCGATTAATTACAAAGCCGTGGACACGCGCTCGGGCGAGCCGGTCATGCTGCAACTGATCCCGCTGGCGGCGATCGATCCCGGCACACGCGAGCAGTTCGAGCAATGCGCAGAAGCGGTGCAAAAGCTCGATCATGTTAATATCGCCGGAGTCCGCGAGGTCGGGACCGAGCATGAACGCTTTGTTTTCGTGTCCGAATACTTGCAGGGCGAAACGGCCGATTCATGGATAATCGCGCACGGGCCGCTGGCGCCTGACGCAGCCTTGCAAGTCGCGCTGCAAGTGGTCAGAGCGATTGCCGCGGCTGCGTTTTATGGCCTGACTCATCGCGCGATTCAGCCTGCCAACCTCATGATCGTGCCGGGCGCGGCGCCCGAGCGTGGGTGGCCTTTCGTTAAGCTTTTGAATTTCGGCGTCGCAGGCGTCGAATTGCATTCGGCCAGTGGCGAAGCGCGCGAGCTTGCGCCGGCCTTGCCGCCGCAGTTTGCCAGTCCCGAGCAATTGCGCGGTGGCGAAATCGATTTCCGTTCCGAGATGTATTCGCTCGGCGCGACGATGTGTTTTCTGCTCGCCGGCGCTGTGCCGCTAGCGGCGGGCGGCGCGAGCGTGCGCGCCCGGCTGCGTTCACTTCCGGAGCTGCGTCGCGCGCCGCGCCCCTTGCGCAAATTGCTCGCGCAGATGTTGCACGAAAATCCCGAGATGCGCCCGCAGGACCCGGTCGCGTTTGAAAAAGAGATTCAGAAAGCGCTCGGCATCGCCCAATCCCGGCCGCCTGTCGTGCGCGCGCTTACACCACTCGCACCGGTGCTGCCGGAGCCGCCGCCGGAAGGACCCACGCCGCTATCGCAAGTCGGGCGCGGAGTGCTCGCTTTCGCCGCGCTGCTTTTGATCGGAGGAATCGCGGCTGCATTTTTCTATCCAAACGTGCTGCCATGGCGGCATCGCACCGGCGACATCGGTAAGCCCGTCGGCGTGCCGGAAAGATCGACATCGTCAACGGCTCAAGCGAGCAATGCCTTGCCAGCCGTTGCGAATGCGCCGGTCCCTGTCGCGCCACTCCCCTCAGCGGGAAGTAATCCAGATGCGCCAGCGCAAAAACCGTCGCCTTCAAATCAGTCGCCGGTCGCGGCGTCCGTTGCAAGTGAACCGACTACGGCCGGTTCCTCTTCGGCCCTTGTGGCGGCGCAGCAGCACTCGGCGCCAATCACGCAGGAGCCAGAGCAAACAACGGTTTCGCATGCTGTGAAATCTGCTCCGGCGACTGAAGCAGCCGCAGTTGCCAGCGCCTCCAGTGAGAGTTCTGTGCCGGCGCGAAAATCCGACGCTGCGCCGCCCTCGGAAGGTCGGGGAACACAACTCAACTCCGGGCAAACGGCTGCCGCGGCCGAAAGCGAACAGGCTATGGAGTCGAGCGGCGAAAAAGTCACGCGGGCTACGGTAGAACGCAGCGATCGCACGAAAAAGAAATCGCGTATCTCAAAAGCCAGGGCATCCAGACGCAGCACGATCAATCCAGCGCTCGCCGCCGAGGAGGACGAAGCGATACGGCATGCCGGTCAGGTTCGCGCGAATTTTGTCGGCGCCACCGGCGATGGACGATTGATGTTGCGGCTGCCATCGGGTGAGATCGTCACGGTCAAGCCGCGTCCGGGCGATGATAACTTTCCAGCCGCTCGTCGCCCGATTCGGCAAGACGAATATCTTTTCCGCGAGGAACAACCTCCGAGTCCTGACGATCAGCCGCGCGATTAGGCGGTGCTCACTGCTTTTTCTCCGGCTCGACCTTCGGCAGCTTGATATTCTCGTTCTCCAGTTTTCCTTCGAACGCTTTCACGAACGCATTGCGAAAAGCGTTGGCGACAGTGGTGAAAATTTCGGGCTGCGGATGCTCAAAGGTTCCGGAAAAAGGGATGCGCGTGCCGAACCGGTCTTTCGAATAATTGCGCACGATTTGGGTCAGACCACCCAGGATTGCCTGCCACACGAAACTGACCGGATTGTCGGCGTCGTGTGCGGGATTAAAAATGGCCATGTGATCGAAGACGGGTTCAACCCAACCCTCGTAGCTGCCGTTTTTTGCGCTCGCTTGCATCGCGCGTTTGAGTTTTCCGGATTCGAAGGTGAAACCGCCATGGGCTTTGGCGAAGTCGTTTAACTTCACCAGTGGGATTTCTTTTACCTCGAGGTTGAACGCAAATGTCGGTCGCGCGGCGTAAGGATCGAGCGAGATCTGAGAGCGCGCGTTCCCTTCTCGCAACGGGCGGCCTTCCATTCGGATATCGGCGATCAGGTTTTTCGAAAGTTTTTTGCTGTTGGTCAGATTGGTCGCCACCATCTGCACATGATCGACCGGCAGGTCTACTTTCGGTTGCCTGCTGTAATCGCGGTAATGGATCTCACCACTATGAACGGCAAACCGGTTGATCTTGAGCGGAAACAATTGCTTGATCTTTTCCGCCCACGGCGCGTCCACTTCCGTCTGGCGACTTTCCTTAGTCGGACCATTAACGATGTTCATTTTCGGGCTATGGATCTCGATATTGCCGACCAGCGACCGCTCGAAAATGAGCGCGTGCCATTGCACGGAAAGATCGACAAGTGGCGCGGCGAAAAACGGCACCGGCACTTCGCCACTGGTCTTTTTGATGTCGATGTTATGGATCTGGTAGGCGCCGCGCCACAGATGCAACGTGACCGCGGCCACGTGAGCGCGATAGCCGGGAATCTCCGAGAGCTTGCCATTGACGTAATCGCGCACCCAAATGGCGAGATAAGTGTGCACGACGACAATGATCGTGACGACGACGAGCGTTACCCAAAACCACCAGCGTTTTGCGAGAGATTTCATCCCGGCAAGCTTCGCGAATGCAGCGTGCAACTGCATTAAGGGAACGCCGCTGGCGAGCGCGATGGCCGTATTCTGTAGCCGCGTCCCTGTGAGTCGCGCTTCGGACAGCGAAACGACTACAGAGGCGGTGTCGCGCTCGAAACTGGAAACGCAAACGTCGATGCTGGCGACGGCGAGGGCGGACCAGCTGAAGCCGCCGCGCCGGGCGAAGACGTTGGAGTCGGTGATGGCGACGGACTTGGTGTTGGGCTCGGCGTCGGCGTCGGGATAATGCTCACCCAATGGTGCAAGGGCACAGTCGCTCCGCCGATTTCATCAACGAATTTCTGACAGCGCGCCTGCAGCTTCTCCAAATCGGGTGGTCCAAACGACGGATCGGCGGTTCCCGGAAAAACCAGATAGGTGACTTTCAGATCGCTGACCGGCCGATTGTACGGCGTTGCTTGGGCGTTGATCTCCTTCGCGATCCGAAACGACGCTTCGCCCGCTTTGTCGTTCGGCCCGATGTCGCCCACCACCGCGGGATAAATCGTGTTTCCGAAGACCACCACCGCATAATCGCCGGTCTTGACCGCGTCCCGGCCGCGCGTGAATGCTCCGGGCACGACAATGTAAGGATCGGTCGTGCCGATGAGAAAACTGAATTTCTTGAGCGTGGCGACTTCGGTGCGCAGCTGCGGGATGACGGCGCGCAGCTCGCGCTTCCGGTCCGGCGCCGTTGTCTTGAGCGCTAGCTCGCTTTCCGCGCGTCGGAGGCGCTCTTCAGTCGGCGCCAAGTACGGATTGGGGCGGTGCGTTTGCTTTGGCCAATTGAAGCTTGTGAATGGTTTGAAATTTGTCGGCGCGCCCGTGCCGCTCGGCAGCCGGTCCCCGTCGGAACCGTCGGCGTCCACGTCCATGTCGGCCTGGAGCAGCAGCGCCTTGCGATGAGTCTGCGGGTGGTGCAATTCGAGCACCGTCTGGCAATCGTAAAAGTTGTGGCGCGAGAGGAGCAAGTCGAGGCGGGCGAGATTCTCCCGCAGCATTTTGACCTTTGTGTTGTAAAGCTCGGCGAAAAGCGGCGAGACCGGGTCGGGCATGACCATCGATGCCAATCCGGGTAACAGACCCGGCAGTTGCGGAGTGACCTTGGCCAAATCTTCGATCGTCTTGTTGGCTGCGGGCACCCGAACCCGAAGCTTCAAATCGAGCACGTAACTCTCGGGATCGACTCGCTCAGTCGTTGCATCGCCACCCGCTGGCGTCTCGAGTGCCGAATGCACAGTAATGCCGTTGAAGAGTTTCCCCGTATCGAGCCTACCCGTGATCAACGGCGCACGTGAAGGCGTCGGCTCCGGCGTCGGGCTCGCCGACACTTGCGGCGCGGCAAAGTGTTCGCGCAGCAGCGAAACCCAGCTGTAGAGGATCGCGATAAAAACCGCGATCCCCAATACAAAGAACAGCCCTCGAACGATGCGCATTCGCGCCGCGCGATTATTTCCTTATCCAGGCGACCAGCGCCACGATGATCCCGATCACACTCAAGATCGACATCATCCCGGCTGGCATCAGCCGCCCAGTGCGGATGAATTTTGGGACGAATTGCGCCGCCAGCACGAGCGAGATCACGAGTCCGGTGGCAAGTCCGATCGCGCGATGTTCCGGCAACAACGCGCCCGCAATTAGAAGCAGCACGCCTGTGATGACGCCGGCGACGATCGAAGGCACGCTGCCAGCTTTTACATAACCGATCACGCCGCCGATGATCGTGAGCGCGCCGAAGACGAGAAAATAAATTTTAGTCGCGCCCATGTTTCGGTTTGGCCGCACTCGTAAGCTATTAAGAGAGCGCTGTCCAGTTGACCAAAATTCCAAATTCCAAAATCCAAACACCAAGTTCCAAAGCCATAGTCACACTTTTGAGCTTGGAATTTGCTGCTTCTGCCATCATTCCGGTCCCAAGTCGTCGACCTTCATCACCGGGTGGATCTCCCACGCGGTCGAGCGCCACGGATTATGCCAGCCTTTCGGCCTGAAACGTTGCACGGTTTCGCCGACATCGTTTGTTCCGGCGTGTTCGTCGTCCCACATCAAGTAGCCAGTGATACGCACCTGGTGGGATTTGCCCGCAGCCGGTTGCACGCTGTTGTCGGGCAACCGGAGAAAACCGACGAGATTCTGAATCCGCACGCCGCTGCGATAAAGCGGCCCTTCGATGCGCGGTGTAATTTCGCAGATGATCGGTGTCGCGTCGCCCACTCGCGGCGGATGGTCGGCCGACTGCGCGAAAACTTCCAAATGCCAGTCCAGGAACTGGTCGCTTTTGCAATTGGTCGTTTCGGGCAGCCCCTGATAAGCGAACACGACCCAGCCGGTCAGTGACACGATCTCTTTCTCGAAATTTTCGAGCTGCGCTTTCTGCGCCGCATTCATTTCCCGGCGATTCTTGGCCTGCAGCTGCCGATCGTACTCGGCGACGTGCGCCAGAAACCCTGCGGTATCGAACGCCGCGATTTTTGCGCCGGTGAGATCGAGCGGCGGCCGGTTCTTCTGCTGATTGCGCTCCTGGCCATCCGGACTTCTGGCCGAACCTGCCGGTTTCGTCATGCAATCCCACAAACTAAGATCGACATCGCGCAATTCAAAGACCGCGGGCGTGGGCGAGAACGCCGCCAGCAAAACGACCAAAGCGATTAAACGATATGCGATCATGCTACATCTGCGGCCCTGTTCAGTTGGAGAGGCGCTCGCCGCGGCGAGCGCCTGATCGATTAGTTCGAACAATTGGCACAATCGCCGCTGCAATTCCAATCACATGGCGTCCGTGCAGAAAATTCTTGCGCAATTGTTGCCCTCGACAGAAGCTCGCGCCGCCATGAACACAGTCCTGTGTTCGCCGAAGCGCGGGCGCGCATTCGTCGCCGCGTTCGTTTTCGCCGCTTTCCTTTGGGCGCTTGCGCTGAGCGTTTCGCCGACGCTCCACCAGTGCATTCACCCCGACGCAAGTAGAGGCGATCACACGTGCGCGGTCACGTTTGTCGCCTCCGGCACCTACGAACATCCCCCCCACACGCCTTTGATTACCGCGCCTGTTCCAGCGGTCCAATTTTCGAAACTGCCCGCGCTGACTCGGCAATGGGTTGAGTCGGCCTTCCTGGCCGCGAGCATCTTCGAGCACGCTCCCCCGGCAAACTCCTGATCGGTTGGTTTCCCGCCTTTGCCGGTCGGCGGCGCTGACGCGTTCGCGGCGCGGCCATATCAACCTGCGCCGAACGCAAAATCCGTGGGCGTCCCGCCCAAGTTTTCAGCCAGGAGCATGAATGAACAAATTTCTTGTCAGTCTGTTGATCGTTTTGCCCGTCGCAATGGTGTCTGGCCAAAATCCGAGCTCAACGCCTGCGCCACCGGGCGAGATCGAAACGTTGCGCCAGCAGGTGCAGTCACTCACCGAAACGGTCAAGACACTGCAACAACAGATGCAAGAGCAGCAGACAATGATTAATCGAATGAACCAGGAGAACGCGCCGGCAAACGCGGAGCCATCGCCAATCGCAGGCGCGTCGGCTTCGCCGTCGCCGGCGGCAAGCGCGTCGTCGCAATTTCCGACCGAAGACACGTCGGTCGTCGCGTCAGGCGCTGCGCCGGCCACCTCTCCGGCCGCGTCGTCGCCGTCGGCGGCGTTTCCGACGACTGATACCGGCGTCGTAACATCCGCGCCGGAAACAATCTCAACCACCGGTGCCGGCGCTTCGCTGACGCAACCGATCACGATCGGTGGCGGCAAAAATTACATGAACATCTCTTTCGATGGATTGTTCGCATTGGCCTACTCGAGCGCGCGCGACCTCGATCACGTCGAAGTCGGCGATCACGATCCGCAGCAGCGCGGGTTCAACGCCCGGAACATCGAGCTGGCATTCGATGGCGCGGTTGATCCCTACTTCGAAGGCTTTGCCAATATCGTGTTCAAACTGGACAACGACAACGAAACCGAAGTCGAAGTCGAAGAAGCGTTCCTGCAAACGACGAGCTTGCCATTTAATTTGCAACTTAAAGCGGGCCAATTCTTCGCCGCCTTCGGCCGGATTAATCCGACTCATCCGCACACGTGGGATTTTGCCGATGCGCCGATTGTGCATGGACGTTTGCTTGGCTTGGATGGGTTGCGCGGAGTCGGCGCACAAATCTCATGGATCGTGCCGGTGCCGTGGTATTCGCAATTGATCATGGCCGCGCAAAACGGCCGCGGCGGCACCGGGTTCTCGTTCCGAAACCCGGGCGAGGACGGAATTTTCTTCAACCGCGAAACGACCGATCGCGAAGCGCGCGGCCTGCAGGATTTCGTCTGGCTTCCGCGCTGGGAAAACTCGGTCGATCTCACTCCGACCCAGGTGGTCCTTGCCGGCCTCTCCGGTGCGTTTGGATCCAATGAAACCGACGCCAATTCGCGCACCCAGATTTACGGCGCCGATTTTCTTTACAAATGGAAAAGCGCCAACGCCGAAGGCGGATTTCCATTTGTGAAATGGCAGACCGAAGTCATGTATCGACGCTTCGAAGCAGGCCGCGGCGCCGAGATGTCGTTTCCGGTCGCGGAAACCTTTCACGATTGGGGGCTTTATTCGCAGGTGATGTGGGGATTTAAGAAGGGATGGGTCGCTGGCGTTCGCGGCGATTATTTCGACGCCGAAGATTCCAAGTTCACTGATGATATCGAGCGACAGTCTCGGTCGCGCATTTCGGCGAACCTGACTTGGTACCCGACCGAGTTTTCAAAAATCCGCCTGCAGTACAATCACGACTTTTTGGAGGAAAACTTTTTCCTGGCTGGTCGCGACGTCGATTCGGTCTTTCTTCAGTTCGAATTCATTCTCGGCGCTCATGGCGCGCACAAATTTTAAACTATGAAAAAAATCCTATTAATTTTTTCCACTTTCATCTGCGCTGCTGTGGCGCAGGCAAAACTAAATGTTGTTGCTACGCTTCCGGACTTTGGCGCGCTCGCGCGGGAGGTCGGTGGGGACAAGATCGACATCGTCGTCCTGGCCAAGGCGACGGAAGATCCGCATTTCGTCGATGCACGCCCGAGTTTTGTTGTCTCACTCCGCAACGCGAATGTCTTGATCGACGGCGGCGCCGAATTGGAGCTCGGGTGGCTCCCGCCGCTTTTGCAAAACGCGCGGAACCCAAAGATCGAGGTCGGCAAGCCCGGGCGCGTGCAGGCGTCCCAGGGCATTCGCCTGATGAATGTGCCAGCAAACGTAACGCGCGCCGCCGGCGACGTGCACGCGCTGGGCAACCCGCATTTCACGGCCGATCCCATCATTGCCAAGGCGATTGCGCAGCACATCGCGCAATCCTTCGCTGCGCTCGATGCGCCGAACGCCGCGTTTTACGACGGTAATTACAAAAGATTCGAAGCGACGATCAACGCGAAGCTTCAGGAATGGGGCGCGGCCATGCTGCCATTCAAGAATCAACACGTCGTGGCTTATCACGATTCCTGGCCTTACTTCGGGCATCGCTTCGGTTTGAACATCGACATCTTCCTTGAACCGAAGCCAGGAATTCCGCCTTCGCCCTCGCACTTAACGGAGGTGATCGCGCAAATGAAAGCGCAACACGTGAAAGCTGTGATCGTCGAGCCGTATCATGATCGGCGCATCGCGGAAAAGGTGGCGAGCGCGACCGGCGCGAAGGTGGTCGAGTTTGCGCAGTTTCCCGGCGGTATTTCGGGCGCCGATACGTACGTGAAGTTGATCGACACACTGATTTCGCGGCTGTCCGCCGCGCTGAAATGATTGCAAAGGTAGGGCGCGATCTCCGAGCGCGCCGACGAAATTCCCCGGACGGCTCGGAGATCCGTCCCTACCAGATTTAATTATGTGGGAAGTAATGTTCTGGCCAATCGTGGCCTGTGTGCTTTTGCCGTGGTTGCTCGTTTATCTCGGGCTCCACGTGGTGCAGCGCGGCATCATCTTCATCGACATCGCCATGGCGCAAATGGCGTCGCTCGGGATTTGCCTGGCCGTCTTGTTGCATCTCGATCTGGAAAGCTGGACAACCTTTGGCATTGCCCTCGGCTTTACCCTGGTCGGTGCGGCGATTTTTTCGGTCACCGGAAAACGAACGAGCCAGATCCCGCAGGAAGCAGTCATCGGGATTGCCTACGTGGTGGCCGCGGCCGCTGCCGTCCTCTTGCTCAGCCGGGCGGCGGAGGGCGACGAGCAGATCAAGAATATGTTGATTGGCAACATTCTTCTTGTCACACCGCGGGAAGTCTGGGAACGCTTCGCGCTTTTCGCCGCGGTCGGCGCGTTTCATTTCGCGCTGCGCAAAAATTTTCTGCTTGTCTCCTTCAACCGCGATGGCGCGTATGAAAGAGGGCTGCGGGTGCGGTGGTGGGACTTTTTGTTTTACGCCGTATTCGGTCTCGTCGTGACCAGCTTCGTGCGTTTAGCCGGGGTGCTGCTCGTTTTCAGTTACCTGATCGTGCCGGCAGTTTGCGGGATCAATCTGGCCACACGCACTGCTCATCGATTGCTGATTGGCTGGATCGTTGCGTTGATCGGGGGCGTCGGCGGATTATTTCTCTCCTACTGGTGGGATCTGCCGTCGGGCGCCGCGATCGTTTGCACGTTTGGCGCGCTCTTAATTTTGATTTCGTTGATCGCCCTCGCGCGGCGAGGCGCGAAGCTGTAGTCGCCGCCAGGCGCGCGTGTTTTCAGGGAGCATTTTCGCGCGCTGTAATCTGAGCTAGCGTTCTCTCAGATGCTCCGGACAGATCATTCCCGTTTTCGGAAAATGCACGATTTCGTGCCCGATTTTTCCAAGGCGGAACGGCGCACCCGTATGGTGATCGGGATCACCGCGGTAATGATGGTGGTCGAGATTGCAGTCGGCCTCATGTCCCACTCGATGGCGTTGCTGGTCGATGGCTGGCACATGAGCACTCACGTAATGGCGTTTCTGATTACCGCGATCGCTTACTCTTTCGCGCGACGACATGCCGCCAACGAGCGATTCAGTTTCGGCACCGGGAAAATCGGCGTGCTCGGCGGTTTCACCTCCGCAGTGGTGCTGGCCATCGTGGCATTTTTAATGGCTGGTGAATCGCTCCACCGCCTGTTTGTTCCGCTGACAATTCATTTTGATGAAGCGATCGGCATCGCCGGTCTGGGATTGGTGGTGAATCTCGGGTGCGCATTCCTCCTCGGCAGTGGACATGGCCAGAACGGCGTGCATCATCACGATTTGAATTTGCGCGCTGCCTATCTGCACGTCCTCGCGGATGCATTTACTTCGGTGCTCGCGATCCTGGCGTTGACCGGCGGGAAATTCTTCGGCTGGTCGTGGCTCGATCCGGTGGTCGGCTTGGTTGGAAGCGGGGTTGTTTTCTCGTGGGCGTACAATCTTTTGCGCGACACCAGCGGCATTTTGCTCGATCGGATACCGGCTGCTTCGGACTTGCCCGACCAGATCCGTCGCACCGTGGAAAGCGATGGCAATTCCATTGTCAGCGATCTGCACGTCTGGCAGATCGGCACCGGTAAATTCGCGGCCGTCGTTTCCATCGTCGCCCACGAACCAAAAACCTCCGAGGATTATCGTGATCTGCTTCTCGCGCATGACGAGCTCGTCCATGTGACGATCGAAACTCAGGTGTGCCGGGAGCGCCACGAACAGGTTGCCCAGCGTTGAACGGTCAATTGACTTTTTGGCAGGTCGGCGCCGCTTACGGCTTCGCCATTGTCGGCGGATCGATCGGGGCGCTGCTGCGTCTGTCGCATAAACCACTGTGCGCATTGATCAGCTTTGCCGCCGGCACGCTTCTAGGCGTGACGCTGTTCGCCGTTTTACCCGAGAGCTTGAGCGAGAGTCCATGGTGGGCGATTGGATTGGCAGGCGCGACCGGATACGCGCTGTTCTTCTTTATCAGCAAACATGTTCACCACGTTTGCCCGGCGTGCGCGGCCAGCCATTTCGACGCCGACGCGACTCGACATTTTAGCCAAATCGCGAGCGCGCTGATTGTGGCGCTGGCGATTCACAGCACGACCGACGGCGTTGCGCTCGGAATCGGACAAGGGCCGGCCGTGCCGCAAGCGGCGCAATGGTCGCTCTTCTCCGCGCTCTGCATTCACAAAGTGCCGGAAGGCCTCGCGCTGGGGAGTCTTTTGCTCGGCGCGGGATTGCAACGGTTGAGTGCGCTTGGCTGGGTCGCAGCAGTTGAATCAACCACGTTACTTGGAGGACTGATCGGCTTTTTGTTTCTCGCGAACACTTCCACGTTTTGGCTTGGGCTAATCATGGCGCACGTGGGCGGCGGATTTTTCTATCTCGCGGCCCACGCGGTGCTGGGAGAAATGATGAAGCACGGGAAAGAACTTGTGCTGACGAGCTTTTCGGCCGGCGTAGCGGTGATCGCGATTCTCAATTTCGCCTTGAGAACGGTTGGCTAGCGCACGCGTCTCGCGTGCGCTACCCGGAGTTCGCGGATACGTTCTGGCGTGCACGCGTTTCGGTATCGCGACGGCAAGCTTTACTGCGAAGATGTCGATCTTGCGCGGGTGGCGGAGGAATTTAGGACGCCGCTTTACGTTTACAGCGCCGGAACAATTCTCGATCATTACAACCGGCTCAATGCGGCGCTGGCGCCGCTCGATCACGTCATCTGCTACGCGGTCAAAGCGAACTCGAACGGCGCGATCCTGAAATTGCTCGCAGATGCAGGCGCAGGGTTCGATATCGTTTCGGGCGGCGAACTATTTCGCGCGCTCAAAGCCACCGCCGATTCGCGCAAGTGCACCTTTGCCGGAGTTGGCAAATCGCGCGAGGAAATCGAGTACGCGCTCGAGCAGGGCGTTTACAGTTTCAACGTTGAAAGCGAAGCGGAGCTCGACCACATCGACAACATTGCCGCGGCGAAAAATCTCCGCGCGCCGATCGCGCTGCGGGTGAATCCCGACGTCGATCCGCACACGCACGCTTATATCTCGACCGGTTCGCACGAGAACAAATTCGGCATCGCTTTGGAACAGGCGGCCGGCGTTTACGCGCGCGCCGCGAACATGCGCAACATCGACATCGTCGGCTTGCAGATGCACATCGGCTCGCAGATCACGGAAGCCGAGCCATTCGCGGCGGCTATCCACAAAGTGGCGCCGCTCGCGCGCGAATTGAAGGCCCAATACGGCATCAAATTCTTCAGCATCGGCGGCGGCATGGGGATCGTCTATCGCCGGGCGTTCGAAAGCGGGTCAGGCAAATGGTGGCACGAGCACGGGGGCGAAGCGTCGGC
Organism: Chthoniobacterales bacterium; assembly: GCA_046262735.1. Classification (GTDB taxonomy): domain Bacteria; phylum Verrucomicrobiota; class Verrucomicrobiia; order Chthoniobacterales; family UBA10450; genus AV17. The sequence continues at coordinate 21,092 of JBHEMD010000125.1, read as the reverse complement.
GTTCAGTGTCGGCGATTATGCCAATGCGATCGTGCCGGCGTTGTGTGAGCTCGGTCTGCGCGTGCTGGTGGAACCGGGCCGCTTCCTCGTCGGCAACGCGGGCGTTTTGCTGACGCGCGTTCGTTACATTAAGCAAACCGGCGCCAGGAGATTCGCCATTGTTGATGCAGGCATGAACGATCTGATTCGGCCGGCGCTGTATCAGAGCTATCACGAGATCGTGCCGGTGAATGAACCGAGCATGAGCAGGAGTAAGAGACAGAAGATCGACATTGTGGGGCCGGTATGCGAATCGGGGGATTTTTTCGCGCTTGATCGCGAGATGCCGCCGTTGTGCGAGGGTGATCTGCTCGCAATCATGAGCGCGGGCGCTTACGGTTTCGTTATGGCGTCGAATTACAATTCGCGGCCGTTGCCGGCCGAAGCCCTCGTGCGGGGAGACAAGTTCGATCTCATTCGCAAGCGCCAGACATGGGAGGACCTCGTCCGTGGCGAAAGCAAAGCCAAGTGGCTGTAGGGGCGCATGTCCTCACGCGCGTTTGTTCGATTGCGGCAGTGGACAGCCGCCACTACACCGCCACTTGCGCGTCGTTCAGGTCTGCATAAATAATCTCTCCCGGCAGACTGGGCATGAAACGGGTTCTCCTCATTGGCATATTGTCGATCTTCGCCGTGCGCGCGGAGGCGGCGCAGTTTCCCGAAGGCGAATGGATCATCGTGGTGGGCGGGCCGTCGCTCTACCAATGGGAGCAATACAAAGCCTATCCGCACGATCATTGGTGGGCGAATTTTGTGCGCGCGGCGCGACTGCGCACCGAGCAATTGCGCGACGGACTTGGCCCGGACGCGCCGATCACGTGGCTGGTTTACAAGCAGGGTTATCTCGACCGCGCCAAGCAAGAAGGCCAGGACCTGATCAGCCTGATCGAAACCGTGCGGGACAAATTGCATTTGAACCTCGTCTGGTTCCACAGCGGCAATGAGGTGATCAATTACATCAACGCCGGGCCGATGCGGGACAAAATGAAGGTCGCAGGCTTCGAGTACTTCGGCCATTCGAACCGGGCTTGTTTCATGTTCGACTACAGCAACGTGCTCGACAGCGCATCCAAGGCGTGGCTCCACGAAAACGAGCTGCACAAGATCAACGGCCGTGTGTTCGCCAAACGCGCTTACATCCAGAGCTGGGGCTGCCACACCGGCGAGAGCATGTCCGAGAAATGGTACCGCGCCACGGGTACGCATATGATCGGCGCCCTCGGCAAAACTCAGTTCATGATGGAAGAACTGCCGATCCTGAGTTCGCCCGGCGGGAAATGGGTGACGAAGTAAATTTCTGATTTCTGATTTGTCATTTCGGATTTAACGTCGCGCTCACGCGATGAACCTGGAGAAGCTGCGCGCGCTGTATCATCAGCCGCTGTTCGATTTAATTTCCCAAAGCCGGGCCGTGCACCTGGAGCACTGGGCAGGCGAAGAAATGCAGCGGTGCAGTTTGCTTAGCATCAAGACGGGCGGCTGCAGCGAAGACTGCGCGTATTGCGCGCAATCAGCGCACTATTCGAGCGGTGTCGAGCGCGAAGAATTACTGTCGCTCGAGCGCGTTGTCGATGTTGCGACGCGGGCCCGTGCCCAAGGCGCGACCCGTTTTTGCATGGGCGCGGCGTGGCGCGGGGTGCACGATGGCACCGACAAATTCGAGCGGGTGCTCGAGATCGTGCAGGAAGTAAGCAAGTTGGGCATGGAAGTTTGCGTGACGTTGGGCGAGATCGGGCCGCTCGAAGCGCGCAAGCTAAAGGCGGCGGGCGTGACCGCTTACAATCATAATATCGACACGTCGCCGGAATTCTATTCCGAGATTGTTAGCACCCACACATTCCAGGACCGATTGAATACGATCGCTGCGATCCACCAAAGCGGCATGTCGGTCTGTTGCGGCGGGATCATCGGAATGGGCGAATCGGAAGATGATCGGCTGCGCATGATTGAGATCCTGAGCGAACTCGATCCGCAACCGCAAAGCGTGCCGATCAATTGTCTGGTGCCGATGCACGCCACCCCGCTGGCCGACCAACCGCCGGTCGACGTTTTTGAGCTCGTCAGGCTGGTCGCGGTCGCGCGCATTGCGCTGCCGCAGGCGCGCATTCGGCTCGCTGCGGGTCGGAAGCGCATCTCGCGAGAGGGCCAGGCGCTTTGCTTTTTTGCCGGTGCAAACTCGATTTTCTTCGGCGACAAACTTCTGACCGCGAAAAATCCGACAGTGGATATCGATCTTGCATTGTTGCGTGAGCTGGGTCTGAGGACTGAAGTTGCCGAAACATCCCGCTGAAACGCTCTGGAAAGGCAGGCCGCCCTGCAACCGGTGCGCGATTTTCGCGTTGACATCGAGAAGCCATCGGCGGCAGAAGAGTGATTCGTCGCGGCTGCGGAGGCAGAGACGAAGATGCGAGATTTGCTGTTGATTGTTGTGATTGGCGTCGCCGCCTATCTCGCGTACGACGATTACTCCAAACGCGGCGCTCTGCAATCGGCGCAACAAGAGATCCAGCGATTGAGCGCGGAGCGTAGCCAAGCGGACGCTGGCCAGACGCGGCAATATCCAATTCGCGCCCGTTCCTACGCTCCGGCCACGCCCACTGCACCGGCCTGGTTTCAAGAGCGGTTAAAGCAGCGCCCCTCGTTGGATGAAGCCGTCCGCCACCAGCAGAAAGAGCAAGACTCAGGCAAACCAACGCACTATGGCAGCCACCCCAGTGCCACGCCGTAGTGATGAGCGCGCAACGAAATCTGCGCGGCACTTCTGAACATCGCGCCAAATCGTAATAAGATTGGCTCTGGCAGAGACGACCGGCACAATGACGGCATGGCGATTTCGAACGAAACACGCAGAGCAATCGGATTGATTTTGATCTACACGGCGGTGCTGTTTTTCCTGATCGGGTTTGCCGCGCGGATGAAAAGCGATTTTCATCACCGCGAGAAAATCTCGAAGGCTGGGCTCACCACGGGCGCAATCCTCGCCGCAGCCGGTGTGAGCACGCTATTATTTTCGCGCAGCTCAAGACGCGACTGAAGCGAGAAGAAAGCGGCGACCATTGCTGATCGCCGCCGCTTCGATTCTCCGGGTGACCGGAGTTATTCTTTCATCGTGTCGTGCAGCTCTTTGCGGGCGTTCCGCAGGTCTTCATGCGCTTTTTGCTGCGCATCCAATTTCTTCTGCTGTTCCGGGGTGAGCAGCGGACGAATTTGGGCGACCGCGTTGGTAATGACCGTCCTGGTCTTGGCCGCCGCATCCTCGTGGATGGCGACGATTTGCGGCCGCGCCTGATCGAGGATCGGCTGAACCTTTGCCTGTTGTTCGGGCGTGAGGTCCAATGGTTTCGTCAGATATTCGAGACCGACGCGGTGGCCCGCCGGGCCGGTCCTAGCCAGCGCGATGCCGAATCCGCCGAAACCGATTGCGGCTGCGGCTGCGATTGCGATTAGGTTTTGTTTCATTATTTGTTCCCTTTGTTGTTTGCCGAAGCGCACCGTGCGCCTCTTTCAAAGCTGATGACCGAGCGAGCTTTGCCGCGGTTACAGTTTTTTTCGCGGCGCTTGGCAGAAAGTCGTAACCGCAACGCAACCGGCCAGGTCTTAGTTAATAGTGTGGATGCGATCTCAGCTACATGGACCCGACTGATGCGCGCGTGCTGGTGGCGGCTGCACTCCATCATGACGATGCTGCCGCTCGTGAACTGGTTCGTCGTCTTTACCCGTTTGTCGCAAAAATGGTCCGTGCCCATCGACCGCGACGAACTTCTGAGGAGGACCTTTGCCAGATCGTTTTTATGAAAATATTTGAGAAGCTGTCGCAGTTTTCCGGCGACGTGCCGCTGGAACATTGGGTCTCGCGCATCGCGATTAACACCTGCCTCAACCAGATCGCGAGCGAGAAAGTTCGGCCGGAATTGCGCTACGCCGATCTAAGCGAAGAGGAACAGGCGGTCGTCGCGAATTTGGCGAGCGCATCCGACGAGCTGGCGCCGGACAAGCAAATCGCCTCGCGGCAATTGGTGGAACATCTGCTCGACTGTTTGCAACCGGTCGAGCGACTCGTAATCGACATGCTTTATTTGCAAGAGCGGTCCGTGGCAGAAATTCAAAAAATTACCGGCTGGACCGCCACGCGGGTGAAAGTGCGGGCGTTCCGGGCGAGGCAGAAAATGAAGAAACAGCTGGCCAAAGTTTCGACGAAAGAAAACTCATGAACGAGGATCTTGATCGCTTGTTGCGTGCAGTGGCGCGGCGCAAAGAAGATGCGCCAGCCGAAATGCCCTTCGGCTTCGACACGCGCGTGATCGCGCAATGGCGCGCACATGCCGACACCGCGTCGATTGGGCTGACGCGATTGCTGCGTCGGGTCGCATACACCGCGGCAGCGGTCATCATCTTGGCGGCGGCTGGCGCATACATCGAAACCGAACGAGATGGCGACGCTGACGAGCCATTCACAAATGAGTTGGCCATCGCTGATGCGACGATTCAGGAGGCGGCTGGCTTATGAATCGTGCTTTCAAGTGGAAACTGATCGCCGTGCTTCTACTGGTGTTCATCGCCGGCGGCATGGCCGGTACTTTCATCGGCGCCGCGCAGGTACGACACCTCTTCTTTCACCCGCAATCGACGACACTGAGCGACCGGATGCGCCGGCATCTACGCGTGCAGCTCCATTTGAATAAAGAGCAGCTCGCGAATATTTCGCCGATCATCGACAAAGCGGCGGAGCAACTTGGGGAAATTCAGCGTAACACCAGTGAGCGAGTGCGCGAAACAATCGCTCAGGAACACCGCGACATTGCGCCGTATCTTACGGACGAACAGCGCGCGAAATTAAAGGAACTCGAGGCGCGGCCGCACCATTGGCAGCCGTTCCGCGGACCGCGGCGTACGCCGCCGCAACAACCGCAGCCATAATTCCGCGATTGTCGCCAGGCAGCGAAGATCGCGCTACAGCTTTTTCGCAGCTGACACGCCGATGATGAAAAAGATGAGGCAAATCACCAGGAACAGGAAAAAAAGAAATTTCGCGATCCCGGCGGCTGCCGACGCGATGCCGGTGAATCCGAACAGCGCGGCGACGATCGCAATAATCAGAAAAATAAGTGCCCAACGTAACATTTTGTTCACCTCCTTCTCGTGATACGCAGGCGGCGACAATCTTGCGTTTGTCTTTATCAGCGCGTTCGACACAGAAGCCCTATAACCCGCGGGCGATTTCGCGGAGGAGACCGGGCCCGCGGTAGACGTAGCCGGTGTAAACCTGCAGAAGCTGCGCACCGGCCTCGAGTTTTTCGCGCGCAGATGCGGCATCGACAATTCCGCCAGAGGCGATCACCGGGATTGTCGATCTTGCGGCGACGGCGCGCAGCATCTCGGTCGATCGGGCGCGCAGCGCAGTTCCGCTGACGCCGCCTTCATGGTCGTGCGTCGCCGGAATTGCCGAATGGTCGAGGGTTGTATTCGTCGCGATGATTCCCGCGATCCCATTTCCTTCGCAAGCGGCGATGACTTCGTCGAGTTGGGCCGGTAACAAGTCCGGCGCGATTTTCACGATGAGCGGTTTATGCGCCTGCGCATTTTCGCGCTGCAAGGCGCGGAGTAGCGGATCGAGTGATTGTCGATCTTGCAACGAACGCAGACCAGGGGTGTTCGGCGAACTGACGTTTACGGTGACGTAATCGGCGAACGGAGTCAGTTTTCGAAACGAATAGAGGTAATCCTGCACTGCGTCCTCGATCGGTGTTATGCGCGATTTTCCGATGTTGACCCCGACCGGCACGGCCGGCCAACGGCCGCGGGCGCACAGTTTGTCCAGACGAGACGCGACCGTGTCGGCGCCGTGATTGTTGAAGCCGAGTCGGTTGATGAGAGTTGTTTGTCCGGGCACGCGGAAGATGCGCGGCTTGGGATTACCCGGTTGCGGTTTCGCCGTGACCGTGCCGATCTCGATAAACCCAAAGCCAAGTGCGGCCCAAGCCGGTAACGCGACGCCGTTCTTATCGAACCCGGCGGCGAGACCGATGGGATTAGGGAAATCGATTCCAAAAACCGATTTCGGTTTGTCGGCCGGCCGAAACGTCTTGAGCAGCCGCAGCGCGGGTTCGAGATGCGCGGCCAGGCGCAACCCGCTGATCGCAAGCTCATGTGCCGTTTCCGGATCGAGTGCAAAAAGAAGCGGCCTAACGAATCGCTCGTAGCCATCGTTCATTTGCCGATGCAGAATTGATTGAAGACCGAATCCAGAATGTCTTCGACGCCGGTCGAGCCGATCACTTCGCCGACAGCGCGCAACGCTTCGTTCAGGTCGAGCACCACGTATTCCGCCGAGACGCCCTCACCCAGTGCGCGCTCGGCACGACTGCACGCTTCCAGGGCGCGCCGCAGACAGTCGCGGTGACGGGCATTGATCGCGACCGTGCTTTCGGGGCGCAGGTTTTGTTTCGTGATCCGGGCGAGAATTTCGTCTTTTAGTTCCGGCAGTCCTTCTTCCGTGACGCAGGAAATCCGCAGCGCGTTGCAGCCTTTCCAATCACTGTGCTCGGGTAAATCGCTCTTGTTTAGTAAAAGGATCTCGTTGCCATTTTGCGGACGCTCCTCGAAATGCGGCGGTTTGGGGGCATTTTGATCGGCGACGTGCAAGAGCAAGTCGGCGGCGCGCAGCGATTTTTCCGTGCGACTGATTCCTTCACGCTCGAAATCGCTCGCCGACGATCGCAACCCGGCGGTATCGAGCAACCGAATCGGAATGCCGCGCAGGTTGATTGTCTCTTCGATCGTATCGCGGGTCGTACCGTGCGTATCGCTCACAATCACGCGGTCATAGCCGAGAAAACGGTTGAGCAGGCTGGATTTGCCTGCATTGGTCGCGCCGTAGATCACCACCCGCACACCTTCGCGCAGGACGCGGCCTTGATCCGCCGTCGTGAGCAGGATCGACATCTGGTTGCAAACCGAGTGGAGCCGGGTGCGCAATTTTGCGCCCTCCTCGGAAGCGATTCCCTCCTCGGGGAAATCGATCCCGGCCTCAAGCTGCGCGACAAGATCGACAAGTGCGTCACGGATCTTCCTGATGTTCTCGCCGAGCCGGCCTTCGAGTTGCTCGGTGGCCGAACGCAGGGCGAGATCGGTCTTGGCGCGGATCAAATCGATGACCGCCTCAGCCTGGGTCAGATCCATTTTGCCGTTGAGGAACGCGCGCTCCGTGAATTCGCCCGGCCGGGCGCCGCGCGCGCCGCCGTGCAAACAGGATTCGAGCACTTTCGCTGTGACCAATGTGCCGCCGTGGCAACTCATCTCGACCAGGTCTTCGCCGGTATAACTGGCTGGCGAGCGATGGACGGAGACCATTACCTCGTCGATCAATCGCCCACTTTCATCGACGATCTCGCCGATATGCTGAACATGTGGCGCGAATTGCGATGGTTTCTTTTTGCCGCGGAAAATTTTGTCGGTTACGGCGATCGCATTGGCGCCGCTGATACGGACGAGCGCGATCGCGCCTTCACCCGGCGGGGTCGAGATTGCGGCGATGGTGTCACCGATCGGCGGTTGTCGATCTTCTGCTGAGCCAGGTTTTAGCTCAGCACTTTCTTGAGCGCGGCGATGCATTTTCGATTTTGTTCCAGTGTGCCAACAGAAACGCGGACCCACTCGGGCAGCTTGTAGCCGGCGAGCGGCCGCACGATTACTTTTTCGGCGAGCAGGTTCCGGAAAACGGCGGCGCCATCACCAACATTGACCATGATGAAATTTGCGGCGGCGGGGACGAAATGCAGGTTCAACGCCGCAAATGCTTCTTCCAAATAGGAGCGGCCCGCATCGACGACGGCTTTTGTGCGTTGGATATGTTGTTCGTCGGTTAGAGCAGCCAAGGCCGCGGCTTGAGCGACGCCGTTTACATTGAACGGCTGACGGGTCTTTTGCAGCACCTCGATCAAGCCGCACGGGGCGATCCCGTAACCGATGCGCAAGCTGGCGAGCCCGTGAATTTTCGAAAAAGTGCGCAGCACGACGACGTTGCGGCCACTGCGCACGTAGCGGAGCGTGTCTGGCGCGTTGTCGAGCAGCTCGAAGTACGCTTCATCGAACACGGTAATGATGTTCTCGGGCAGGCGCGCCATGAAATTGTCGATCTTGTGGGGTGCTATCAACGAACCGGTAGGGTTGTTTGGGTTCGCTATGAAAATGAGCCGGGTCTTCGACGTGATTGCCTCGAGGATTGCGTCGAGGTCCGGCAGAAAATCAGGCGCCGCCGCTTCGAGCGTGCGCGCGCCAAAGAGCGTCGCGATGAGTTTGTAGCAAATGAATGCGTGGGCGGAGGTGAGGACGTCATCGCCGGGATTGAGAAAGGCGTGCCCGAGAAACTCGATCACCTCGTTGGACCCGTTGCCGAGGATGATGTTTTCGGATTCGAGACCGAGCTTGCGCCCGAGCGCTTCGCGCAAATACACGCCGCTGCCCTCGGGATATAAGTGAACGTTCTCGAGTGCGGCGCGCATCGCGGCAATGGCTTTGGGCGAGGGGCCGAGCGGGTTTTCGTTCGAGGCGAGTTTGATGATCGCGTCGGGATCGATATCGAACTCGCGCGCAGTTTCCTCGATCGGTTTGCCCGGTTCGTAAGAAACGAGGGCGCGCAGCTGGGGATTGGCCAGCTCCCAGATCGACGTCATGCCCGGGAGATTAAATGCAAGTGGTCAGAAGTTCCACCGCGCCGGCGCGCGCCAGCCGACCCCCGCGACATTCGTCTGGCGATAAAATCTTTGTAATTTCGTGTAATTTTGTTCTTGCCAATGCGCAGGCAGATCAAGTAAGAGGGCGGGTCGCTGGGATACTTTTACGAGCAAGGATTTGAATCACAAATTGAGGGCAAAACCGACATGAAACCTAAGACGATTTCTCTTCTCGGGGTTTTGATACTGGCAACTGGATCTTTTCTCGCCGCTACCAGTGCGAACGCCACAGTTATCGATCTAACCACCGGCCCCGACGCCAGCGGCGAGATCGACGGCGCTCTTTTCTTCGCGACCCAACAGCAACCTGCCGGCACCGGCTTCATCGATCCGTTTCTGCGCATCCAGGAAAAAGGTTTCGAACAAGGCTACAACACCGACGGCGGATTTCCGTTTGATGACAAGCATCCGCACAATTTTCAACATAGCCTGTACATTCCGGACCTGACTCCCGTGATCATCGACGGCACCCCATATCTGCAGTTCATGCTGGACTCGAATCAGAACGGCAATTCGTTCACCGAACACGTGCTGGACATGACCAAACTGCAGATCTTCACCACGAATGATCCCAACCAGACGACGGAAAGCTTCAATGGCGCCGGTATTCTTCAACTCAACGGAACGCTCGTTTACAATCTCGACGCGCACGGAGATAATTCGGTGTTGACGACCGCCATCGGGAGCGGCAAGGCCGACATGTTCATGTACATTCCAGTCAGCCTGATTCAAACCGGCGAACTCTATCTTGTACTTTATTCCGCCTTCGGCAACGATATACCCTCAGATGGCGGGTTCGAGGAATGGGTCTTCATTCCCGGGACAGTGCCCATTCCGGAAGCGGCAACGTTTTTCCCGGTGATCGGATTGCTCGCGGCAGTGTTATCGACGCACGTGCTGCGGCGGCGGAAAATTGCCCAGCTGGCGCGACAACAAACCTTGCCCGGCTAAGGCTGATTATCTCTGTTGTTTGTTGAGGCGGCAGCACTCCTGCCGCCTCTCTTTTTGCTGATCTCGGGCGCCGATCCCGCCGGCCCACCTTCCTCGCACGCAGTTCGACGGCACGAAAATTGTTATTGACCCTGCGAAGCATTTATGAGAATTATGAGAATCGCCATAAAGAGTGCAATCTCACATGAAAACTAAAATCCTCCCTCTCATCGGTGCCTTCATTGTCACCGCCGGGGCTCTCGCTTCCGCTGGAACGGCTGGCGCCACTATTGTCGATCTTACAACCGGACCGGATGCGAGCGGCGAGATTGATGGCGCACTTTTCTTCGCGACCCAGCAACAGCCGGCCGGCACGGGGTACATCGATCCGTTTTTGCGCATTCAGCAAAAGACCTTCGAACAGGGCTACAACACCGATGGCGGTTTCCCTTTCGACGATAAGAGCCCGCATAATTTCCAGCATAGTCTTTACATTCCGGACCTGACGGCGACGATCTTCAATGGCACGCCGTACTTGGTGTTCATGTTGGATTCGAACCAGAATGGAAACTCCTTCACTGAGCACACAATCGAGATGACCTCGCTCCAAATCTTCACCACGAACGATCCCAACCAGACGACCGAGAGCTTTACGGCCGGCGGTATTCTGGCCCTCAATGGAACGCTGGTCTACAACCTCGATGCTAAGAGCGACAATACCGTTAAGGCGACCGCATTGGGCAGCGGGAAAGCGGATTTCTTCATGTACATCCCGGTCAGCCTTGTCCAAACGGGCGAACTGTACCTTGTCCTCTATTCTGCTTTTGGTAATGACATTCCAACCGATGGCGGATTCGAGGAATGGGTTTTTATTCCCGGCACCGCCCCGATCCCGGAGGCCTCGACACTTTTTCCGGTAATCGGCTTGCTCGCCGCAGTGCTTTCGACTCGTCTGCTGCGGCGCCGCAAAATGGCGCAGCTGGCGCGGCAACGAATTTCTTTCAACTGACAGGTTAGCGTTATCTCCATTGTTTGGCCGAGGCGGCCCGAAGTATTCGGGTCGCCTCTCTTTTTGGCATTGCCCTTGTAACTACGTATGGCTGTCCAGACCGGCCAATGAGGCTGGGCCGAGCCACTGCCAGGTGAGGACGCTTGCCCGGAACGCGCTGTAAACCTTATCGAAATCACTTTTCCGGGCCGATAACTTGAAGATTAACCGCGTACCAGGCGTGTTGATGAACAGCACGCTCCTTTGGAATGTCTCGCCCAATGTGCGGTAAGAGACGACGATCTCAAAACTCAGATTGCGGTTGAGGATCACCGGGTTTCGTTCGGTTTTCAGGATCGCGATCCCATCGCTGTTTGGTGGCAACGAGGTCAGGATTCGCTGTTCGAGCGCTTTGACGATAGCATCATCGAACGGCTCGGGCTTCTCCATCGACAGAGCCTCAATTAGGGCTTCAGCGAAGGGAGCTTCTGGAGGAGTTAAAACGATGCGCCCGCCATCGTAACGATATGTCCATTCTCGCGGCAGATCGTAGCTTATCAACTGCTTGTTATCCTTAAACAGCAGTTGTTGAAATTTGATGCCCTCAGCAATGTACTCGGCCGGCGTGGGTGTTAGATCGACAGTTGCGTCCGCTGCCGCAGCGAACTGGAGGAAAAGCAGGGCGGCAATAACTACGGGTACAAGCATCGAGAAATACTGTCTGGACGCATTAGTAGACCTGATACCAGCGCTGTTGCTGGAGATAGGCTGCTAATTGCAACTTTCCGGGGGGCGAGCCGTTGCCGAAGTTGGTGTCGTAATACCAATGCCGCGCAGGCGCTTTGTAAACATTACCGTTGCCGCTCCATTGACCCGTACCCTGCAGGCTTTTCCAAAGCTGCACCATCGAGCCGTAATAGGTAAAAGTGGCGTTGTTCTTGTTCCAGTCTTCGAGGAAGCGCACAAAATTTTCGCCGCCACCGCTGTAACCATTATTGTTAACGCCGCCGCCACTGGGAACGATTCCACCGACGAGGGCGGCATTAATTGTGGTGTTCGAAGCGACTTTGTATTGCGTAATCGGGCTCGAGTTGGAATTAGAATCGTTCCACGCATTGGACAGGATGTTAATCGCGTCACCAACTATCGCCGCGTACCTGCGTGTGTAACCGCTTACGGTGGGACTGGTGAAGGTGCCGCTGTTGGATGGTGGTGACCCGCCGGTGTTGAAATCGCCCTGAATGTAGACTGGGTTCTCGGCAACGATTGTCAGACCGCCAGTTGGCAGGGTCGCACCGTTTTTTAAACGGATGCCGCGCTTGCTCGTCGTGACGCTGGAGCCATTAAAGGTCGTCGATACGGAAGTGCCGGCACTGGTATCGGAAATGTAAACAATTCCGTTCCAAGCGCTAAGCTTGTTCAGCTTATCGATCGCTTGAGCAACATCTAGCGTGGTTAGCCGGACGAAGCCGCCCTCCCGGATATCGTTGATCACCTGATTCGTAGTCATAGCGCCCACAATCTCATTGTAGGCCGACGCTGGTATCGAGGTTCCGGCAGAATCTGTGATAGTGATATTGTTGCTCGCGTCAATGAAGATGCGATAGCCTGCCTGATTGTAGAGCCGAATGGCGGCAAGCGCATCGGCGGGTTGGCTCGTGTCAGGTCGCTCGACCAGGTCGTGATAGCTATCGTTGTTGAGATTGTTGTCGCTGGTATTAAAATTCAGGTTCCAGCCGAATGGCAGGTAAGGCGATTCCTGCGATGGTGGCAGATTGGTGGGGAAAGCCGGGGCGGTCGGCGCGCCGCTATGTTGACCGTCGACCGGTGAATAGCCATTGACGTACTCAGCTCCATAGCCGACCCGATTATAAGCGGTAAAGTTGCTCGTTCCTATGTAAAGATTGCCATTCGTCTGGATAGGGCCGTCGATGCTGAGCGGAACGGTCGGTTGAAACTCCAGATCGTCTACGTAGAACACCGCGTAAGTCCACGGGTTATCGAACCGCTTCTCAAACACTCGTCGCACTTTCGCGGTAATGTTTCCCGTCATCGCAGGGACGGTCACGTCCGCTGCGGCGAGATAGAAATAACTGTATTGCTTTGAATCCGGTCCGTAGGCAGCAGGGGGTTTAACTGATGGGCTTAATGCGACAAAGTTCCCGGACCCGAATGAGGTTTCCATTAGCGCGTTTTCGTTTGCATCCAGATCGATCATCGGATCAACCGCCTGGATGCGATACTGCGTCACTGCGTAATTCGCCTCGGTTGGGAAGTTTGATTTTGCAGGTAATGGAATGACCGACGGCGTCGCTGCGGGACTCATATTCGGAATTGGGGTTGGCGCGGGTCCCGGGTTATAGAGGTCTGTGAAGAAGAAGTTCGTCCCCACAACAGAGTCGTCCGTGCCGCCGCTGGAGGTAGTTGTCCACGTGTTGCGGTAAATGTTGCGCCAGCTGGTGAAAAGAAATTCCAGGTGACCGTCGGCAATCTCCACGGCGAGCGCGGTTCGGCGGGTGCGTTGTGACAGCCGTGAAATATGGACGGTATACGACACCGCCGAGCCGAGTAAGGCAAGAATAGTGGCTACGACGGATACGGTTACCACCAGGCCATTGCCAGTTTCGCTTTTATGTCTTTTGAATTTCATAACTTTATTGGTAGAGAGCAATGCGAGATCGATAATCGATTTGGGTGTCGAGGAGCGATGCCGTGGCGAGATAACCGCGGTTGCTCGAGCTCGGATCGCGCGCCGTGAGCTTTACGCCCACGTACTTGGTATCGGGCGAACCGCCGCTATTCAGGGGAATGTAAAACGGTTGCGGGCTGCTGATATATCTGGCCACGGTAGTCGTATCCTGCCAGTAAAGATTGCCGCTCGTCCCGTTCGAGTTGTAGCGTTGTTTATACATATGCAACTCGCCCCGCTCGTAGCGGTAGCGCTGCACATTACCGTTCGTATAAGGGATATATGTTCCGTTCGACAGAATCCACCCCCCTTGTGAGTCGGCGATATAGGTCCCGCCCTGCACCAGGTACATTACGCGCTCTGTGTAGTAAGTAATGGCGTAGGAGGTGCCAAGGTACGCCGGAGCCTTTTCGCTAATCTTCGCTTCTAACCCGTTGACGAGAAACACATTTGAATGATTCGTCGTGCCGGCCGCGGTAACCTTGTAAATATCATCCTCGATTCCCCAGAACGGGACGATTAGATGCATGCCGGGGACAGGCTTGTTCGGATTATCCTTGACCATAATCAGGTTTGCGGCGCCGGGGTCCTTCCAGACATAGTCTGGGCTGCCTTGAACGACATTTTGGAACGACACACCCGCAGCTGTTGGGGGGACGCCTTGAACCGGAGCCGAGCTGACAACATTGAAACTGCCGTCGCGCAACTGCGGCACGGACACGGCCGCATGAATGTCGCGCGTCAACCGATTGATTCCATCGCGCGCTTCCTGATGCGCGCTGTTGACCGCTGTATTCTTCGCGTACAAAATCATGCCAGAGTTCAACACGCTAAACATAACCAGGCCGAGAACAGCCATGACAGCGGTGGCCACAGCCATTTCGGCTGCGGTAAAAGCATTTTCCGAGTTATATCGCAGTTGCAGGTTTTTCATTGATCGGCTGTTCGCATCGTATCCATCGACACGCTATAGTTGGTGCCCCGAAAGGTGTAACTCACTCTGACCGTGACGCGATAAATGTTCAGGTTAGTCGTCGTCCCGCCGAATGTCATGGTGCTCCCAGGGTTTGTAATTGTTGTCGTCATGGTTCCGCTGACCACCACCTTTCCGTTTACCGGATCCTGATAAATGAACACATTTGGCGTTGTGACTGTGGTGGACGTGCCGGCGGCAAGGACCTGACCTCCCAGAACAGCTGGGACTTTGTTGTTCATCGGATCAAATGGTTCCTTGGACAGAATCAAATCGATTTGATTTTGCGCGCAGGTCTGCGCCTCGCTGTAGAGCCGCGAGCTGACCGCATACGCATTGAGTGAATTAAGGCCGATATAGCAGCCACCACCCATCGTGCCGATCACAGCCAGTGCCATTACTACCTCGGCCAGCGTTGTTCCCTTTATTGCCCTATGTTTCATGCCGGTCTCCTATAACCATTGAAGGGAACAAAGGCTTCCCCGGAATGCCCGATGCAGCTTCTCGAAATCCGATTTGCGTGAGACAAACCGGAAGGTGAGCTGCGTGTCGGGCAGATTCATAAAAAGGACGCTCTGCTGGAACCGCTCGCTAAAGAGTTGATACGTAACGATCACCTCGAAGGTCTCGTGCTGGTTGATCATGAGGGGATTCTTTTCTGCGCTCACCACGGCGACGTCCTGGCTGTCCGGCGGCATCGCCGCCAGAACTGCAGCCTGCAGGAGTTTCATCGTTTCTTCGTCGAAGTTTTGCGGCTTCGATAAGGGTGCCTGGGAAAATTCCCCGACGGCCTGACGCACGTCGGGCGGCACGAACTTAATGTGGGTGGCGTCGCCGCTATAGCTCCAGCCGCGCGGCTGTTCGTATGAGATTTTGCGGTCGTTCTCGTGAAAGTGTAGCTCCGAAAACTTGATGCCCGCAAGTGTTCGCTCTCCCATGCTCGCGGTGAAATCGATCCCGCTCCTGGCGCTAAGCACCAGAGTTAGGTAGGTAATCGCGATTGTCGATCTACAGAACATGCCCCAAACCTAGTAGACCAGGTACCATCGTTGTTGCTGGAGATAACTGGCGAGCACGAGATTCCCCGGCGGCGACGCCGTTTGAAAGTTGGAGTCGTAGTAGAAGTGCAACGTTGGCGGGTTATAAACGTTGGCGCTACCCCACAGGCCTACCCCCTGACGGCTGTGATACAGCTCTGTAAGACCACCATAGTAAGTGAAGTGCTTGCCTGTCCAATCCTCGAGCAAACGAACGAGATTCTCCGCTCCACCGCTGTAGTTGCCGTTGGAGGTCCCGGTTGGAACATCTCCGGCAACGATTGCGGCGTTCACAGTCGTGTTGCTCGCCAGCCGGCTGCTAATAGCCTTTGATGAATTGGTATCCAGCCAGCTGTTTGACAGGAGGGTCACCGCGTCAGATACGATCGACGCAGGCTGGCGGGTGTAACCGCCTGCGGTTGGCTGTGTCGGGTCGGGGTTTGAAGAGGAGTCCGACGGCGGGGTGCCACCAGTATTAAAGTCGCCCTGTATGTAAACCGGGTTGTCGGTGGCGACAGTTAATCCAGGTGTTACGCCGTTACTCGTTGTCGTGGGCAAACTGCTGCCATTTTTCAATCGCAACCCATTCTTCGGGGTGCCGCCGGTTTGACTGGCGCGCTGGTCACTGAAGTAGATGACGCCATTGAAATTAGGCAACTTGTTAGAGTTGACATCGCTGGTGATTTTGCTGACGTCGAGGGTGGAGATAGTGACCGTGGAACCTTCTCGCGCATCAGTGAAGCTTTCATTCTTAGCCAACGCAGAATTTAACGTAGTATAGATCTGTTTTTGCGTCGTCGTTCCCGTGCTTGCTGTGCACTGCGTAGCTGTGTAATTTGGTGGGCCGGAGTTGTCATAGTATTTGACCGCTCCGGTGCTATCGATAATAATTCGGACGTATGCCTGATTGTAGTAGCGCTGATCTTTTAGAGGGTCAGTGCCGGATGAAGCAGGAACCTCGACGATCTCGCGATAGCCATCATTGTTACCGTTGGTATCGGTGATATTGAAGATCTGCCCGACATTCCAGCCGAAGGGCAGAAAGTTGTTTTCCTGCGCGGGTGGCTGGCCGTCTGGATAATTTGGAGCGGTTGGTGCGCTGACGTGGTAAGTGTCGCCTGGAGCATAGCCGACCGTCCACGCCCCGACGTAACCTAGTGTGCCGAGAATACTGACGCTGTTCAAATTCGTGTTTGTGATCGTTAGGTTATTTGAGCCGGTGTAAAGGCTGTTGTTCGTGTGGATGGCTCCGGTCAGACTCAGCGCAGTTCCCGGCGTGATTTCGAGTAGATCGTTGTAGAAGATGCCCCAGCTCCAGGGCGTATTGAGCTTCTTCTCGAAGACGCGGCGGACTTTGGCCGTAACGGTGCCACTCGCCCCAAGGGCGGGAACGGTTACATCGGCCGACGCCAGATAGTAATAGCTGTACTGGTTTGAGCCGGGACCGTAACCTGCAGGAGGAGGCGATGACGTAGGGTAAGGATCCGGCAGCTGAGCTAACATTGGGTCGGTGGCGACGATCTGATATTTTGTGATGCAACCGGGGTAGTTTGCAGCCGATGGAAAAGCCGATGGAGGCGGCGTGGGGATGAGCGCTGGGACGGGCGTAATCGTGGGCTGGCTGTTGGGATGATAGACGTTTGTGTAAAAGTAATTGGTCGGCAGAAATGTGGCGGTTTCCGAGCGATAGATATTGCGCCAGTTCGCAAACAACATTTCCAAGCAGCCATCGCCAATCTCCATCGCGGTATCGATCGCGCGCGTTCGCTTCGATATGCGGCTCATTTGTTGCGTGTAATTCGCGGAAATAGCGATCAGGACGGTGACAACAAACGTGATCAGCATCGCAGCCACGACAGTGTTGGCTGCTCGCGCCGGGAAATGCGGTTTTCTCATTGGAGGGAACAGAGTCGTGAGCGATACGGGATAGCCGAATCGACGAGCGAACTGGTAGCCTTATGACCGCGATTGTTAAACGTGGGATCCGTTGCGGTGAGGGTGACGTGCACATAACGGTCGTCGGTCGTCGGGGTGGAGGTAAGAAACACAACACCTGTGGCGCCGCTGCCGCTGCCGCCGCTAAAGCTCACCGTCGGAACCGAGGTGTAGCCGCTACCAGCGTTTGTCACGGTGACACCGGTGATGGTCTTGGTCGGTGGGCCCGAGGTAGTGCAAGTGGCCGTCGCACCGGTGCCGCCCCCGCCGCTAATTGTAACTGTAGTGCTCGGGGTATAATTCGAGCCGGCGTTGGTTAGTCTGATTGAGGCTACGCCTGCGGCATTACTCCACTCGGCGCTAAAGGGCGTCGGACTGGTGATATCGCGTGCTACTACTATTCCATTTGGATCATTATTGACCGGGTTTACCCACTTCCAGGTGCCACCAGTGCCATCGGCAGATCCGCCGGTATATCGGTGATAGTAGAGCCGCAGCTGACCGTTTTGAACGAGATATGCCACGCGCTCGGTGTAGTAGGAAACCGCGTATACGTCGTTGCTGCTACTATGCTTGTTACTGTTATTGCCCTGGCCTTGCGGTGCCTTCCCATTGGCGCCCGTTTGATCGACAATGTTCCCCTGCTCGTCCTGTAGCCACACGTTGACATGGCCCGCAACGCCGCCGGCCGTCGCCTTCGTGATGTCGGCCTCGATGCCCCAAAGTGGGACGACCAAACGCTGGCCGGCGAAGGGAGGGCATAGAGGATCGGTGTTAGGCGTGCAACTGCCATTGTTGTAAATCATGATCACAGACGAGCTCGGATCTTTCCAGATGTAGTGCGTGCCAGTGTCGTTCGGGTTGTTCGGGTCCTGCCAAACCAGTTGGAAGGAGACGCCTGCCGCTGCGGTTGTGTTGGAGGTATGCACCTGCAAGGTGCCATCGGAGCTGAGCCCATCGATGAGCTGGGGTACGGAGACAGCCGCGTGAATGTCGCGAAGCAGCCGATTGACGGCGCGTCGCGTGTCTTCGTGCGCGGTATTCACCGACATATTCTTGGCGTAAAGAATCATGCCGGAATTGAGTAACAGGTAGATGATGCCGCCGATAACGACGAAACAAGTTAGACCGACCATTACCTCGGCGAGTGTAAATCCAGACTTATGGGAGAACGTGTGTTTTTTCATTGATTGCCTGTGCGCATTGTGTCCAGCGAGACGGAATAATTCTTGCCTCGAAATGTCCATGAAACGGTTACTGTGGCCTGCCACAGATTCAGAGCGGTTGCAGTCGTTCCGACGCTGCCGGTAAGGCCTGTATCAGCAACTACTGTGGTCATGGTCCCCGTAACGGTGACTTGGCCGGTGATGGGATCTTTGTAGAGGAGGACGCCGTTCTGGGTCGTTGTGCCAGGGGTGAGAACAGGCGGAACAAGTGGTGGAGTGGCCGTGGGATCGAAGGGCCCTTTGGTAAGAACCGAATCGATCTGTTGTTCCGCCTTGGCGATCGCTTCGCTATGGAGCCGCGCCGCGGTGGCATAAACGTTCATCGCGTTCATCGTCCAGAACGAGCCAGCTCCCAGGAGCGCCAGCATGCCGACGCCGACCAGGGTTTCAACGAGGGTGAAACCAGCGCGATTCGCGCGAGTGGATCGGCGCAATGGACTCATAACGCCCTGACCAAGAGCAGTTGCGATGCCCTCGTTGCGCTACAGCGCCCCGATTTTGGTGTAGCGAATTTCGCTACAGGCGCACCGGCTAGGCCGACACTTTCTGCCCGGCGCTTACCCAGCGAATCGCCTCGTGGTAAAGCTGGCTGGCGTTCTCCAGATGCAATTTTGTTTTGATGCGCGTGCGATAAGTCTCGACTGTGCTCATCCCCAGACACAGAGAAGCGCTGATCTGGCGTGTCGTGCGACCGCGCCCGATCAATTCAAAGACTTCCAGTTCGCGATCCGTCAGCAGACCCATGCCGTCCTCGCTCACTCGTCGGACGGAGAAACTCTCGAAGACGCGCGAGGTCATGCGTTTGCCGAGGTAAACTTCGCCACTTAATACCTTTCGAATTGCGGCCATGACCTCCTTCGATGTCTCGTGTTTCGTGATGTAACCGCGCGCGCCCGCGCGCAGGACGCGCTCGGCGTAAAGTAATTCGTCGTGCATCGAAAGCACCAGCACAGGCACATTCATATCGCGAGCTTTCAAATCCTTCAAAAGCTCGAGTCCGCTTGGCCCTTTCAACGTAAGATCGAGAATCACGATATCGGCGCGGTTCAATTGGAGCAGTTGCAAAGCCTCCTGGCTATTGTCGGCCTCGCCGCAGACGCACATGTCCGGCTCTTTGCCGATAAGTTGGGCGAGTTGTTCGCGAAACATCGGATGGTCTTCCACGAGAAGGACACGGAATTTTGCCGAGGCTTCCGTAGCAGGATTCGGCATTGTCAGTTCGAGTCGTTTGCAGGCACGATGCAGGAGACGATCGTTCCACCGGCTGGCCGATCTTCAATTTCGAGCTCACCACCGAGCACGCTTGCGCGGTAGCGCATGATGCTAATGCCGACGCCGCTGGCGTTTTTGGCGCCTTTCTCAAAACCGCGGCCATCGTCGGCTATGCTCAAGGTCATTGCGTCGGAATTTGTGCTAAAGCGGACCTCAATGTGGTGCGCTTTGGCGTGTTTGGTTGCGTTGTTAATCGCTTCCTGTGCGATCCGATAAAGGTGAGTGGCTCTTCCGGGGTGGCCTAGGCCGTTGGTGCCGGCAAACTCAAATGTGCAGTTAATTCCGAACAGCCGGCCCGTGGAGCTTGCCAGTTCCTGTAGTGCTGCAGGCAAGCCGGCATCGTCCAGCTGCACCGGCACCAAACCGTGTGCCAGCGTGCGCGCTTGTTTTACCGAATCCTCCAGGAGTTTTTCTATCTGCGCGGCGTTCGCAGCCAGTTTCCGGAGTTTGCGCCGTTGCAGATCGATCTTTAACGAGGTTGCGGCACAGCCTACTCCAGCCAGGTACTGGCAGAGCCCGTCGTGCAGATCGCGCCCGATCCGCTGCTGCTCGTATTCGCTCACCTCAATGATCTGCTGTTCGAGTTTGCGCGAGTGCTCGAGCAGCGCAATCCGTGCGCCGGCGGCGTGGTGGCGTTCTCTCGCGGCAATTCCGGCCACCGTTACGAGGAAGAAAAACGCAAAGCGAATCGCCATTTCCCACGCCTGCGTTGTCGGCGTGGAGTAGGATTGGCCGGCGACAACGTCAGCCCAGGACCAAAGGACTCCCGCCAGTCCGGCGACGGCAAAGGCACTTTTGTTGTCGCAAAGCCAGACCGCGAAGACAATGGGCACGGTGTAAAAGAGCACCAGCGACACTTGGTGACCGGTAATCAAGTCAACCCAGACGATGATAATCAGCAGCGCCAGCGACTCGATAAAAGCCAGCGGCGTTGACTGACGAGTTAAAAAACGAACCATATTAGGTGTTGGCGTTGCCAACTACCTGGAAAGCAAATTCCCCGCCAATCCGGCTTGGGGCGCAGTTGTAACGGTTACGCTTTTTACCGCTGCGACTCACGCGTCGCGCGTGGCGGAGCCTGCACGCTCACACGACAACCGCTCGCCCGATCGACCTGCGCTTTAGTGAATTGGCCTAATTCCGTCTTGCCCTAGGTTCCGCTCTTTTCCTCGAACCGCTCTTTCTGCCCGTCGAATTTGTGCAGTTGGGTTTCGAATTTCTCCCTCTGCGCGTCGAATTTTTGCTTCTCCGCCTCGATTTTTGCCCGCTGA
>JBHEMD010000124.1:0-8212 GCA_046262735.1 Chthoniobacterales bacterium | reverse complement strand
TGCAGATCAAGTATGAAGATGTCACCGGCGTCAAAGTCCATTCAGAGGTCCGCTACGCCGGCGCGCCGGCCGGGCGCGTGATCGCGATGCGGCATCTGACGGCGGAGGAACGGGCAAAATCGACAAACAAAAAAGACGCGGTCATGATCACGGCCGAACTCGATGCGGACATCCCGCCGCTGCCGGCCGATGTGACGGCAACCCTGAGCGCGGACAGTCTGCTCGCGCCCAAGTTTGTTGCTCTTTCCGCCGGAACACCGGGCGGCAAGACGATCGCGAACAACGCGGCGATCGAAGGACACCCCGCTTATGGTATCGAGCAGATCACCGCCGCCGCCGGCCCATTGTTCGATAACGCAAATAAGTTACTCGACAATCTCAATCTCACGGTGGCCGATTTAAAAACTGATCTGGGCGCATTCATGCCCAAGCTCGGACCGGTGGCCGATTCACTGAAAATCGATCTCGATAATCTGCAGAACGTGGTCAAAAACCTCGACACCGTGGCCAAAAACGCCGACACGCTTTTCGGCACGGCCGGCACGTTCATCACCACGACCGACAAATCGCTTCAAGAACAGATGAAAGAGCTGCACGTGATCCTGCTTAATTTGAAAGTGGCGACCACGCACGCAAAAGCACTTGTCGAATCGCTCGCCGAAAAACCGAACCGCGTGATTTTCAGCGGGAAAGCGGCCAAGCTCACACCGGAAGCAGAAATCATTAAGAGCAGCAAGCCCGAGCCGGCGAAAAAACCGTAATTGTAAGGCAAGCGCTCCGCTTGCCATTTGAGAACGGCGACCGACGCGGCTGCCCTACAGCTTTTTGTAGCGCCGCATCAGTTTAAAAAAGCGGAGCGTGTCGCGCACCGGATTGATGCTGCTCACTTCATCTGAATACACGGTGCTGATCGGCACTGACTCGATCGGAAATCCTTTGCGGCTGGCGACGATCAGCATTTCTGTTTCGTATTCGAAACGGTCGGCGCCATCGAGGAGATCGGGAATTAATTCCCGGTGCAACATGCGGAAACCGCATTGGGTATCGGGAATGTCTTGTCGGCACACGCGGCTGATCTGTTTGCTCATCCAACGGTTAACTATTCGACGGATTAGCGGCATCGAACTCACGTCGTTCATGCGGTTGCCGACAATTAACCGCGGCGCCGCGGACGACGCGGCCGCCGCGACAAAGCGTTCGATTTCTTCGGGCCGATGTTGGGCATCGGCATCGAGAATGAGTACCCATGCGAACTGTCGATCTAACCAATGGCGCAAACCGGTCTTGATCGCTTCGCCTTTGCCGCGGTTTTGCGGATGCACAACGACCTCCGCCCCGGCTTCTCGTGCACGTTCCGCGGTTGCGTCGGACGATCCATCATCAATCACCAACACGTTGTCGATCTTGTCGCGCGTCCGGCGGACCACATCGGCAATGTGGCCCTCTTCGTTAAACGCCGGGATGACGACTGCGACTATCGATCTTGGATCTGTCATGTGAGCGAAGCGAAACATCTCTGGCCATTGCTGAAATCATGCCAGAATTAAATCAGAGATTCTTCGCTTCGCTCAGAATGACAGGATAACAGGCGTAGCGCGAGGCGCGGGCATCCGGGCGATATCAGCGCCGCACCGGATGAAAGTCGGCGGCGTGGTAGGAACTGCGCACGAGCGGACCGGAAGCGACGTGATCAAAGCCTTTTTTGCGCGCGATCTCGCCGTAGAAATCGAATTGCTCGGGTGCGACATACTCGATTACCGGCAAATGGTTCGGCGACGGACGCAGGTATTGTCCAATCGTCAAGACCTGACAACCGACCTCGCGCAGATCATCCATGGTTTGAAAAATTTCCGGCTCCGTTTCACCCAGGCCGAGCATGATTCCACTCTTGGTCACGGTTTCTGCTGAAAGCTCTTTAGCGCGCCGCAGCACGCGCAATGAAGTGCGGTATTTCGCGCGCGACCTAACGACTGGGGTGAGACGTTCTACCGTTTCCAAATTGTGATTGTAAATGTCCGGCCCGGCGTCGAGCACGGTTTGGATACACCGATCCTGCGCATGAAAGTCGGGGACCAGGACTTCGACAATGATCGATGGATCCATCTCCCGGATGGCAGTGATCACGCGTGCGAAATGCTTTGCCCCGCCGTCGTTGAGATCGTCCCGCGCGACTGCGGTGATCACGACATGCTTTAGCTTCATCCGCTTGATCGCTTCGGCGACGCGCTGCGGCTCATCTGCTTCGAGCGCGAACGGCTTCGCTGTTGTCACCGCGCAAAAGCCGCAGGCGCGCGTGCAACGATCGCCCGCGATCATAAAGGTGGCCGTGCCCTGGCTCCAGCATTCCCAGCGATTGGGGCATTGCGCACTTTCGCAGACCGTGTGCAGCCGCAAATCCGAGATCAGCGCTTTAGTGGAAAAGAAAACCGGATTCGATGGCAACCGCACTTTGATCCAGGGCGGCTTGTGCGCCTGGTGCAGCGCCGGGTCGATCTTCGCGCAGGACATCAATTCAAACTAAGAGTGGCAAGTGAGGAGTGACAAGTGGCAAAGTTCCACGGGCGACCGCGTGATTCGTCCGATCCCGAAGGTTTTCAGGGCCGCTACAGTCTCGTCCGGCCGGAAAGCGCGGCGGAAAGGGTGAGCTCATCAGCCGACTCGAGTCCGGCGCCGGCCGGCAGACCACGCGCGATGCGGGTGAGCGTCACGCCCCTGGTTTTCAAAAGATCGACAAGGTAATTAGTCGTGGCTTCGCCTTCGACGTCGGCCGGAAGGGCCAAGATGATTTCGGAAAATTTCTCCTGCTCGATGCGCTCGAGCAGTTCTTTAATGCGCAAATCTTCCGGGCCAACATGATCGAGCGGCGAAATGCGCCCCCCGAGCGAGTGGTAGCGGCCGCGGAAAATGCCGGTTTTTTCCAAAGGCAGAATATCGGTCGGCTGCTCGACGACGCAGAGCAAATCAGTGGCGCGCGATGGGTCCGAGCAGATGGCGCAGACTTCTTCAGAGGTGAAATAGCCGCAGAGCTTGCACGGGTGAATCGCGCGACGCGTCTCAGAAATCGCCCGTGCGATTTGCTCCGGCTGATCGCCGCGCGTCTGGATCATCCAGAGTGCAATCCGCTCCGCCGAACGCGGCCCCACGCCCGGCATTTGCCGCAGCTGCGCGATCAACTCCCGAAGCGGTGCGGGGTATTCGGTCTTGCTCGACACGCCCGCGGCCTATTGTGTTTCCACCAAATGGAGCGCGAGGGGTTCGAGCCGGCGCAGATAAAGCTCAAGCGGCGCATCCTCCTCCGTGTCGGGCCCGCGCGCCTTTTGAAATTCGGTGTAGGCTTCGGCCCAACGTTTTTCGCGGTAAAGCACGACGCCATTCCAGAAATAGTCGCGCCGCGCGATATGTTCAGGCTTTGCCTCCGCCGCCATCCAAAGGGGTTCGTAAATCTCATGCCGCTCCTGCGAGTTCACTCCGCTTAGAAAATCGATCGGACGCGCCACGATTGTCCGGCCGATCAAATCGAAGGTCTGCGGCCCCACCAGGATACGCGATCCGTAAAAACGATTGGCCACACAAAATCGCCGCGCCAACTCGACCGGCTCGCCGGTGGTGAAGAGACTCGGCCTTTGGCCATCCTTCAAAGGCGCGACGATCATCGTGCCGGAACTAACGCCAAGATGGGCGTCGCAGTTGCCAAAGCGATCGCCGTCGTTTTGCTGGCGCGATTGGCGAAACATCTGCACCAGCTCGAGGCCGACACGCACCGCCTTGTTGGCGTGCTCGGCGTCGCCATCGGGAAATCCAAAAAGCGCGACGACGCCCTCGCCGTCAGCCGAGGCAATGTAACCGCCGGCCTTGAGAAAGAGCTCGGTGGTTTGCCGAAGGAATTTTTGAGCCGACTCGGCAAAGGCCCCTGGCGCCGAGTCCTCGAGCAGGTCGTACTTGTTCGCGATGTCACAAACCACGACCGTGGCCTCGCAACTGCGCGGTTCCGTTTCCACTGGAATTTCGCCGGCGATCGCGCGCTGAATTTGTTCTTTCGAGAGACGGCCGGCGAAAAACGATTTGGCCAGCCCGGCGCGGGTGCGCGTGGACAGGGTGATGGTGCTCTCCGCGGCAATCAAAGCGAGCGCGACTGCCAGGATCGAGGGCAACGGTTGAAGAAGTACTCCGTAAAGCGAGCAAACCCACGTGAGCACGACCAGCTCGATCAACAACGCGAGCGCGAGCCAGGCCGAGCGCGCCCGGCCTACGCTGGTTAAAGTAAACGCCGCAACACCAAACGAAAAAACGGTGACGAGTAAATATTGCCAGAAAACAATCGCGACGCGGGTAATTGTGGTCTGCCGCGAGACCAAATCCGCAATCGGGCGCTCGATGCCGAGCAACATCCCCATGCCATGCAACACGCCGATACTCGCAGCGACGACAAAACCAATGATAAGTGTGCCGAGAAGTGGACGCTTCATGTGACCACTAGGTCCGCGCCACCGAGGCGGCGGGATAATACGATTGCACCACTAGTTCGCTTAAAAATTTGTCTGGCGCATCCACCGCCGCGCGATCCAGCATGAACTTTGCCCGGCCGGTATTTTTATGAATCAGGACGAGGCCAAACTGGTAATCCTTGAACAAATGCGCGCACAGTTCCGGCATGTTCATCCGCTCGGTTTGCGCGCGTTCGACCAGGCGCGCAATGGCGGAGTCGTCGAAAATCAATTCCACGCCGTGTTCGCGCCGAAAATCTTCGGCAAACTGCCTGGCCCCGGCGGCGAGCGCTTCGGCTTCCTGCTTGTGGCCCTCAGCCAAAAGCCGTTCCAGGACGCGCTGTGGCTCGCGCACAAGATCGACAGTCACCCGCAACTGGCTCAACCCTGAACCGGCGAGATAATATTTATAGTCGCGAAAGAGTTTCTCGAACACGGTGAGCAACCCACGCGCGCCAGTTTTCTCTTTCGCGGCGGCCTCGGCGATGAGCCGCAACGCTTCATCCTCGAAGCTGATCTCGATTCCGTAGGCACGGAACGCGCGTTCGTACTGCCGGAGCAAACTGCCCTCGGAATATTTCATGATCTTGAACAGATCGTCGGCGTCGAGGTCTTCGCACACCACCCGCACCGGCAAACGGCCGATGAATTCCGGCTCGAATCCGTATTCGACGAAATCCTGCGTCGTGACGTATTGGAACAATTCGTTATCCATCACCTGGACCGGCTCGGCGCTGAACCCGATCTGACCTTGCCGGACACGTCGCGCGACCTGGTCCTTCAATTTCTCGAATGCGCCGCTGACGACGAAAAGAATGTGGCGCGTGTTGATGGTGTCGCGCTTGGATTTGCCTTTGCGTTGAAACTCGAATGCCGCCTGCAGTTGCGCCTGGATATCGTTCATGCTGCGCACCGGCACCTCGGTTTCTTCCATTAACTTGAGCAGTGTCGTCTGGACGCCTCGCCCGCTCACGTCGCGACCGATCAAGTTCCCGGCCGCGGCGATCTTGTCGATCTCATCAATGTAAATGATCCCGAACTGCGCCAGGTTCACATCGCCATCGGCCTTGTGCACCAGCTCGCGCACGAGATCTTCCACATCGCCGCCGACGTAACCGGTCTCGCTGAACTTGGTCGCGTCAGCTTTGACGAACGGCACTTTGATCAGATCGGCGATGTGCTTGATCAGATAAGTTTTCCCGACACCGGTCGGGCCAACCAGGATCACGTTTTGCTTTGTGTATTCGAGCTGCTCGGCGCGCTTTGCATCTTCCTGCTCGAGCCGGTGCAGATATTTGGCGTGGTTGTAATGGTCGCACACCGCGATCGCCAGCACCTTCTTCGCTTCCTCCTGCTTGATCACGAACCGGTCAAGGTGCGCCTTGATATCGCGGGGCCAAAAATTGAACTCGAATTCCTGATTGTCGATCTTCTCCGCCTTTTCCTCCTCCCCCGCTGCGCCCGCCGGCTCCGGCGCAGGAAAGGTCGCGACCGACACGCGATCGCCGAAGTTCTGTTTCATGAACTCCGTGATCTTCGTCTTCAATTCTTCCGGTGACGGAAATGGCGGTGGATTCTGTTCCATTGGCTGGCGCCGAGCCCTCCTCGACGGCGGGGAATCTACCACCGCGAGTCGCCCTGTAAACCAGCCCCTGGCAATTTGGCCAGGACCGAGTGTCCTAAACCACCGCCGGCCAATCATTTTCCACCGCAGTTCGGCCGCCCCATCTTCGCAAACCATGGCACCCTTGTTGCTCGGTTGTGATAGATCCACAACGGTGATGATGCCGTTGGCTTGTTCGCAGTGGCTTCTCCTTCGGCAACCACGAATGAACCAGCCTTCACGTCGTTACAGCGCGGCAGGCGCGAATCGACACCAACGCTATTCTATGGTTCAGGTGTCAGCGTTCACCGCTTCGTGTCTATTCGTGGTTATTCGTGATTAAAATGCATGTTCCTTCATTGATCGAAAAAAAGCGCGACGGCGGCGAACTAACGGCCGAGGAAATTGAGTTTCTCATCGGCGAATTCACCGACGGTAACCTTCCCGACTACCAGATGAGCGCATGGGCAATGGCGGTGTTCTTTCGCGGGATGACCGCGGACGAGACACGACATCTGACCGACGCGATGATGAACAGCGGGCGCGTGTTGAAGTATCCGAAAAATTCGCCGCCCAAGATCGACAAACATTCCACCGGCGGCGTGGGCGACAAGGTATCGCTCGTGCTCGCGCCGTTGCTCGCCTGCGACGAAGTATGGGTGCCGATGATTTCGGGCCGCGGCCTCGGCATCACCGGCGGCACGCTCGATAAACTCGAGAGCATCCCGGGATTCAACGTGCACCTCGACGACAAACGGGCGCTCAAACAACTCGAGAAGATCGGCGTGTTCATGATCGGCCAGACCGAAGACATCTGTCCGGCCGATAAAAAACTTTATGCCCTGCGCGACGTGACCGGCACGGTGCCATCGCAGCCGCTCATCGTTGCCAGCATCATGAGCAAAAAGCTGGCGGAAAACCTCGATCGACTTGTGCTCGACGTGAAATTCGGCCGTGGCGCGTTCATGAAAACGAAAAAAGACGCCACGCAACTGGCCGCGACGATGGCGAGCGTGGGCGACTCCATGGGCGTGAAAATGTCGCACCTGCTCAGCCCGATGGATGAACCGCTCGGTCGCGCCGTTGGCAACGCACTCGAAGTCGCCGAGTGTGTCGAGATTTTGCAGGGCGGCGGCCCGCCCGACCTGGTCAAGTTAGTTGTCGATCTTGCTGAGAAAGTCTCGGGTGCGAAGCGATCGCAATTCGAGCAGCGGTTGAAAGATGGTAGCGCCTGGAAAAAATTCGTCGCGCTGGTTTACGCGCAGGACGGTGACGCGACCGCACTTGAGAAGATCTCCGAAGTTCATCGCGCGCCGGTGATTCAACCGCTGCCGGCAAATAAAGGCGGCAGGGTCAAGAAGATGGACGCCGAGTTAATAGGCCGCGCCTCCGTCCTGCTCGGCGCCGGTCGCCAGCGCTCCGACGACAAGATCGATTTCGCCGTTGGTTTTTCCGGGATCAAAAAAATCGGGGAACGCGTCACTCGCGACGAGCCGCTCCTCTTCATCCACGCGCGCGACAATGCCTCCCTCGAACTTGTTCGGCCGATGTTAGAGAAAGCCGCCGCGATTGGCTAAACGTTTACGGTTTCTGGAACACAAGAAGCAAGCTTTGTCCGTCCGGGGCCCGGCAGACAGCCACTAGTTGGTAACCCACCGAGTCCGGCTTGGCTAAGATTTCGTTAATCTTGGTTTCGAGCTGGTCGATCTGGTCATTGGCGAAGGTGCGAACCTTCGATCGGAAACGAGCTCGGCCGCTACTAAAGCAAGTCGAGCGGTTAGCTCTTACGGGCCCCTAATGCTTCCACCCTGGTGACGAATGTAGGTCGGCGGCTGCAATTGGCCGAAACCGTTGACGTCGTACTGCGAAGCCGGCGGCACGTGACCGCTGAAGGAGGTAGTCTCAGTCGACGCATTTGCTCGTGTTGATGCTGATGGCGCCTGGCAGGCCGTCAAAAGCGCGAGCGCGCCACATACTAGAGAATTCCCGAGACAGCGGTTCATCAATCGGACAAGGCATCGAGTCTGTGCCTTTCCACAAGCTAACGACAGTGAAAAATTCCTCTCGCCAGCAGGCGCGTTGATTTTCTATCGTCCGGATTTCGCGCAATGATCCAGCGAGATTA
>JBHEMD010000123.1:0-16373 GCA_046262735.1 Chthoniobacterales bacterium | reverse complement strand
GTGATGCCTTCGTCCGTCTTTTCGAAATAAATCCGGTAATCTTTCGCCCGGTAGCGATATAATTTTTTGCCCTCGCGCTCGATCACGCCGAAGCGCTTGACGTCGAGGTGATCGAGGTCCTCCGGCAGGATCTGAAATTCCGCCAGCAAATCGAGCTGTAACGATTTCGGCAATGCCGAAATCTCGGCCGCGCTCAATTCGTTGAAGACGATTTGGAACATGGTCTTAAAATTGTCATTCTGAGCGAAGCGAAGAATCTCCGATCATTTCTGTAGCTGAATCTTTCAAAGGAAAAGCCAGAGATGTTTCGCTCCGCTCAACATGACACTAAACAAACACCCGCCGCACCCGCCGGCCAATTCGGGTCGTGATGTCCCACGTGATGGTGTCGGCATTTTCCGCGATCTCGTGCGCGGAAATTTCCTGCGCATCCTGACGCCCCATTAACACCGCCTCTTCGCCAGGTTCGACCGCTTCGATTTCGGAGACGTCGATCACCATGAGATCCATCGTGACCCGGCCTAACAAATCGCATCGTTTGCCACGGACGAGCATCGCGGCGCCGCGATTGGACACCTGTCGCGGGTAACCGTCGGCGTATCCGGCGGTCAACGTCGCGACCCGCATCGGCCGCGGCGTGATAAATGTTCGGCCGTAGCTGATCGACGCGCCTTTCGGCAGGTCGCGCACCAAACCAACGCGCGTCTTCCAGGTCATGGCCGGCTGCAGAAGGTTTTGAAAGCCGGCCAATGGCGAGATGCCATAGAGAATAATGCCTGCGCGTACGATCTCGTGCGGCGTCTCGTTGAATGCGAGCGTGCCCGCGCTTTGCAGGACGTGCGCTTTGTAGTCGCCCGGAACCGTGGCGCGCATTTGACCAATGAGCTCGCGAAAACGCGCGAGCTGATCGCGCGTGTATTCCGTCTCCTCATTCGCCACCGGCAGATGAGTTGAAACGCTATGGAACTCGATATTGCGCAAACTTGCGATGCGTTTGAAAACCTCAACCGCTTCACCTTCCACCGCGCCCATCCGGCCCATGCCGGTGTCGATCTTGAAATTGATGAGCACTCGACCGGCGCGCGCAAAAGCTTCCGCTTCGGCAAAGGTCGAGATAGTCGGAATAAAGCCACGCTCGACGATTGTCGATCTTTCCTCGGGAATGCCGGGGCCGAGGATCACGATCGGATGCGGCAGCGACTCGCGCAGCCTGAGAGCTTCCTCCAGATTCGCAACGCCGAAGAGCTGCGCGTCGCCGGCGAGCGCTTGCGCGACACCGACCAAGCCGTGGCCGTAAGCATCGGCTTTGACGACCGCGAGCATCTCGGCCGAGCCGATACGGTCGCGCACCACTTTGGCGTTGCAACGCAGCGCGGCGCGGCCGATCTCGGCCCAACAGCGGTGTGCTTTCTCCATCATCAGTGTGTCGCAGGTGCCGTGATGTGCGGCTCGCGCAGATACATTGGCTCGAGCGGCGCCAAAGCAAAGCTGCGGTGTTCATCCTGCGCAAGTCGGGCCAGCAATTCAGCGGTGGGATAGCGAAGCTCGACCCGGGAAAATTGCGCGAGCCGATCGCAGGAAAAGATCGGTATCGACGTTTCCAGATTGTCCAGTTTGCTCCGCAATTCGTTCTCCGTCAGCAAACCTGGCCCTTCGGTCAAATCGTTGTTGCGAACGCGGGCGAAGAAGAACGATTGCCGGCGCGCATCGCCAATCACGCAATATTCGCTCGCATCGCACTCGATCGCGCAAATCGAGGGATAACCAAGAAGCTGTGCGCCCGACGCCGTTTGCAGCCCAATCGCCGCCGAAATCGCGATCCGAACGCCGGCGTACGAACCCGGGCCGAGGCCAACAACGATTTTGTCCGGAGAACAAAGCTTCTCCGAGACAATCTTGAGGTTTTCAAAAAAAGGTCCTGAATCTTTGCGGTCGTTCGGCCAGTCACGCGTAAAGGCGAGATTGCCATTTTCCCGCCAGGCGAGACTCCCCCGCGCCGTCGAAAGTTCGAGCGCTAAAGTCTTCATGCCGAAATCAAGGAGCGGCAGTCTCCAGACCGCCGTCTATTTCAAACGGCGGTCGGGAAGCCGATCCTTGGAAATTGATGGCGCGCTCAGTCTCCGACTTTAGTTGAAACGAGATCCAGTGGGCGTTTCGCGGGATCAAATCGGGAAACCGATCGGCCCATTCAATAACGGAAACGCCGTCGCCGAAAAAATAGTCGTCCAACCCGAGGCGCTTGGCTGATTGTCGATCTTCCACGCGAAAGAAATCGAAATGATAAATCGGCATGCGGCCGCGTGAATATTCATGGATCAGAGTGAAAGTTGGGCTGGTCACGGCGTCGCTGCCGCCCAGACCGGCGACGAGACCTTTGACAAACTGCGTTTTCCCGCTGCCGAGCTCGCCGGTCAGAGCGAGAACGTCCCCGGGCTTCACGTTTCCGGCAAAACGACGCCCGATCTCTTCCGTCTCGACCGCGCTATTTGAAGTGAAGATAGCCACTCTTCAACCGCTGATTGCTGACTGCTGATTGTCGATTTAAGGAGCCTATCCGCGTGAGCGGCACTCTCGGAAATTTCTTGCGCCATTTCTTTTCTAATCGTTCGCGATCGCGCGGTGAAATAGCGAAGAGCAGTTCGTAGTCTTCGCCGTCGGAAATCGCATTGTCGATCTTGCAACCGGGCGTGACTGGCAATCGGTCGATGTCGATCTTGAAAGCGACCTTGCTGGCGCGGGCGAGCCGGGGGAGATCGGCGCCGAGGCCGTCGCTCAGATCGATCATGGCGTGGAGCCGGAAATTTTCAGTGAGCCAGCGCGATTCGCGGATACGCGGAATGAATCGCAGATGTTTGCGCCGAAGCGCGCCGCCAAGCCGGCCGGTCACGAATAGATCGTCGCCGGGTTTTCCGCCGCTGCGCAGAACGCAACGCTTCCTCTCAACGAAACCGACAACCGCTACTGCGACGGACCCCGCGCCCGGCGTCGCGCTTGTTTCCCCACCCACTATTGCGAGCTTGAAGCGCGCGGCGGCGCGTTTGAGCCCGCGGTATAATTGCCGGACCCACAATGTCGATCTTGTGCCGGGCACAATCAGCGTAATCAAGGCAAACTCCGGGAGCGCAGAGACCGCGGCGAAATCGCTCAAAGGACGCATCATTGCTTTCCAGCCAACATCGACAGCGCTCGCCCGCGGGGAAAAATGGACGCTCTCCACGACACAATCGGTTTTTAGAACGAAGAGATCTTGCGCGCGACGAAACTTGAGAAGCGCGCAATCATCGCCTGCACCGGTCACAACTGATTTTGCGCCGGGAAGGTCGGCCACGAGTTGAGCGAGCAGCCGGTCTTCACCGAGCTGACTCAGTTTCATTGCGGGAAGAAATCGGGAAACGCAAGTGCCACGAGCGACACGGAATTGAACAGCGCATGCATGCTCATCGACACGAGAATCGAGCCGCTCCATTCGTAGGCCAGGGTGAAACAGCTCGCCAGGACGAACAACGGCGCGAACGACGGAAGATGTGCATGCACGGCGGCGAATAGCAGTGAGTTACTCACCACTCCAAAAAAGCGCCCGAAGTAGCGCCGCAGCACACCGTAAATAAAAAAGCGAAAGAGAAATTCTTCCGTAACCGGCGCGACCGCCACCGCGAAAAAGATGATCATGATACGCTGGTTGATCGTGCTCGAGCCCGAGAAGAGCTCGACAATGCTTTGGCGGCTGGAACCGCTCCCGAGGAATCGCTGTGTCATTAACTCGGCGAACGCGATCAACGGATAAGCCGCGAGCAAGAGCACTATCGCGATACTCAGCGCCCGCAAAAAGCTGACCTTGCCGAAACCAGCGGCCGTCGCCAAATCAAACCCACGCAGACGCAAAAACGCCGCCACGACCACAACAATCCCAACAATGAAAAACAGGTTCCCAATCAGGACTTTATCGTTCAAGCCGGCTGGCGGATTGGAATTGGAAACCGAACTCACAACCCCCAAAACAAGAAAACCCGTCAGCGCTGCCGCCAGCACCGCTTCCGGCAGACCAAACCTTCTTGGCACAACCAACCCGTTCGCCGGTCGCGCCCGGATTTGCCGGATCAATGCCACATAAAGGTAAGCGCATCCGAGAAGGAGCAATGTGAAAAAGACGTCTGCGAAAACATCCGTGACGCCAAGCGGCATCAAGAGCGAGTGTCGAAACATGAACCGCCGCGGCTACGGAGCGTAGTAGCTCGGGAGAAAATATGCGCGCCCGCTCTCCAGCTGCGGCACGAATTGCTTGGGCAGTTGCAACTGCAGTTTGCCCTCGGTTTCGCCAAAAGCGCGGAAAAAGCGGCCCAAGCTAAACGGCGGAGCATAACGCACGACTCGCGCACCGGGCGCATTGCCAAATTGCTTCGCCTTGCCATAGGCGTCCTCGAGCTGACCGAGTCCATCGACGAGCTTGTGATCGAACGCGTCGCGGCCGGAAAGAATCCGGCCATCGGCCACCGTGTTGCGCAGCAAATCGGCGGGCACATTGCGCTCCGTCGCGACGATGCCGAGGAACTTCTCGTACGTTTTCATAATGAAACTTTGCACCAACTCGCGCTCCTCCGGAGTGATCGGGCGCGCGCCATTGAGCATGTCTTTGAACTTGCCGCTCTTGAAGACGACCGAGGCGAGGCCGATTTTGTTGAACAACTGCTCGTAGTTAAGCGTTTGAATAATAACGCCGATACTGCCGGTAATCGTCGTGTCACTCGCCATGAGGAATTTTCCCCCGCAGGCGATGTAATAACCGCCCGAGGCAGCGAGCGAATCCATGTAAACAACTACCGGTTTTCTCGCGCGCGCTTTGACCACGGCATTGTAAATGGCATCGGCCGCCGTCACTTCGCCACCGGGCGAATCGATTTCCAGGACGATCGCTTTGACGCGGTAATCGTCGCGCGCCTGTTGCAGCGCCGCGCGCAAATCCTCAACCATCGAGTCGCCGACCGTTCCTGGGATCGATGAACTGATCAAGCCGCGCAACACGATCACGGCCACCTTGTCGAAACTGCCGCGGCTGCCCCGTTGGACAAGAATTTCGCGAAATCGCGGAATCGGCTCCTCGTCGCGCACGATGCCGCCGAAGCGCTGAAAGGCGGCCAACGCCAGCACCAGGTTCACAAACAGACTGGCGCAAAGGGCAACAAACAGAAAAACGGTCAGACACCCCGGTTTGCGGTCAGCCATGCTCTGTGGAAGCTGCCGGAGAACCAGCGCGCAGACAAGCGCTTTTCCTCGCGGCTGGCGCCGCCGCGTACGCTGGCTCGGAAGCTGCTCAAAATCGAGCGGATCAATTGATGAATAGCAGCGCCCATCTCCCGGTTAGCGAGTCGGCCGCCCGTCGGGTGCGCAACTCAAAGTCGCGCCGCAAAGCCAAAGGCAAAACCAAAACCGGAACCGCCCAAGCCAATGGCGAGCGCGAGTTGGCCGCCGTTGGCAGCCTCACGCGGACCAAAGCGCTCCTGCTTGCTGCCTTGCGCGTGTGGGAACTCAAGCACCGGATTCGGGACTGAGCTTTCGTCCTCCGATCCGTCAACAACGTCACAAGGTTACAACGTCAGATCGACCGAAGCCGGTGTCACGATTGTAACTCTTTTAACCTTGTAACTGCGGGAACGATCTCGCTGGATTTTCTGCGATTCCACGCGACATATTCCACCGCTACTGCGCCCGTAGCTCAGCCGGATAGAGCAACGGATTTCTAATCCGTAGGTCGGGTGTTCGAGTCACCCCGGGCGCGCTCTGTAAGATCGACAATGCAAAGGTTGAGAAAGTTCCGTTCGGTTGGTTTGTTGCTTATCCCGGCTTTGGCTTTCGCCGTGGCTGGACAAGCTTTAGCCGCGGAGTCGTTGGAGCAAACCATCGATTACCTTCTCAATTACATTGGCAACTCGAACGCCACCTTTATCCGCAACGGGCAAACCCACACGCCGGCCGAAGCCGTTGCCCACGTCAGAGACAAATACGATCACTTCAAGGGCGAGATCAAAACAGCGGAAGATTTCATCCGGCTGGCCGCGTCGAAGAGTTTGCTCACCGGAAAACCGTATCTGGTGCGTCCGCCCGGGGGCAGAGAAATGCATCTCGACGAATGGTTGACTGACGCGCTCAAAGCGCATCGAGGGAAAACCAACCGATAGTTATTTATAAAGCCCGTTCAACAGCTCGATGACCGCTTTGCCCGGCTTGAAAATCGGCGCCAGAAACCCTTTCGCAAAATGTTCCTCCGCCGCGGCGATAAGACGCTGCTTGAGGTCTTCGCGCGGATGACTCGCCGGCCCGCTTAATCTCATCGTCGTCCACAAATATCCTTCGCGCGATTCGGTGAAAACTTTCTCGCGCGCTCCGGGGATCGAATCAACCACGTCAGGAGCCGCGCCGACTTTGAACCTGCCGTCAATGTTCTCGTTCTCGATCGCAAACTCGCCTTCGAGACGAAAAAGCCCTTTGGTCTCGATTTCGAACTGGGAAATTTCGAGGCGGGTGCCGGTCCAGCGGTAACGAAAACTCAGACTGTCCGTCTTGGGTTTTTCAAACTGGGGATGCCGCGTGACCGCAGCGACTTGTTTCAGCGTGGCAACGTCGTGGACCATGGCGCGGCTAAAATTCAGTCGCCCACTCGCGGTCACTTTCGCCTCCGGTTCGAATTGCTTTTGCAAATCGGTCTCGCAATCGAGAACACCGTCGAACTTCCCCTGCCAGTAACCGCGCAGGAACGGCTCGGCCGGCGTCGCCTTGAAACTTAAATGCAAATTCATCCCGCCATGGTCGCGGAATTCGAACTCGCCGGTGATGGTGAAATTTCTCGGCTGGCCTAGCGAAAGCAGCGCGGATCTTACGAGAAGCTTTGGCTTCGCCCAATCGAAGTGCAGCTCCTCGATATGTGCGTCAGGCCAGCCGGTTTGACGTAAGGTTCCGCCGCGCCCGAAAACATCCAGCCCGTGATCTTTCGGATAGAAGCGCGATTCGACATCTTTCAGGCCGCCGATCCCATCTGGTGTTTTCCCCCAAGAAATGTCGGTCCGAGCAATGATCGTTTCGCGAATGTCGAGGTTGAGCGGTGAACTGGTTTCAATTTGCGGCTGCAACTCCGGATCGTAGGGAAGAATCTTCTGCAATTGACCGGCGG
Source organism: Chthoniobacterales bacterium (assembly GCA_046262735.1). Taxonomy (GTDB): domain Bacteria; phylum Verrucomicrobiota; class Verrucomicrobiia; order Chthoniobacterales; family UBA10450; genus AV17. The sequence goes on along the minus strand of JBHEMD010000123.1, from coordinate 9,211 downwards.
CGGCTTCACCAAACGCCGCCTGCAAATGCGATGCTTCCAGCCGGGTGACCGTCCACTTGCGCTGCCAAAGATTTTGCACGCTGCAATAAGCGCGCAGGTTTGTCGCGCTCATCTCGACCAATGCGCGGGGCGGTTTGCCGCGCACGAGAATGCCATCGCTCCGGACCGACATCCCGCGCCAGGCCAGCGGGAGATACCCTGCGTCCGCTTCCAATTTTACCGCCGTCTTCCTGGCAATGAGGCGCGTGAGCGTGCCGTTTTGCAACCAATGGTCGAGAGCGCGCGTCGCGGCGAAATATGCAGCCACGAAAATCGCAGCGATGACAAGAGAAGTAATCGCCCATTTCTTTTGCGCAGTCATCGAATCGCGTTAGTCCCGGAGGCTACGAATAATTCGGAGCCGCGAAGATCGACAGCCGTATCGTTGGCGCTTTACGATAAACATGTGCCGATGACTCGCTCGCTCGCCCTGACCACAATTTCATTCGGCTTCTCTTTACTCGTTACCGGCTGCGCGCTGAAGATGGGAAAGCAGCCACGCCAGGAAGTTGCTCCGCTTTACTCGGCGAGCGCGCCGGAATTCCGGCAATCAGCCGGTTCCTTGCTTGGGCCGAACTTTGTCCCCGGCAACAGCATCACTACGCTCGTCAATGGCGATGAAATTTTTCCAGCAATGTTGCGCGCCATTCGTTCGGCCAAACGTTCGATCAACTTCGAGACCTACGTGTTTTGGGACGGCGAAATCGGCCGCGAGTTCACCGAGGCGTTAGCTGAGCGTGCCCAGGCCGGCGTGCATGTAAACGCAATCCTCGACGCACAGGGCACCCGCAAGATGGGCAGCCAAAATTCCGAGCGCTTGCGCGCGGCGGGCGTGCAGGTCGTAAAATATCACAGCGCTCTCTGGATCGACCCCCGGCGTTACAACAATCGCAGTCACCGCAAGTTGCTGATCATCGACGGCAAGATCGGATTCATCGGCGGCGCCGGTATCGCCGATTTGTGGAGCGGCAACGCTGATTCGCCGCAGCACTGGCGCGATAATCATTACAAAGTGACCGGCCCGGTCGTCGCGCAACTTCAGGGCAGCTTCATGACAAATTGGTTGAAGACGCGCGGAACTGTCCTGCACGGATCGGATTACTTCCCGCCGCTCGAAAGCACCGGCTCTAATCTCGCCCAGGCAATCCGGAGCGGCGCGCGCTACGAGAACCTCGACTTGCTCTACCTGCTCGCCACCGCTTCGGCCCAGAAAACTCTCCGCATCGAGAACGCCTATTTTTTGCCCGACGACCTGATGCGCAAAGAGCTGATCAGCGCGGCCAAACGCGGCGTGAGAGTGGAGGTTCTGGTTCCCGGAAAGAAGATCGACCAGAAACTCGTGCGCGCGGCTTCGAAACGGCACTGGCCCGATTTAATCAAGGCCGGGATCAAGATCTTCGAATACGAACCGACGATGCTCCATGCGAAATTGATCATCGTGGACGACGTTTTCGTCTCAATCGGCTCCGGTAACTTCGACAATCGATCGATCCGCCTAAATGACGAAGCCAACCTCGATGTGTTAGATCGACAATTTGCGGCGGAACAGATTCGCCTGTTCCAAACCGACAAACAGCGCTCACGTGAAGTGAGCCTCGACGAGTTGGGCGGGCTGCACTTCGCCAACCCGCTCAATCAAGCTGCCGGTCTGCTCGCGCCGCAATTGTGATCGCGGGCGCGCTTGACCAACGATGGTAGGCCGGACGCCAGACCCCTTCTCGTGCTTCGCCGCCGGCTAGAGTGCTTCGGCTTGCTTCCGCAGCTTTTCTTTTACTTCGGGATGGCGGGAGTCCGAAACTTTATTGAGGAAAAACAACGCTTCAGCTTTCTTCTGCTGCTTCAGGCTGATCCGCGCGAGCTGCAAATAAGCGAAGTTTCGGTTGGTGGAGAGCTCGAGATAATGCTCCCAGGCGGCTTGCGCCTCTTTCCAATTGGGGTTGGGCATGCCATAAAACGTTTCCGCGTAAGCGCGAGCGTATTCGCGATTCATCGGTGCGAGCCGGCTCGCTTCGCGATATTCGAACAGGGCGCGTTGCAACAACTCAGCCGAATCGATCTTCCAGGCGACAGCCAGATCATGGCGGAGGACGAATTCGACGTTGGCGAGGTCGAAATGATAATCGGCATTGTCATTTTCGGAGCGAACCGCCAAATGAAACTGCGCGGCTGCTTCGGCCACGCGGCCCATCCGGAGGTAGGCGCCGCCCAACGAATTGGCCGCCTCCCCATTGCCCGGCTGGAGCCGTTGCGCTGTCCGCCAATGTTCGATGGCTGCTTCCGGGTTCCCGCTTCTCCACAAAAACGTGGCGAGCGCGTTGTGCGCTGGGGCGGATTGCGGATTGTCCCGAACGAGTTGGTAGTAGATTTGCTCCACCCGCAAACGCTCTTTTGCCGTCAGATTGGGATTTGCGAGTGCCTCCGCCGCTTTCTGGGCCGCTTTGATTTGAATCCAGGTTTTGGCCGACGCACCGACCGATTGCATACACGCGATCACAGGCGTAAAGGCCACAACGACGAGCGTGGCGGCAGCCGCCGTGCATTTCGTCCAGTTGCTCCGTAGGCGATTGCTGATTATCGGAGCTGTCGCTCTTCCTGGAGAAACCTCCTTCATACGCACATAACCAGCCTTTGCCGCGGATAACATCTGTCTGGCCAAGTCCAGAAGCAAGAAAAGTGCGCGGTGCAAGGAGATCTGCAATCGGCTACCGCCACGGGTTTGAGCTAGACCGCTTCTCTCACGGTCAATGCTCCGGCGCCGACTCCGCCTCCAACGGTGGACACCGTCGCCATCACCCGCGTTGATTACACCGTTTCGACAACCTCAACCGGTGCCACCATCGGTTCGTTGAACAACGTGGCTGTAGCGGCGGTCTGGGACCGTCGCACTAATCATCAAATCCGAGCTATTGACCGCCACTACAGCTCACCAGCGGTGATACGCGGGATGACCTTCCTTTACGGCAACAAATATCCCGCGGCACGTCGCGCACACTTTCCCGCCAGCAATCAAACTGCCTTCGACCGTCGCGCGATCGTCCGTAAGATCGACAATCTTCGCCGAGAGCGACACTGGGCCATTCGTCGGCGTGGGCCGAAGAAGTTTGATTGCGTATTCCGCCGTCACGGTACACGGCGGATGATCGGCGCCGGCGCGTTTCATCAAATGATACGCGGCCGTCCAATTGCAATGGCAATCAAGCAGCGTGCCGATGATCCCGCCATTCAATACCCCGGGGAAAGCCTCATACTTTGGTTCCGGCTTCCATTCCGCGACGACTTCGCCGTTGTCCGGAAAACTGCGGATGCGAAGACCTTCGGGATTCGCCGGGCCACAGCCCCAGCAGGCGTTGTTCGGTGCATATTGTTCCTGAAGCGATTTTTCCATTGTAGCGGCGCTCTCTGAGCGTCGGACAATAATGCGGCGGTCGCAGACAGCCGCTACAGTTAAGCGCCGCCAGGCGGGCCGGGATATTTTCGCAGTTTCGGCCCGGTGTAAAGCGAGCGCGGCCGAATCAAGCGATTGTTATCGTGTTGCTCGGTCACATGCGCGCACCAGCCCGCAACACGCGACGCCGCGAATAGCGGCGTATTCAGTTCCGATGCGAACCCGAGCATCCAAAACACTGGCGCGGCGTACAGGTCGACGTTGGCGCAGAGATGTTTTTCGCGGTCCATCACTTCCTCGAGCTTTTCACAAATCGGGATCCAGTTTTCTTTCCCGGTGCGCTTGCCGAGGTCGCGCCCGATCTCGCGCATCACCGGCACGCGCGAGTCGCCTTTTTTATAAACACGATGACCGAAGCCCATGATCTTCGCCTTGGTCTCGAACTTTTTCTTGAGCCACGCTTCGGCGCGGTCCGGCGTGTTAATTTCCTCGAGCATACGCATCGACTCCTCGTTCGCGCCGCCGTGCAGCGGCCCTTTCAACGTTCCGCACGCGGACGTCACAGCCGCATAAATATCGGCCAGCGTGGACGCAGTCACGCGCGCGGCAAACGTCGAGGCATTGAATTCATGATCGGCATAGAGATTGAAAATGGTGTCCATCGCGCGGGTCTGCCACGTTTCCGGAGTTTTGCCGTTCAATTTGTAGAAGAAATTGCCCGCTTGCGTCAGCTCGGGTTTTTCCGGCAACGGCTCCTCGCCGCGCGCGATGCGATAGCTGTCCGTAATCAAAGTCATCACGCGCGCGATCAGCCGGACGGATTTGCGGATGTTGGCGTCGTGCGAATGATCGTTCAGCTCCTTGTCGAAACCGCCGAGCATCGACACGCCGGTGCGCAGCATGTCCATCGGATGCGTCTTGCCCGGCAACAGCCGCAGCATCTGGCTGACTTGCTCGGGCACCTCGCGTTGCCCGGCGATTTGCTCCGTAAATTCCCTGAGCTGCTTCGCATTCGGCAGCTCTCCGTTGAGCAACAAATAAGCGACCTCCTCGAAGGTCGCCTTGTCGCCCATGTCGTGAATGTCGTAGCCGCGATACATCAGCCCGGCATTGGGATCGACCCAGCAAATCTTCGTCTCGCCGGCAATCACGCCGGCCAGGCCGGGGCTGTACTCTGGTTTCGCTTCAGTACTCATCGTTTACGCATCACGTTAACAACGATACACCGTTCCACAAATCAACGGTCGCGAAAAGTTGGCCAACTTTCCGCCGCCGGATCGTAGTCGAGCAAATCGTAAAGTTCCTGGCGCGTTTGCATTTTGTCGATCCAATCGCTTTGCCTGCCGCGCGTTCTCAGATCGCGCAGGAACTGTTCGCTCGCTTTCATCGCCACGCGAAACGCGCTCATTGGGTAAATCACCATCCGATACCCGAACTCCGCCAGCTCTTGGAATGAAAGCAGTGGGCTTTTGCCGAACTCCGTCATGTTGGCCAGCAACGGCACCTTCACTTCCGTGGCGAACGCGCGAAACTCCTCCGCGCTCTGCAGCGCTTCCGGAAAAATCGCGTCCGCTCCGGCCTCGACGTATTTCTGGGCGCGCTTTACCGCCGCATCGAATCCTTCGACCGCGCGCGCATCGGTTCGCGCCATGAGCAAAAAATCCTTGTCCCGGCGCGCGGCCGCGGCCGCTTTGATCTTCTCAATCATCTCCGCAAGATCGACAACCTCTTTGCCGGCCAAATGTCCGCAGCGCTTCGGGAACACCTGATCTTCGATGTGACAACCGGCCAGCCCCGCGCGCTCCAGCTCACGAATTGTTTGCGCCACATTCTCCGGGGCGCCAAATCCGGTATCGGCATCCACCAGTGCGGGGATCTTCACCGCGGTTGCGATATAGCCGGCCAGGCGCGTCACTTCCTCCATCGTCAGCAGTCCAATGTCCGGCACACCGGCCGTCGAGTTCGCCAGGCCCGCGCCGCTAACATAAAGCGCAGCGAACCCAACGCGCTCAACCTGCCGCGCCATCGCTGCATTCGGCACTCCCGGCATCATCACCGCGCCTTTTGCGATCAGTTCACGCAACCGCGCCGTTTTCGTTTTCATACTCATGGGAACACAGGCATGGTGCCTGTGCAGCCGCCGGACATTCTGTCCGTTGCATTCAATTCAGCGGAGTAAAACTCCGCTGGCCGCACAGATTGAAAATCTGTATTCCCTTTCATTTCATCACGCACGCGCGCACCAGCTCATCGACATTGGCCGCCGCATCCAATTTCCACGCCAGATCGACAATCTTCTGCGCGGGCTCGCGGCCAAGCTTCGGCTCCACCAACGCGCGGAATTTCACCTCCACCTCCTCATCCTTCAGTCGGTTCCTGGCGTGACCAAGGGGATAATCGACCCGCTTCGTCAGCCGGCGACCGTTGGCAAGATCGACATGCACGATGTTCGCGACCGCGCCTGGATAGAGCGCGCTGAGCTCGGCATTGCGTTCCACCTTCACCGTCTCCAAAAATTTCCAGATCTTCGGGTCGGTAAACCGTTTCGGTTGGAATTGTTTCTCTGTCACCTCGCCATCGATTAGCGCGATTGCCGCAATGTAAGGCAGACTGTGATCGGCCGTCTCGCGCGTCTCCGGTTTCCATTTCTCCGGTTCGCTTCCAATAATGTCCACCGACGCATCATGGCTTTCGATTGTCATCGATTTCACTTCGATTCCGGCGCCGATCTGCTTTCGCAAAAACAGCGCCGCTTCGATAGCGCTCTGGCTGTGATATTCCGCCGGCCAGTATTTAATGCTCGTGTTGAGAATCATCGCGGCCGTGCTTTCGTTCGGGTTTTTCGCCTCCGGCCGTTTCACGAATTTTTCGCCGACGTTTCCGAGCGAGACGCCAAGTTGTTTTTCGAAACCCATTTGTCCTTCAAAAATCGGCGCTGGCCCAGTCATTCCGGCGCGCGCCAGCAACGCCGAGTAGACGCCGTGACGCGCCGCATTTGCGAACGCGACTCCTTTCCAATGCGACAGTTCGCCGACGCGCGCCTGGCGCATCACCGCGCAGGCGACGCCGGCAATGTTTACAGCGTGCCGCGCGCGTTCGGGGTTTAATTCCATTAATCGCGCACAAGCGAGCGCGGTGGAGAAATCGCCGTAGGTCGGATGGTCCCAGCCGCGGGCACGAATGCTCGCCGCGTCGCACAATCGGCATTGCACTTCGTAAGCGAGAGCAATTGCGGTAATCAATTCGCGTCCGCTCGACCCGAGACTTTCCGCAATCGCCAGCGCGGCGGAGATGTTATCGCTCGGGTGGGCTGGTTCTTTCGAAAGATAAGTGTCGTTGTAATCGAAATAACGGATGCAACAGCCATTGGCAAACGCCGCCCAGTCCGGCGGTGCTTTGTGCTTTGTGCCGATAATTGTAGATCCGTTCCTGGCCGAAAACTCTGAGGCCACAGAGCGCGCGATCGCGCAGGGCTCTTCATCCCAGGCACCCAGCGCGCAGCCGAGCGAATCGATCATGCGCCGCTTCACCTCGTGCACGACTTCGCGCGAGAGGTCCTCAAAGTGAAGCGCGCACGCGTACTGGGCGAGCTGATGAGCAAGCGTTTTCGTCATTGCCAAAATGTTCGTGCAATCTGCCGACGAATCGCAGATCAGCAACCGCTACTGGAGGGCGCCGCGCTGTCGGCGCCAGAAAACTGGACACGACGGCGCGTGTCCCTCCAATTTTTCGACAACCGATGCGGTTGCCCTACAATTGAAAAACGCGCAGACTCACTGCGTGAGCGAGTTTCAATTCGGCGGCGAATTTGTCTGGTGGCCATCGCCTGAGCTCGTCGCGCAATCGAACCTTCAGCGCTTCATCCACAAACATGAGCTCGGCTCCTACGACGAGCTGATGAAAAGATCGACAACCGATATCGATTGGTTCTGGAATGCCGTCCTCTGCGGACTCCAAATTCACTTTTACAAGCCCTACGCGCAGATTGTCGATCTTAGCCAAGGCAAACCATGGCCGAAATGGTGCGTCGGCGGCGACATGAACGTCGTTCACAACATGGTCGATAAATATGCCGGCACGCCGGTCGACGATCGACTCGCCATCAAATCCGAAACCGAGGACGGTACCACGCGCACGCTCACCTACCGCGAATTGCGGCGGCAGGTAAACATTATGGCGGCCGGCCTGCACGCGCTCGGCCTCGGCAAGGGCGACGCCATCGGCGTGTTCATGCCGATGGTGCCCGAGATCGTCGTCGCCATGCTCGCCATCATCAAGATCGGCGGAATTTTTCTCCCGCTTTTCTCCGGCTTCGGCGCCGCCGCGATCGTTTCACGGTTGCAAGACGCCGACGCCAAAGCGCTCTTCACGGCCGACGGCACTTACCGGCGCGGCAAGCTTTGCCCGATGAAATTGGTCGCACTCCAAGCGGCCGCGCAAATTCCGACGCTGCGACATCTCGTCATTTTGAAAACCGGCGGTGAATGGATGACGCAGGTCGTCGGCGTTGAACCGGCAAAAGGTGGAATCGAAATACCGCTGCCGGACAAGACAGTCTCAGCCGCGAGCGAACCGACCGAGCGAACATCTGCCGAAGATCCGATGATGATTATCTACACTTCGGGCACGACCGGGAAACCGAAAGGAGCGGTCCACACGCATTGCGGGTTCCCGATTAAATCGGCGCAGGACATGTGGATGGGGCTGGATCTGCACGCCGATGAGACGCTTTTCTGGATGACCGACATGGGTTGGATGATGGGGCCGTGGGAGGTTTTCGGAACACTGCTCCTCGGCGCGACGATGATGCTCTACGACGGCGCGCCGGATTTTCCCGGACCGGACCGCACGTGGCAATTGGTAGATCGACATCACGTCACCGCGTTGGGTGTATCGCCGACGTTGATCCGCGCGCTGCGGCGCCACGGCGATGAGATTGTGCACCAGCACGATCTCTCCTCGCTGCGCAAATTCGCTTCGACCGGCGAACCATGGAACCCCGATCCGTGGCTGTGGCTGTTCCAAAATGTCGGCGGCGGAAAACTTCCAATCATCAATTACTCAGGCGGCACCGAAATCTCCGGTGGCATCGTCATGGGCAACGTGCTTACGCCAATGAAACCGTGCGCCTTTTCCGGACCGCTGCCGGGCATGGCCGCCGACGTTGTCGATGAAAATGGAAATTCAGTACGCGGCCAGGTCAGCGAGCTGGTGATTCGCGAGCCTTGGATCGGGATGACGCGCGGTTTTTGGAAAGATCGACAACGTTACATCGACGCTTACTGGTCGCGTTTTCCCGATGTCTGGGTGCACGGCGATTGGGCCGCCATCGACGACGATGGCCTGTGGTACATTCTCGGCCGCAGCGACGATACGATTAAAATCGCCGGCAAACGCGTCGGGCCCGCCGAAGTGGAATCGGTTCTCGTCGCGCACGCAAAAGTGAGCGAAGCCGCCGCGGTCGGTGTACCGGATTCGATCAAGGGCGAAGCGCTCGTTTGCTTCTGCCTGTTAAAACCCGGCACCAATGGAGATGTCGACCTTGCCGGCGAATTAAAAACAAAAGTCGCGAGCGAACTCGGCAAAGCGCTCGCACCAAAAGAAGTCTTGTTCGTCGGCGATATTCCAAAAACGCGGAACGCAAAAGTGATGCGCCGGATCGTGCGCGCCGCATACCTCGGAGAAAAGCTGGGCGACACCTCCGCTCTGGAAAATCCCTCGGCCGTCGAAGAAATTGCGCGCGCCAGGTTGGAAGCCAGGCGTCCCGCCTGACTCGGCCGACAAGCT
>JBHEMD010000122.1:0-8541 GCA_046262735.1 Chthoniobacterales bacterium | reverse complement strand
GTCTTCATACTTGATCTGCAAGGTGCGGGTTGGTTTTCGCAAGCGATAACCCGAGAGCGCGAAAGTAAGCGCGGCAAGCAACACGATGCTGCAGGCGATGACCGAAAGGGCGACGACGTAATCGGAGAGATTCTTTTTCATGCCGTTTTGCGATGAAAGCGGTGCCGGGCAGCGACGAACGGGCGCGGCTTCACCTGTTGGTGATGTTCATGCTCTTCTTGCGAGAGATTGAGGGGAATCGCCCCGTCGGCCTCTCCGTTGATGAATTGCTGCACTTCGGGATTGGAACTGGTGCGGATTTCATCGGGGGTGCCCTCCGCGACGATCGATCCGTGGCCGAGCATGATCATCCGGGTCGCGATCCGAAATGCGCTCGTCATGTCGTGCGTCACCACGACTGCGGTCATGTGTTCTCCGTGCGTGAGTTTCAAGGTTAATTGATCGACCACTGCGGTCATGATCGGATCCAGCCCTGAAGTCGGTTCGTCGCTGAAGAGCAGCTCGGGATCGAGCGCGAGTGCGCGCGCCAGGCCCACTCGCTTTTTCATTCCCCCGCTGATCTCGGCCGGTTTGAGATCATGGAACCCGCTCAGGCCGACCATCTCGAGTTTTTGTTTCACGATTTCCCCAACCTCATCGAGCGATTTTTTGGAGTGTTGCAAAAGCGGCAACGCGACATTTTCGCCCACGGTCAATGAGGCGAGCAACGCACCAGATTGGAACAACATTCCAAATCGGCGCCGGATTCGTCCGATCTCGCGCTCGTTCATCCCGGTAATTTCTTCGCCGAAAATCTTTACTGATCCGGAGGTTGGCTTCATCGACCCGATGATATGCCGGAGCAACGTGCTCTTGCCGCAACCGCTCCCGCCCATGATGACCAGGGTCTCGCCGCGATGGATGTTGAATGAGATGTCGTTGATCACCGCGCGGTCTCCGAACTTGCGGACAAGATCGACAATCTCGATCACTGGCGCGGCGGCGTTCGAATTCATGACTTGAAGAAAAAGATGCCGGTTAAGATCGCGTTTGTCACCAGCATGGCGAGCAGCGCCTGCACGACCGAAGCGGTGGTCGATTGCCCGACTCCTTCGGCGCCGCCTTCAACTCGCAAGCCGGCATTGCAAGCAATGGTGATGATGATCCAGGCGAAGACCGCGCTTTTGATCATACCCGAATACAAATCCCAGGTGTTGGCGCTCTCCAAGGCGCGCAGAATGTAACCGGCGGTGTTGAAATCGAGCGCGAACCGGCAGACTGCCCAGCCGCCCAGCACTCCGATGTAATTTCCGAAAATCGTGAGCGCCGGCAGCATTACCAGCATGGCCAGAAAGCGCGGAACGACCAGATACTGCACGGGATTGATCGCCATCACTTCGAGAGCCTCAATCTCTTCGGACACTTTCATCGTGCCCAGCTCGGCCGCGACGGCCGATCCGCTGCGCCCAATCACGATGACGGCAATAAGCACTGGGCCCATCTCGCGCAAGATCGACAACATGACGAGGTCGGGCACGTAAATTTCCGCACCCATTTGTTGAAGTGAATGCGCCGCCTGCATGGCGAGCGTTACTCCTATGCTGAACGCGGTCAGTGCTACCATGGGCGCGGCGCGGACACCAATGAACACCATCTGTCGAAAAATCTGCGAGACACTGAAGAATTGTCCGCGGAATGGCGCGACAAACACCCAGTAAAGAACATTCAGATTGAGCCGGAGATAGTTTTTCAAGCGCGAAGGCGCAGGATGCCAAGACGCGCAAAATGACGAAAGCCGAAAAACGTTAGCTGCAGTGGCGGGCGTGTACCCCGCCAAATTCACTTGGAGGGACACGCTCTGTCGCTTTCCAAATTAATGCGACATGACGGGTCGAGAACATGGCAAGCGAAGCGCTCGCCCTATAGCCGCTTCATTCGCGCCACGTCGGGTAACGCCGGTATGCCGCCTCGTGTCCAAGGCGTTCACGGCGCTCGCCGATTCGATCGGCCAGCCATTCGCACCACTCATAAAGTTTTGGATTGCCCATGCGTTCGCGCTCGTTTTCAGCCCAGTTTTTGGTCCGCGACCAAAACATCAGGGTCACTCCGCCCACCAGATCGTCGACCGTTTGAAGATCGACATTTCGTCGAAACACCATGTAACCGATGGTTTCGACGCGCACTCCGAAGTCGATCATGGCGCGTTGCACCTCGGCGCCGGCGCGCTCGACATCGGCGACCTGCGCGCCTTCAGGTAATCTGCCGATGAGGTCGAGCGCACGCGTCCAGCCCTCGCTTTGGGTTGTTTGAATCAGAGTAATCGAAGCGAGGTCGCGCCGTTTGATGTTTCCCTGCCGCACCTGAACGGCGGCAAAAATCAACGCGCCCACAATTGCGAGCGTCGAAATTAGATTGAGCCAGACGGCAAGATCGGGATGCGTCATGAATCTTGCAGGAATCTAAGCAGGTCAGGTTTGCTGCTCAATCCGGTGCGTTTCTTTGTCGGAAATGATCACGTTTAGAAAAGATCGTTTCGACGCGATGCCGAAACCAGCACGCGAGACGCATGCGCTACCGATCAGATTAGCCCCCGTTTGCGGAAGTCGCCGATGTTGCCGCCGGCGGAGCGTTCGATCATGTCGATCGTGAATTTGAGCAGGCAAACTTCCCATGCGTCGTCCACACCTTGAATGATAGCGCTGAGCGCTTCGTTCGAATTTTCGACGCGGCGTTTGGTGCGATTGATCACGGCATCGATCGAATCACGCAGCGTCTCCTCCATGACATCGGTTTTGCGGAACTGAAAGCCATACCGCAACACCGCCGTATTCTGCAAACGTTCGCGCAATTGATCGACATAGCGCTGCGCTTTGTCACCAAATCCGTCGAGCAACAACCGGCTGAAATGATCCGGCGTGAGAATTTGCGGACGGTCGGCGTGGATTTTTCCGTTGCGGATCCGGATCTGGTCGACGCGGTCCATCAACTCCGAGATGATGTAGAAATGAAAACTTGTCGTGCCAAACGTGGCGATCTTTTGCTCCGGCGCGATGATGACCTGCGTGTTCTCGATCGCGTACTGGAAATCGTCTTCCTTCATCGCTGATCTAAGAGTACAAGATCGACATCTTCGCCGCAAATGGCTGTAGCGGCGGTCTGTAACCGTCGACGAATGAGTGCGGCGCTCATAGAGCGCCGCTACAGATCAGACCGGTTCGCAGGCGGATTCGGCGATCGCTTGTCGGATTCGCGTCGAACGCCAGCGCAGGAGCGCTTCACTGGTAAAGACGCCGAGCGCCGCCCAGATCAAGGCAAAGGTGATGAGATCTGCGCGGGTGAACGGCTCGTGATAAAGAAACACTCCGAGCAAAAATGTTCCGGTCGGGGAGAGGTATTGAAGGAAACCGAGCGTCGTGAGCGGCAAATAACGCGCGGCGTATCCGAACCAGAAGAGCGGCACAGCCGTGACGACACCGGTGCTCACGAGCAAGATCGACAATAACCAGCCCGCGCGACCGAAGAAGAGCATGCTGCCGGCCTCCAGATAAAGCAGGTAAACGACGGCGAGGGGAAGAAGGGAGGCCGTTTCGAAGAACAGGCCGGGAATGGCAGCCGTGCCGGATTTCTTGCGGAGCAAACCATAAAGACCAAAGCTGACGCACAAGGCGACCGCCACCCATGGAAAGCGGCCGTATCCGAAAGTCAGATTCAGAACTCCAGCAGCGGCAAGAACAACGGAAAGGAACTGGAGAAGGGTGAGACGTTCGCGCAGAAAAACAGCGCCGAGAAGCACGTTGACGAGGGGAATCATGAAATAACCGAGGCTGCTCTCCACGACGCGGTCGGCGTTGACCGCCCAGATAAACAAAAACCAGTTGGTAGCTATGGCCACGCCGCTGGCGAAGCAGTAAATGAGCGTCCGGCGCGAACCAAAGATGGTGCGAACTTCCGGCCAGCGCTCCTGCCAGCTGAGCACCGCGATCAAAAAGACCATCGTCCAGACAAAACGGTGCGCCAAGATTTCGGTCGCAGGAACAGGCTTGAGCAGTTTCCAATAAAGCGGCACCAGGCCCCAGGTGACGAACGCAGCCACAGCGGCGAGGAGGGCGGCGAGCCGTTGCGATTTGCGGGAGGGCCGTGGCAAGATCGACATGCTCCTCGTCCTATTTCATAGTTCGCTGCCCTGAACAAGCGCGACAGAGAGGCGGCGGATGAACCAGAAGCAATTTTTTGCCGAGCTTAAGCGGCGCAAAGTTTATCGCGTCGCCATTGGCTATGTCGTGGCCGGTTGGGCCCTCGCCCAGGGCATTGCCCAGGTTTTCCCAATCTTTGATATTCCCATCTGGGTCGTGCGCCTGATCGTGCTGTTGATCGTGCTCGGGTTTCCGATCGCATTGTTGCTCTCCTGGTTCTTTGATTTCACCCGATACGGAATCGTCCGGACTCCGGAGCTGGCGCGCGGCGCGGTTGAGCTTCGCACGCCGGGTTCGACTGAAAAATCCATCGCCGTTCTGCCCTTTCAGGACCTGAGCCCGGGCAAGGACCACGATTATTTCAGTGAAGGCATCGCTGAGGAAATTCTCGCTGCCCTGACCAAAATAGAAGGCTTGCGCGTGGCGGCCCGCCGTTCGGCATTCTCTTTCAAAGGCCGGGAAGCGGACCTGAACGAGATCGCGCAGAAGCTCAATGTCGGCAATGTTCTGGAAGGCAGCGTCCGGCGCGATGGCGATCGAATCCGGATCACGGCGGAGCTAATCGACGCGAGCGACGGCTTTACGGTTTGGTCGGAAACGTTCGATCGGCAGATGCAGAGCATATTCGCCGTTCAGGACGAAATCACGCGCGCGATCGTCGATGCACTGAAGCTCAAACTCGAAGTCGCGGCCCCGCGTGTCTCGCGCGATCCGGAGGCTTACGACATTTACCTGCGCGGTTTGTTTTTTTCCGATAAACTGACCGAAGAAGCGTTACGGCAGAGTTTGGATCTCTTTGAACGCGCCTTGGAACGGGATCCGCAGCTGGGCCGCGCCTGGACTGGCATCGCCAAGTCGTGGCTCTGGTTGGCCGATGCCTACGTGCCCCCGCGCGAGGCCTATCCAAAAGTTCGCGACGGGGCGATGCACGCGCTCAAGATCGACAATGACGACGCCGAAGCGCACGTTTATCTCGGCGAAACGAAACGGATTCTCGATTGGGACCTTGACGGGGCGGCGCGTGAGTTTTGTCGCGCGGTCGAGCTCGATCCGAAATCGACGCCTTCGAATTATTTTTCGGCGGCGTTTTGGGCGGCGCGCGGTGAACGCGAGGAAGCACTCATCTATTTGCAGCGCACGTCGAGGATCGATCCGGCCTCGCTCTGGGTGAACAATTCCGCGTGCGAGCTCTACCGTTACTTTGGGCTCTATGATGAAGCGATCGCCGCCGGCGAGCGCGCTTTGCAGCTCGATCCCGCGTTTGTTTATGGCGAGCCGTTGCTGGCCGCGCTCTACCGCGAGATGGGACGCTTCGACGAAGCGATTGCGCTCTACAAAAAGGCCGAGAACCTCAGCAGCAGACCAGCCTTCGGTCTGGCCATCACTTACGCGCGAATGGATCGTCGCGAGGAAGCGCTACGCGCGTTGAATGCCGCAACCGCCATCCGCCGCTACACACCGGGCGACGCTACGGCCCATGTGCACGTTGCGCTCGGACAACACGAAGAGGCGATACGCGAGCTGGAACGCGCGGCCGAGGAGCGCTCGTCCTCCGTGCATTTCGTCGGCATTGCGCCGGAGTTTGCTCCGCTGCGCGCTGATCCGCGATTCATTGCCATCCTGAAAAGAATCGGCTTGGAACCGGAAAAGGTGTTTGCGAGCACTGCGGCGCGGTAGCGGCAGTCTGCGACCGTCGCATTAATTCATCGGGATCGCTCCGGCGAAAGTCTCGCCCTATGGGGTCGGGCTTTCCTGCCCGGGAAAAAGCGAGAGGAACTCGGCATAGCCTTCGGCCTGCATTTTGTCGAGAGCGATAAAGTGCAATGCCGCCGAGTTGATTGCGTAGCGTTTGCCGGTCGGCGGCGGGCCATCGTTAAAGACGTGCCCGAGATGCTAGTCGCTCTTGGTGGCGCGGACCTCGACCCGTTGCATATCGTGGGAGTTATCGGCGCGCTCGTAGACCCGATCGTCTGAGATTGGCTTGGTAAAAGTTGGTCGCCCCGTGCCGGCGTCGAACTTGTCCGTCGAGGAAAAGAGCGGGTCCCCGGTGATGACATCGACGTAAATCCCGGGCTTGAAGTCGTCCCAATATTCGTTGCGAAATGCGGTCTCAGTGCCGTTTTCGCGCATGACGCGATATTGATCCTCGGTCAAACGCGCCCGCAGCACCCTGTCACTCGGCACCGGTTTCAAATAATTGTAGGTGCCCGCCCGTTTCTGGACCGCTTGCTTGTGCCCGAGAAAATAGAACCCTGCCACGACGCCGAGCGCGCCGAGTAATCCAAGCACGAGCGTCAAATACGTGGTCCACCTGGTCGGGTGATGGATCCGAGGCGCGGAAGGTTGAGTCATTTCCTGGATCGATGTTTCATTCATGGGCGAAGAGGTCGTCTGGTGAATGCGCAGCCGCGTTGCGCGAAGAGTCCTCCTGATATATCGCAGCGCGAACGCTCGCTGGTTGGCGCATTCACTCCCTCAATCCCTTCTGCTGCAGACGTTACTTCTTCGTTTCGAACAGCGCGAGATACTCGCCGTGACCTTCTTCCTTCAATTTTTCAACGGGAATGAATCGCAGCGCGGCCGAATTGATACAGTAACGTTGCCCAGCCGCGCCCGGGCCATCGGGAAAAACATGCCCGAGATGCGAATCGCTTTTACTCGATCGCACTTCTGTGCGCTCCATACCCAGGGTCCGATCGGTTTTCTCCGCCACCTGCGCTTTATCGATCGGTTTGGTAAAACTGGGCCAGCCGGTGCCGCTGTCGAACTTGTCGCGCGAACTGAATAATGGCACGCCGCTGACAACATCGACATAGATACCGTCGCGGTGCTCGTTCCAATAGGCGTTGCGGAAGGGCGGTTCTGTTCCGCACATCTGCGTCACATGATATTGCTCGGGTGTGAGTTTTTTCCGCAGATCAGCGTCTGCAGGCTTCGCATTCTCTTCAGTGGTCGATGGTGTGCTCATGGATGGTGCCTGGGTGGCCGGCTCATCTTTTCTCTGGGCGCCGGCGTGGTTGAGGAAAATTAACAGACCGAGCAACCCGACAAAAACAAACGCGCAGAAGATCAACATCCCGCGGGAAGATGGCTTGGGCCGGTCTGGGAACTGGATCATTCAATAACAATAACCACGAATGAACACGAATCGACTCGAATTCATTAGACGAGCCGTTCCCATTCGAGTTTTCGGTGTTTGAAATTCAAGATCACACCGACGTGCAGGTCGGTGATTCGCAGATAATTCAACATCAGTCCGCGTTCGTGATCACTGACTCGGTCAACGACTTTGTGTCCACTACAATGGTGTCGAACGCGATCAGATCGGGCACAAACAAACCCACTTTGGTGCCCTTGTAGACAACGTCAAAAACAGGCTGTTGCCTGAATGGAATGTTACGCAGCCTGAACTCGACGATTAAGGCGTTTTCGTACGGCTTTTCGATGATGCCATGACCGAGCGGGTTGAGAACCTCGATCGCAGATCCAACGATCTGAAACACCTCGTCCTTGTACAAGAGTTTTTCTGATTCGTGTAAATTCGTGGTTAATCCTGCCGCCCGGCTTCGGGGACCCGGATGTAGCGGCGGAACACGATCAGACCGAGCGGGGAGACCGAGGCGGCGAGCGCGAAGATGAGCCACATGGTCCCCGAGTGTCGCGGACCGGTTTCAGGGCAAAACGCCGCCAGCAGCCAGCCGCCGGTGCCAACCAGAAGTTTGCCCACGAGGAAGGGCAGATAAGCGAGCGAACCGTAGGACGCTTCCTGTCCTTTGGGTGCAATCGCCGCGGCGTATTCGTAAACGCGCGGCGAATAAAACGCTTCGCCGATCGAGAACACGATCAGGTAAAGCGCCGACATAATGTAGTAGGGGTGAATGCTGCCGTGCAGTTGCAGGTAGCTGTGCCCCAGCCATTGACCCAGCCCGCTGCTCGTTGCCGCCTGGAACCACTCCGTCGGCAGCGCCATAATGAAAACGCCCGCGGAACAGATTATCCCACCGATCACCACCATCCGATACGCGGCGAATTTTTGCGTGAGCGCACCGACGATCGGCACGAGCACAATAATCACAATCGAATTGATGGCGGAAAGTTTGCCCACCGGCGCATGCAATCCCAGTTCGCGATCGCCAAACTTCGGAAAAACGTAATCCATCTGCAGGAAAATCGCTTTGAGAAAGCCAATAAAGAGGAAGAACGACAGCAGCCGGTAGAATCCGGATTGGCTCACCAGGCGCCGGAAAAGATCGGCCGTGTCGGTCGCGCTTCGGCGCACCGTCGTCCAGATACCGTTCCGGAATGCCGGCGCTGTCTCGCAAGTGCGAGCGGCTTCGTCGATCGCTGCGCTGCGCTCAGTGGCTTCGGC
>JBHEMD010000121.1:0-4052 GCA_046262735.1 Chthoniobacterales bacterium | reverse complement strand
GATCAACACCGCGCGGCTGAATCTGGATTCGAGCGGCGCGTATGCCGTTGCGAGCCACACCGCGGATAAATCGGGAATGCCATTCGCGACGGCGAATTACACGCTGCGCACCGACGAGCGTGGCGATCCGGTCTGGATCGTCACCCTCCAGAGTGATTCGCGCCGCCCGATCGGCACGATTTACATCGGCGCAAACCACGGCAACGTGACCCGCACGGAGGGACTTTTCGCTGGCGCGACCATGCAGGACGTGGCGACCGTGCCGGACGTCGAGCCGGCCGATCAAGGCGCGCGGGGCATATTCCAAAACGCGAAAAGCGGAATCAGCCACGGGTTCTACGTCGCCCAGCACGAGGCTCGGGAGATGTTCGAACGAGTGAAACATTCGTTCTCCGATTTCATGAATGGCGATTAAGCGCGCCGAACCGGTCCGATGAATTCCAACGACGCTCGCGCTGAGATCTGGCCGCCGCTTTCGTTTGCGGAATGGAGGGAAACCTGCGCCACGCTGCACATGTGGACGCAGATTGTCGGCAAAATCCGACTCACGCTCTCGCCCTGGGCGAACCACTCCTGGCACGTCACGCTTTACGTCACCGCACGCGGCCTGACGACCTCTCCCATCCCACACGGCTCGCGCGTATTCGAGATCGAATTCGATTTCGTCGCGCACAGATTACTTGTCACCACGAGCGACGGCGCGGGCCGCGAGATCCCGCTGCAGCCCAGGAGCGTGGCCGAATTTTACAAGATCACAATGTCGATCCTGGATGAACTGGACCTGCCGGTGCAGATCAACACCATGCCGAATGAAGTGGTCGACGCCATTCCCTTTGAGCGCGATCAGACGCACCGCGCCTACGACGCCGAACATGCAAACCGCTTCTGGCGCGTTCTGCTCCAGGCCGATCGCGTCTTCAAATTGTTTCGCTCCCGCTTCTGCGGGAAATGCAGCCCGGTGCATTTTTTCTGGGGGAGCTTCGATCTCGCGGTGACGCGCTTCTCCGGGCGACCGGCGCCTCCGCATCCCGGCGGCATCCCGCATCTACCGGATGCGGTCACGCGCGAAGCGTATTCGCAGGAAGTAAGCAGCCTTGGGTTTTGGCCGGGCAACGATGCGCTGCCACAGGCGATTTTTTATTCCTACGCCTATCCCGAGCCGCGGGGCTTCTCCGAAGCTGAAATCAAACCCGAGGCCGCATCCTACAATCCGCAACTTAAGGAGTTCATCCTGCCGTATGAGGTGGTGCGCTCCGCGCAGTCTCCGGCGGAGATGTTACTCGATTTTGCGCAGAGCACCTACGATGCGGCGTCGAGACTGGGCAACTGGGACGGCGCCGCGCTCGAGGAAAAGAAACCCGACTTGCTTTCCTCGGCGCATCGTTCGTAAGTTTCGCTCCCATGGTTTCGACCAATGAAGTGCGCGCCGAGGGCGCGGCCTGGCGTGAGGTGGAGGAGGGTTGGCGGCCGCTCTACGGCGATTTCGACCAGCTCGGCCTTAGCGTGGAGTGGCATGATTTTCAATCGGCGCGTCCGCTCGATTGGGGACGCAGTTTTCATCCGCGCAGTCTGGAATTTTGTCTAAACCTGGAAGGGCGCGGCGCAGTGGGCGTGCCGGGTCGGGCGCGCAGCGATTATGTCGCCGGGAATTGCGGCTACTACGCGCGGGCCGACGAGCCGCTGCGGGCGACGCGCCAGGCCCACGATCGACATCGTTTCGTCACGCTCGAGTTTTCGAGAAAACATCTCCACAAACAATTTATCCAAAACGAGGCTGATTTGGAGCCGGAGATTCGGCGCATTATTTTTGAGGACGAACAGAGCGTGGTCGCGCCGGCGCGGCCAATGTCAATCGAGCAGCGCGCGGTCGTGGCCAGCCTCGCCGAACCGCCGGTGGCGAAGGCCGCGCAGATTCTTTGGTACCAAAGCAAGGCGCTCGAGCTGATGGCGCATTTTCTTTTCGCGCCGAAAGACCCGGAGTTCTTTTGCATGCGCCAAAAGCGTGTCGCGCGCGAGCGCGTCGAGCGAGTGAAAGAAATTCTCGCCCGCGATCTTGCCAACCCGCCGAGTTTGGAAACGCTCGGCCAGGAAGTCGGCTGCAGCCCGTTTTATCTGAGCCGCATTTTTTCGCGCGAGGTCGGTTTGACCATTCCGCAGTATTTGCGCAACCTGCGCATGGAACGCGCCGCCGAGCTATTGCGCAGCGGCCGCTACAACGTGACCGAGGCCGCGACCGAAGTCGGCTACTCGAGCCTCAGCCATTTCAGCAAGGCTTTTTGCGAAACCATCGGCTGTTGCCCGGTGCTGTATCCGGCGGCGAGGAACGTGATTCTGGATCGCTGACGCGATCGCCGGTTAAAACCGTTACAAAAGTTACATTGTTACAATGGCTCTTTTAACCTTGTAACATTTGTAACGATGTAACTCTTCAAGGTGAAAATCTCCCGGGCCCTCATCTCCGTTTCCGATAAGACCGGCATCGCCAGTTTTGCTCGCACGCTTGAACGTTTCGGGGTCGATATCATCTCGACTGGCGGCACGGCCGAGCTTTTGCGAAAGGAAAAAATTCCGGTGCGCGAGATTTCCACGTTTACCGCGTTTCCCGAGGTGCTCGAGGGGCGGGTGAAGACGTTGCATCCGCGCGTGCACGGCGGGCTGCTTTACCGGCGCGGCGACGCCAAACACGAGGCGGAAGCGCGCGAGTGCGGCTTTGAGCCGATCGATCTGGTGGTGGTGAATCTTTATCCATTCGAGAAAACGATTGCCAAACCCGACGTCACGCTGGCCGAAGCGATTGAAAACATCGATATCGGCGGGCCGGCCATGATCCGCAGCGCGGCGAAAAATCACGAGTCGGTCACGATCGTGGTGGATCCGTCGGATTACGAAAGCGTTTTGCAAACAATGCGCGATAACGACGGCGCGACGACGCTGAAACTGCGCAAGCAACTCGCGATCAAGGCGTTCATCAAATGTTCAGAGTACGACCGCACGATCGGTAATTTTCTGAACCGGGAACAAATTACCGAGTCGTCCTTTTCCATTTCGCTGCCTCTGGTGACGAAGCTGCGCTACGGCGAAAACCCGCACCAAAGCGCGGCGCTCTACGGCGATTTCGATCGCTACTTCGAGAAACTCCACGGCAAGGACCTTTCCTATAACAACATTCTGGATATCAGCGCGGCGACGAACCTGATCGCCGAATTCGACAACGCGACGATCGCGATCCTCAAGCACACCAATCCCTGCGGCGTCGGTTCCGATGTCGATCTTCGCGCGGCCTGGGAGAAAGCGTTCGGCACCGACAAGCAGGCGCCCTTCGGCGGAATTATTATCTGCAACCGTCCAGTCGATGAGCCGCTGGCCAAAGCGATCAGCGAAATTTTTTCCGAAGTCATTATCGCGCCGGAGTTCGAGCCGGAAGCGCGCACGATTTTGCAGAAGAAAAAAAACCTGCGGCTGATTCGCCTGGCTGCGGCGCCGGCGGAGATAAGATCGACAACGGATATTCGGTTGGTTTCCGCCGGTCTGCTCGTGCAGGATGCAGACGGCGCGAACGAGATCCCGCAAAACGTCGTGACCCGACGCAAACCGAGCGACTCGGAATTGTCGGCAATGCTGTTTGGCTGGCGCGTGGTCAAACACGTCAAATCCAACGCAATCGTTTATGCCGGGGCTGATCGCACGCTCGGCATCGGAGCCGGCCAAATGTCGCGCGTCGATGCCTCGCGCATTGCGATCTGGAAAGCTGAAGAAGCCGGGTTGTCGTTAAAAGGCAGCGCGGTGGCGAGCGATGCATTTTTTCCTTTCCCTGACGGATTAATCGCCGCCGCCGACGCGGGCGCGACCTGCGCCATTCAACCGGGCGGTTCGGTGCGTGACAAGGAAGTCATCGCCGCCGCCGACGAGCGCGACATGGCGATGATCTTCACCGGCATCCGGCATTTCCGGCACTGAAGATACGTGGTCGCCCTGTGGCGGGGAGAGATTCATGAGAGGTGAGAAGTGGGTTCTCACTTCTCACGATTCAGCCCTGTGTCTGCGTTCGCGTT
>JBHEMD010000120.1:0-15701 GCA_046262735.1 Chthoniobacterales bacterium | reverse complement strand
CTCGAGGCGCGTGCGCTTCCGAATCCGCGGAATCCGCGTCATCCGTGGTCAGACTCTCTGTTAGCGCGTTAGCAATTCCGCCAGCACTTTTGGATCGGTCACCGGTGCTTTGCAGGTGAAATTTTCGCAAACGTAGGCCGCGGGTTTGCCGTCGACCGGCGACACGGCGCGGAGCGTTCCGTTAATTTCGCCCAGATATTTTTGGCCTTCTCCGTCATCAGCGAGGATGAGAATCTTGTTCGGGATAAAATGGCGGTGGACTTCGCGCAGCAGCGCTCGCGTTTGGTCATTGTCGATCTTGCCGGCGATCACGATCTGGCGTGGTTTGGCGAGGCTGAAGTCGAGGGCGACGAGCATTTGCGGCATGGCGCTGGCGAAATGAGCTAGTGTCGGCGCGAATGCGTCGATCGTTTTTCTTCCGCGTTCCTCGAGTTGTTTATCGTTTCGAAATTGGGCAAGTCGCAACAGATTGAGCGCGGCGACGGAGCTGGCCGCCGGTTCGGCGCTGTCGTTGTCGTCCTTCAAGCGCAACGGCACGTTCGAATCTTTTCCGCTCGTGCTGAAGTAGCCGCCATTTTTTTCATCGAAGAACAAGCGGTCCTGCGTCTCCTGCAATTGCACGGCGAACTTCAGCCATTCGATGTCGAACGATGCTTCGTAGAGATCGAGCAAACCCTGGATGACGAAGGCATAATCGTCGGCGAAGCCTTCGATATCGCTGCGGCCGTTGCGGTAGTTTCGGAAGAGCAATTTGCTCTTTTCCTCATAGAGCGCGGTGCGGATGAATCTGGCGGCGCGCATGGCGGCTTCGAGATAGCGCGGCTCATCCAGCACCTGAGCGGCGCGCGCGTAGGCGGAAATCATCAGGCCGTTCCAAGCGGTGATGATTTTGTCGTCGAGATGCGGGCGCGGACGTTTGCTGCGGATCGACAACAGCTTTTCGCGGCTGCGGTCGAGCGACTTTCGAATTTTGTCCTCGTCCTTTTTGAACCGCTCGGCTGTCTCCGCGCCGGTATGGCGCTCGATCAGAATGTTTTTGCCACGGAATTCGTCGTGTGGATCGCTGCCTTCAGGGGCATTGCCGTGCGGCTGAATGCCGTAGTGGAATTTGAATAGCTCGGCATCGGGACCGAGTGCGTCGTCGATTTCTTTTTCGGCCCAGACGTAAAACGCGCCCTCGGCTGTCTTGCTGTGGCCGGGATCGCCGATCCCGGCCACAGGAACCGGGCTGTCGGCGTCTTCGGCGGAGAAGAAGCCGCCATCTTTTGAAGTCATGTCGCGGGCGATGTAATCGAGAATGTCGCGGGCGACATCGGCATATTGTCGATCTTGGGTGATTTGGTACGCGTCGAGGTAGGCGCTGGCGAGCTGGGCTTGGTCGTAGAGCATTTTTTCGAAGTGCGGGACGTGCCAGTAACGATCGACCGAGTAGCGATGGAATCCGCCGCCGACGCGATCGTGCATTCCGCCCGCGGCCATTTTGCGCAGCGTGAACAAAGCCATATCGAGCGCGTGCGAGTGTAGCGCATGCGTCTCGCTTGCGTTCTTCAAAGTCGGCAAGCGGGACGCATGCCCTACTTCACGCGCGTAGAAGCGGGTCAGAAAATTCAGCGAGACTGGGCGCGGGAACTTCGGCGCGTTGCCAAAGCCGCCTTCGCGTGGATCGAAACTGCGGTCGAGTTGTTTATAGGCGTCTTCGAGAACACTGATGTCGATCTTAGCGGCCGCTTCGGACTGCGCCGTCTGCGATTCGCGCAGTGCCTCAAGGATTTTGGATCCTTGTTCGGCAATCTTTTCGTGATCCTGTTTCCACGCGGCGGCGATTCGTTCCAGGACCTTGCGAAAACCGGGCTGGCCGTATTTATCTTGCGGCGGGAAATAGGTGCCCCCGACAAACGGCTTCAGATCGGGTGTGAGCCAGACGCTCATCGGCCAGCCGCCGCCGCCGGTCGTTGCCTGGACGAAGGTCATGTAAACCCGATCAACGTCGGGGCGTTCTTCGCGGTCGACTTTGATGTTTACAAACTCGCGGTTCATGATCGCGGCCGTCGCGGCGTCTTCGAACGACTCGTGCGCCATGACGTGGCACCAGTGACACGTCGAGTAACCGATCGAGAGGAAGATCGGTTTGTTTTCCCGGCGCGCCTTGGCGAAAGCGTCATCGCCCCAGGGATACCAATCAACTGGGTTATGCGCGTGTTGGAGAAGGTAGGGGGACTTCTCCTGCGCGAGGCGATTGGTGTGCGTGACGTGAGTAGGTTGGACCTCTGCAGCCATGATCGGGATCAATTAGTCAGCATCCTGTCATTCCAATCGAAATGCCAGCCCGGCTTAGACTGTCATTCTGAGCGGAGCGAAGAATCTCTGACTGTTGCTGGCGCAAAGAAAAATAGTCAGAGATGTTTCGCTAGGCTCAACATGACACCGTTGGACTCCTCGCAGCTCACGTTTCTTTTTCTCGCCATCGGTGTAATCGCGTTTCTTTATTCCTCAGTCGGCCATGCCGGCGCATCCGGTTACATCGCGCTGATGGCGCTCTGGGGAATGGCGCCGGCGATCATTCGACCGACTGCCCTGGTGCTGAACATTCTGGTTGCTGCGATCGGCGCGTTTCAATTTTGGAGAGCCGGGCATTTTCGCTGGAAATTATTCTGGCCGTTCGCGCTTCTGTCGGTGCCGGCGGCTTATGTCGGCGGTTATTTGCAATTGCCGGCCGCGATTTTGAAGATCGTGATCGGGATCGTGCTGCTGCTTTCCGCGGTGCGTTTATTTTTTCGCCGGGGCGATCCGCCCGACGTCGCTGCGCCCTTTCTGCCGACTGCAATTGGAACCGGCGCGGCAATCGGGTTTCTTTCCGGCCTGACCGGGACCGGCGGCGGAATATTTCTCACCCCGCTCATGCTGTTTTGTCATTGGTCGCGAACCAAACAGGCATCAGCGACGTCGGCATTGTTCATTTTGGTGAATTCGATCGCCGGCCTGATCGGCTTCATTAGTGCCAAACAACCTGTTCCGCCCCTTGGCCTGGTCCTGGCGGGCGCCGCGATAATTGGCGGAGGAATTGGATCATATCTCGGCAGCCGCCGCTTTCCGGTTCGCGCCATCGCGATCCTGCTTGCGACCGTGCTCATCATCGCCGGCGCGAAACTAATTTTTACAAGGTGATTGTAGAGGCAGCCTGTCGGCTGCGATGCTTTTGGATCTGCGGGCGACACGCCCGCCGCTACACCAAATTGAGTTTTGGCGCGGTCTCGGGCGACCAGGGATTGGTTTGATAATCGGACGCGACGATTTGTTCGGCGTGCTCGTGGAGGAGTCGACAAAGCGCGGTGACATCGAGCCGGTGATGGCGCGGGGCGAAGATCGACAAGTTCTTTTCGGCAAGGCGTAACAGCCGTACGGCCGGTTGCAAACGCCGGCCATGCTTCGGATGCGACGGCTGCTCGAAATTCTTTTGCAAATGAACAAACGCGCCGGCGGCCTGGATCAGGCCTTTGAAGAAATCCGCATCCGGCGAATCGGTTTTAAGCCAGAGCTGCTCGAGGACGTCATGTGCCTCGTAATAGCGATGTTCGTTCCAGCATTGAAAGTAGGCGCGGTAAAACGGATGCTGCGCCGTGTCGCTCGCGGTTAGATCGACATCTGCGCCGAGGAGTTGGCCGACCAGTTGCGAAATCCGCTCGCCTTTGCTCATCGAGCGCCTAACTTGATCACGGCTCAGACAATGGGCAAACGCAGACCGACCAGATTCGCGGAGGACGAGCGGGCGCACGCTGCCGCCCTGGGCAAATAATGACAGCCGCGGTTTTTGTCCTTCTGCTCTGTCTCATCATCATTCTGATTGTCTTCTCCGCGATGTTCTCCGGCTTGGAGACAGCGCTCTTCGCGCTCAAGCCGCACCAGCTCCGCCGGCTGGAGGAAAATCGTCCCGCGCTCAGCAGGTTCGTCCGGCTCTTTCGCGAAAATCCCCGCCGCGTTTTAAACGGACTGTTGCTCGGGGACGGCCTAACGAAGGTGCCGCTGATCATTCTCTGTCTGGTTCTGTTGTGGGAAGGCCCTCTCCACGTGCCGGTCCCGTCCTGGCTCGCCGCTGTCACGATTTTCGCGATCGTCGTTTTGGTTTGCGACTTGATTCCCAAACTCGTGGCGCTTTCCGCGCCGTATCGATTGTCCGCGCTCGGGGCGTTTACGTTGAAATTGTCGCTGCCGCTGCTCGATCGGGTGGGTCGAACGCTCGAAGGCGCGAGCACCAAAGTTGTCGATCTTATCACGCCGTTGCACCTGCGCGTGCGGCCACGGATGAGCGACGAAGAGCTGGAGACGCTGGTCGAGATCTGGGAAGAAGAAGGCGCACTTCAGGAATCGGAAGCCGAGATGATCCAGGAGATCATCAAGCTCGGCGATAAAACCGCGAAAGATTGCATGACCCCGCGCGTGGACGCGTTCACGTTGCCGGACGATCTGACCAACGAGGAAGCGATTGCCCGGATCAAAGAAAAACGCCACCGGCGCGTGCCGGTTTACGTCGATACGCCCGACCAAATCCTCGGGATCATCGATGTAAAGCGCTTCCTGCTCGATCCGTCGGAACATTATACCGCCACCCTCGACCTGCCGTCGTTTGTGCCGGAGACGATGCGCGCGCTCGACTTGCTCAAGCTCTTTCTCACTCATCCCCAGGAGCTGGCCGTGGTGGTGGACGAGTTTGGCGGCACTGAAGGCATCATCACCATGAACGATATCGTCGAAGAAATCCTCAGCGATGCACTCCCGAGCGGCGATGTCGATCTTTACATCGAACCGCTCGAGCCGGGCCGTTTTCTCGTCAGCGGCAATGCGCGCCTCGACGATTTGAGCGAGCATCTCGGTTTCGAAATTGAGGCGGAGGGGATCGACACGATCGGCGGGTTCGTGTTCAACCGGCTCGGCTACCTGCCGGTTTCGGGCGCCAAGCTCGAGATTCCGCGACTCAGCATCACCGTGAGACGCGCCGGCCATAAACGCATCGAAGAACTTTTGCTCGAGAAAACCACCGGGGCCGGCGAGGCGGAGGAGCGACCCGGCGCCACGCGCGTCGCGGCATGATAATTGACCTGATCATTCTTTGCTGCTGGGTCGTTTCGTTCTTCTTCAACGGAATCGAGAGCGGTCTGCTCTCAGTCGATCCGGTCCGGTTGCGCCAAAACGCCAAGCGCGGTGTGCCCGCAGCCGTGCGGTTGAATCGGTTGCTTAAGGAACCCGATCGATTGCTGGTCACGGTGCTGCTCTTTACGAACGCCGCCGATATCGTCGGCTTGCTCTTGTTGACGCGCCAATTCGTGCGCGCATTTGGACCGCTCGGCTTTGTGTTCGCTCTGATAATTGCGCTTCCGATTTATCTTTTCCTGCTTTCCGTGTTGCCGAAAGCGCTTTTCCGTCGCTTCCCATTTCGCGCGCTCGCCCGGCTCGCAGGTCTGCTCGAATTCGTGACGCGCGCGCTTTCGCCCCTGCTCGGGATCGGCTGGTGGTTGCGCCAATTTTTGCTGCCGAAACGCGCCGAGCGGCGGCGTCTTTTCGCGGGCCGCGAAGAGTTGAAACAGATCACGACGGAAAGCGAACGCGCCGGCGCACTCACGCCGACGGAGCGGGCGATGATTCATAACGTGGTCGATTTCCGCGGAGTAAAAGCGCGTGACGTGATGGTGCCATTGGCCAAAGTCGTTGCGCTCCGGCTGGATAGCTCGGTCGATGACGCGGTTGAATGCGGCAGTCGCTCGGGTATTGACCGGCTGCCGATGATCGACGCAAACGGTCAGCCGGCCGGCCTGGTCAATCTGTTCGACATCCTGCTCGAAAAGAACGGCGCGAAATCGCTGAGCTATTTTACGCGCCGGATCGTCACCGCGCGCGAAGACGAGCCGGCCTATCGCCTCGTCCAACGGCTCCGGGCGGCACGGCTCGGATTGGCGGCGATCCTGGATCCGCAACGAAAACTGCGCGGCGTCGTCACGATTGAAGATGTCATCCGCCGTCTCGTCTCCTCCACCGAAGTGCGCGCCTAGAGCGCGCGCCGCTTCGCAAGATGTCACGTTGCTCAAGTTTCGATGGAGAGCGTTTCGTGACCGCTTAAAATTCGCGCGGAATTTACGAGCGCGAGATGGGTGAAGGCCTGCGGGAAATTCCCGAGCTGGCGTTTTGCGATGGGATCGTATTCCTCCGAGCAGAGGCCGAGATCGTTTCTGAGGGCAAGCAGCCGCTCGAACAATTCCTTCGCCTCTTCGGTGCGACCGATGAAATGCAAACCATTCGCCAGCCAAAACGAGCAGGGCAGGAATGTTCCTTCGCGACCGGGCAGACCATCGACATGTTCCTCCTCGACGCGATAACGCATGACGAGCCCGTCTTGCATTAGTTCGCGCGCGATCGCTTCAATCGTACTGCGCACCCGCGCGTCGCTCGGCGGAAGAAACCCGACGCGCGGCATCATGAGCAAACTCGCGTCCAACGCGCCCGAACCGTAAAACTGTGTGAACGCTTTTTTGGCGCTGTTGTAGCCGCGCTCGCACACTTCGCGATGAATCTGGTCGCGAATTTTTTTCCAGCGCGCGACATGATCGGGGGCGGAGTGATCACAGCATTCGGCCAGTTTCACGGCGCGATCGAACGCCACCCACGCCATCATTTTGGAATGGGTGAAATGTTTGCGGCCACCGCGGACCTCCCAGATTCCTTCGTCCGGCTCGTGCCAATGCGATTCCAGGAACCGCATCAGCTCACGTTGCAATGCCCAGTCGGCTTCGCTCGCTTCCAGTCCGGAAAGGTGCGTCTCGTGCATGGCCAGGAGTACTTCGCCAAAAACGTCGAGCTGGAACTGATTCGAAGCCGCGTTGCCGATTCGCACCGGCGCCGAGTTTTCGTAGCCAGGCAGCCACGAAACCTCCCATTCATCCAATCGGCGCTCGCCATGCACGCCGTACATAATCTGCATTTGCGCGGCGCTGCCAGCGATCGCGCGCAAGAGCCATTCGCGCCAGGATCGCGCTTCGTCCCGATAACCGACGCGCAGCAACGTGAGAAGTGTGAAGGTCGCATCGCGCAGCCAGCAATAACGGTAATCCCAGTTACGCACGCCGCCGATTTGCTCCGGCAGCGAAGTAGTGAGCGCCGCGACCAGCCCGCCGGTCGGCGCATAAGTCAAACCTTTGAGGACAACGAGCGAGCGCACGACCGCGTCTTTCCACGGCCCCGGATAACGACAACCGCTCGCCCAATCGTTCCAGAATTTCTTCGTGTCGCGTAATGCATGCTCGGCGTTGACCGCATGCGGCGGCGCTTTATGCGAGGCGAACCAGGTGAGGACGAACGGAATCCGCTCGCCCGCTTTGACCGTGAAATCGGCGACGGTGCTGAAATCTTCACCGTGTGTCTCGACCGGCGTTCGCAGGATGAGCCCGTTCGGTCCGGCAATCGCTTCGAGTCCATCGTGCGCTTTGCGCACCCACGGAATGACAAGGCCGTAATCGAAGCGAATGATTAACTCCATTTTCATTCGCACTTCGCCCTCCACGCCTTCGATGATGCGAATGAGATCGGGATTGGTTCCGCGCGGCGGCATGAAATCGATCAGCCGCACCGTGCCGGAAGCAGTCCAGATATCGGTTTCGAGGATTAGCGTATCGCCATGATAGCGTCTCGACACCTTGTCGATCTTTTCCTCGGGAAAAAAAAGCCAGTGACCGTTTTTTTTGTCGCCTAACAGCGAGGCAAAACAGGCGCCCGAATCGAAGCGCGGCAGGCAAAGCCAATCGACACAACCGTCGCGGCTGACCAGCGCGCCCGTCTGCGTGTCGCTCAGGAACGCGTAGTCCTCGATCCGCGCATGAGGCTTATCTGCCCTTGTGCTCCCGCTCATGATCGCTCTTCGCCCGCGCCAGCCGTTCGATACCATCGCGCCCGAGTCGAAAGACCGTCCATTCGTCCATCGGTTTGGCGCCGAGCTTGCGATAAAACTCGATCGCCGGCTCGTTCCAGTCGAGCACCGCCCATTCCATCCGGCCACAGCCGCGCTCGCGCGCAATCTTCGCCAGCTCGACCAGCAACGCGCGACCGTAGCCTTTCCCGCGTTGCGCCGGCCTGACGAACAGATCTTCCAGGTAAAGGCCCGGGCGACCCAGCCACGTCGAGAAGTTGTAAAAGAAAACGGCAAATCCAACCGGCTTCCCGTCCTCGAACCCGAGCAGGACTTCCGCGGCCCGTTTTTCGCCGAACAAAACATCGACAAGTTGATCTTCAGTGGCGGCGACTTCATTTGGCGCGCGCTCGTAAGTCGCCAGCTCGCGGATCAAATCAAGAATTGTGGGCACGTCGGCGAGCGTCGCCGGCCGAATCGTAAATTCGGGCGAAGGATTCGCTTCAGGTCGTGTAATCATTGGTTCGGCTTAAGTTCGTAGATGGCGAACCCAGACGTTGTTTCGCTGAGTGTTGCGGTTCGGGCAAGGTAATCCGCGAAGTCCCGGTGGCGATCCACAAACCAAAATGTGCTCGAGACAAAGACGAGGTGGGTCGCACCCGCTTTGCGCAGAACGGCCACATTGTCGATCAACTGCCTGCCGTCCGCCGGATCGCCGTTGTAGATCGCGTTCTTCTCTGGAAGATGCCAGCCGCGGCGCGCGGCGTAATAAAACAGGGTGGGATCGCCATGGTCCGCCGCGATGATGAGCGAATTTGGCGGAGTCGTCCGTTGCAATTCCAGTCCGGCGTTGCGCAGGTGCGTGGCCCAGGCGCGATAAAATGGCCGCACATAAAAGAAGGCCGCCCCGCAGAACAGTACCGCGAGCAGCAGCGACAAGATCGTTTTCGTCCGGCGCTCCGGAATTTTTTCGGAAACGAGCGCGCAAGCGGCACCGGCAAAAGCCGCGCTGATTGGAACGAGCGGCAATTGGTACCACGGATGACGATTGCCTTTGCCCGCGAGGATGATGAAGAGCAGAATCGCGCCCAGCCACCACTGAAACGCGGGCGCGCCTGCCGCGCCGTAACCTTGGCCAAGGCGGGTCGATCTTGTCAGCACGAGCCCGGCCAGCGCCAGGACCACGAGCACGGGAGTAAGGCTCCACGTCGTCGTGAACAGGGCGATGTGTTCGTACCACTTTGCGCTCCCGATCTGAATGCCGCCTCCACCGAAGAAATGGTACGGGTAAAAGTTCCGCGAGATTGAATACGCATGGCCGTACCAAGCGATTGCGGGGACAAGCGCTATCGCGGCAAAGAGCCACAAGGCCAAACGCTGAAACGCAGAAAACTTGAAACGCTGAAAGGCGAGACAGCCGATCGGCGCGCCAATCAACGCGCTCGGCGCTTTGATCAAGATCGACAATGCAATCGCGCAGGCCGAGGTGATGAATAACTCAAATCTTTCCTCGTTGATCCAGCGATTAAAAAAATAGAGACCGATCAGCTCGAAGCTGAGCGAGGGAACGTCGGGCATGAACTCGCGCCCCGCGAAGAGACTCAAAGGCGCGAAGCCGTAAAGGAGAAGCGCCCACACTGCCGTCGCTCCGTCAAAAAGTTCGCGCACGAGCAAAAAGAAAAACGGCAATGACAACGCGAATAAGAGCACCGTCTCAAGACGTCCAATCCATTCGTGGACCCCAAAAAATTTGTAGGCGATCGCGGCGAGAAACGGGAGGACCGGGAACTCCGTTCCGACGAGCCCGGGCGCGCTGCCGGCCCAATCGATTTGCGGATAAGCAAAATGGAAACCGTTTTGAAAATAATTCCGCGCGATCGCCGCGACATCATTTTGCCGCCAGCTCCAGGTGTCGATGTAAGGCTGGTCGATCCAGATCAGCCGCGTGGTCACGGCCAGGATCGACAACGCGATTGCCAGCTGCGTCGCTCGCGCCATGGATCGCTGCTTGACAAAGCGCAGCAGCAAAGTCAATCGAGTAACGGAGGCGAATGAAAATGGGGGCATCTCTGCTGGTGGGCGCCGGCGCCGTCGGCGCTCAAATATTTGGGACACGACGGCGCGTGTCCCTCCAGGTCACGCTGGCATTCCTGACGCTTCTGCTCGCGCCTGCCTTGCGCGCCCAAAACGAGCCGATCCTTGTGCCCGACGTTGTCGATTACCCAAAGTTGCTGCCGATATTGCCAGAGGCACCAAGCGGCTGGACGGCCGACAAACCGGAAGGCTCTACCAGCGACGTGGGCGGATTCAAAATCACCAACGTGCATCGCGATTATCACAAAGGTGAGGGAAAAGATGCGCCGCTCGTCTCGATCAGCATTCTGGATTCGGCGGCCAATCCCGATTACGTCGCCGCTACCACTGGAACCTGGAAATCGGCCAGTGACAGCCTGGAGGGCTACAGCAAATCGGTCACGATCGATGGCAATGCCGGGTTTGAGGCGTATGAGCGCGAGCAAAAACACGCCTCACTTTGGGTTATGATCGCGAACCGTTATTTCGTGCAAATCGAAGTGCAAAACCAGGACCCGAAGGAGTTGCAGGAGTGGATCAAACGGGTTGATCTGAAGAAACTTGCGGAGATCAAATAATTCTCCGATGAAGAACGCCAAGCGCAGCGAAATGATCAAAAAGACGGTCGGCAAAAAACCATCCCAGGATATTTGGGACGAGCTCTATCGATTGAACAAATTTGCCGCAAAATTCCCGCGCGGGGCAGGCCGCGAAAAATGGAAACACCGTACGAAAAGTTGTTGGAAAGCCTCGCCCGGGCTGAGGTGAAGTTCATCATCATTGGCGGTGTGGCGGTTGCTTTAAATGGATTTGTGCGAACAACGGAGGATGTCGATATCCTGATCGAACGTTCGCCGGAAAACGTCGCGCGATTGCTCAAAGTGCTCTCCGGCTTCGGGCAAGGGCATGCCCGCGAATTGACGCCGGCGGATTTCGACGAGGCAGAAGGCGCGGTTCGAATTATCGAAGATTGCCCGCTTGATGTCTTTACCGTCGTGCGCGGCAAGCAATACGCAGATTTTCTCGGAGCCGTTAAGCAAACAGAAATTGCCAGCATCAATGTAGATTATCTGGTGCCGAAGCGCTTATTTCTTTAAAGGCGAATTCCCAGCGCGAAAAAGATCAGATTGACGTTGCCGCTCTCCGTTCCGGGCAGCGAGGTGAATAGTCTCGAGCTACTGTTTCTCGGCTTCGCCCGTCATTGGAACGAAGCGGACTGTATCGACCGCGCGCTGACGCAGTTGGCCGTTCTCTTTTTCGAGGAGATACAGTTCCTGTATCCCGGGGCCGCCGACCGGAATGACCATTCGTCCGCCCTCTTTCAATTGATTCGTGAGCGGTTGCGGCACGTGTTCGGGCGCGCAGGTGACGATGATCGCGTCAAAGGGCGCGAACTCCGGCCAGCCTTGATAACCGTCGCCCGCTTTGACGCGCACGTTTTTGTAACCGAGCCGTTGCAATGTGGCCGCGGCAGTTTTCGCCAGCGGCTCGACGATCTCGATCGAATAAACTTCCGCGAGCAGCTCGGCGAGAATCGCCGCCTGATAACCTGAGCCCGTTCCGACTTCGAGGACACGATCCTTAGGTGACGGCCGCAATTGTTCGGTCATGAACGCGACAATAAGCGGCTGCGAAATGGTCTGGCCGTAGCCGATCGGCAACGGTTGGTCGCTGTAACTGGCCGCGCGCACTTCGGGCGGGACAAATTCCTCCCGCGGCACCTTAGCCATCGCGCCAAGCACGCGCTCGTCGTGGATGCCGCGGGGCATCAATTGCTCCTGCACCATTCGCTGGCGTTCGGTCGCAAGATCGGAAACGAGTGCCGACTTTTGCCCGCAACCGGCCGCGGCGAACACTCCAAGAATCAGAAATCGCGAGATTCGCCGCATGACAAAAATTTACATCGTGGATCGCCGGTGCGAAAGCTGGAGACTCCACTGTATCGCCAAGTCTTGGTCGGATAAGTCGCAGTCTGGTGTAGAGGCGCGGGTCCTCACGCGCAACTCGGTCCTGCGGCTGAGGACAGCCGCCGCTACACTTCGCGTTCCCCTTTTGTGCTAATTCTTCGTCACGCTTCGATAGGCTTGCTCGACAAAAGCCAAATCGCGCCGGCCAATCTCGCCCGTCATGAGGCAGCGATCAGAGTTGCCGCTGGCCAAGCCGCGCAAAAAATCCTGCCACATGGCTTCGTAGCCCTGCCAGTCGCGGAATGAGAAGAGCAATGGACGAATGAAACGGCGGTTCAGAAAGCCGAACCGGCCGGCATTTGATGAATAGACCGAACCGCTGGAACCGTGGACGGAAAAAAAGCTCATCGGAATAGCGCCGCGCACGCCCCACGAGTATGTGATTATCCCGACCGCACCATTGCCGAACTGGCACGTGATCACAATGGAATCTTCCTGCGACTTTGACTGGTTCGTTGCCAGAGGTTGATACGCGTTGATCGCGACGGGAAATCCCTGACCGAGGGTCATGAGCACATTTACCCAATGGATCCCGGCATCGATCAGTATACCTCCGCCCATGCAATCGAGTTTGGACCGCCACTCGTTTTCTTTGAACTGATGGTGACGCAGAACATTGATTCGAATGAGTTTCATCACGCCGAGCGTGCCCGAGCGAACAATCTGCTCGAGTGCCATTACGTTCGGCCGGTAATGATGGTTCTCGGCGACCAGAACGTGGCGACCAGTTCGCTTGGCGGTGGCGAGAATTTCGTCCGCCTCGGCGATTGTGCACGCAATCGGCTTCTCAATGATGACACCTTTGCCTTGTTCGAGCGCGGCGATTGCCAGCTCGCGGTGACTGTTGTTCGGTGTGCACAACACGATCGCGTCGATCTCTTTGTGGTAAAAAGCCTCTTCGTATGAAGACAACGCGAGCTCGGCACCGAATCTTGATCGATACTCGCTCGCTTTCGATTGATCGCGGCTGGCGAACGAAAGCCGCACAGGCTGATCCGGAATAAATCGAGAAAATTTTGTCAGCACCGCCGCGTGGGTGAGGGCGATCTTGCCGCAACCAACGATGCAAAAGTGCATGGCTAGGCGGCATCCAATGTCGATCTTGCGATTGAATTCTCGGCCAATGGCAGCGAGACGCTGCGGCCGTCGCGATTGGCCGTCAAAATCGCCAGCACTGCTTCGAGCGAATTACGTCCGGCCTCGCCCGGAACGGCGACCGGGCTGTTTGAACTCAACGCGCAAAGAACGGAATCGATCTCCAAATAAAAATCGTCCAGGTAGGGATTGAGCTTCATCGCCGGGATAGTCCACGATTGATCTTGCGAACGCCGATAACGCAGTCCGCCATCGGTCCAAACTTCCATTACGCCGTTGTCACCGAGAAACGTCATCTTTGCATCGAGCGAACTGCGCGCGTCCACGCGCAGCGTTGCTTGCAGGCCGTTGGCGAATTCCAGGTAGACCCAACTGTCCCGGTCGCCGGATTGATACGACAGTGAGGCTTCCTCCGGGCCTCTGGCACCGCCACCGCGACCATTGCTCAAGGACGCCGTCACGCGCGTGAGCGGCCCCAGCCGATCGAGCAACAGATCAATTGAATGAATGCCGGCGCGCAAAATGTCGGGCGGACATTCGGCAAGGACATGGCGAAGTTCGCCGATTGTTTTCTGCTCCAGCAATGCCTTGGCATACTGATGTTGCGGCGCAAATCTTCGCTGATGACCGATCACGAGCATTACGCCGCGCGCGCGACAGGCGCGGATCATTTCGTCCGCCTCCTGCAAGTTCAACGCGATCGGTTTTTCGCAGAGCACTGCTTTCACGCCGGCCTCAGCTGCCGCGAGCACAGCGGGCAGATGAAAACGCGGCGGGGCGCACACACTCACAATATCTAGCCGCTCGCGGCGCAGCATATCGCGAAAAGCCGAATACACATTGGCAATACGGAACCGACTTTGCGCTTTTCCGCGCTGCTTCGCATCTGGATCCGCGGCGGCGACCACGGTTGCTTTTCTCGTTTTGCGATACCCGTAAAGATGTCGCCGCGCCACGCGACCGGTGCCGATTAGTCCCACGCGAAAAGTTGCTTCCGAAGGCTGCAGTTTGTCAGGCGCGCGCAAGATGCGTTCGCACATCAACTCGCGCCAGCCGCGGTGCCACGTCGGCTGACGAAGCATGTTTTCCATCGCGCCTTGTCTAGTCGCTCGACCGTAAAAGGCAAGAACGGCGCGCCCATCATGCAAATTCTTCGTGTCCTCCGTGTCCTTCGTGGTTAATTGCTCCGGTTCATGCAGGAAAAACGCAAAATCTTGGAACAACGCGCGCAGATGACCGACATCGAGCGTCTGCGCCACTCGGCTTCCCACGTCCTCGCAACGGCCATCCTAAAAATCTGGCCGGAAGCGCAGTTCGCCGCCGGACCGCCGGTCGAGAACGGTTTTTATTACGATGTCGATCTTCCGCACCGGATTTCGCCCGAAGACTTCGAGAAAATCGAGGCGGAGATGAAAAAGGAGATCAAAGCGAACCATCCCTTCGAGCGAATGGAAGTTTCGAGAGATGAAGCGCTCGACCTCGGCAAAAAAGGCCGGCTCGCCGCGCTCAGCGAGCGATCCGATCCGAGCAAGTTCAAGATCGACATCATCGAAAACATTCCGCCCGACGAAAAGATCTCGCTCTATCGCAACGGCGATTTCATCGATCTGTGCGCCGGCCCGCACGTCATGCGCACGGGGAACATCGGCGCGTTCAAGCTTACGAATGTGGCGAGCGCTTACTACAAAGGCGACGAAAAGAACCCGCAGCTCCAGCGCATCTACGGCACCGCGTTCAAAACCAAAAAGGAGCTCGACGATTATTTCGCGATGCTCGAGGAAGCGAAGAAACGCGATCATCGCAAGCTCGGCCGCGAGCTGGAAATCTTTGTTTTGGACGATGACGTCGGTCCGGGCTTGCCAATGTGGCTGCCACGCGGCGGCGCAATTATCGACGAACTGGAAAAGCTAGCGCGTGAAACTGAGTTCGCCGCCGGTTATCAGCGTGTCCGCACGCCGCACATCGCTCGTGAAATTCTCTACAAAAAAAGCGGTCATTTGCCCTACTACGCCGACTCAATGTTCCCGCCGATGGAGCTGGCAGAGGAGAAGGGTAGCGCGGGCGTCTCGCCTGCGGTGCTCCGCGTCTCGCGGAGCACAGATGCGTCGAACGCGACATCCGACGCGGCGCGCGAGACGCGCGCCCTACCCCCAGAACATCATGATCGCTATTACCTCAAAGCGATGAACTGCCCGCATCATCATAAGTTGTTTGCGGCGGTGCCGCGGAGTTACCGCGATCTGCCGCTTCGACTGGCGGAGTACGGGACCTGTTATCGATATGAGAAGAGCGGCGAGTTGTTCGGGCTGATGCGGGTGCGATCGCTCCAGATGAACGACGCCCATCTCTACATGACGCCGGAGCAGTTCGAGGCGGAGTTCAATGCGGTGAACGAGATGTATCTGAATTACTTCAAGCTCTTCGGGATCGAAAAATATCTGATGCGCTTCTCGACGCATGATCCTGAAAAACTCGGGCAAAAGTTTGTCGACGAACCCGAGCTATGGAAAAAAACCGAAGAGATGACGAGAAACGTCTTAAAGAACTCCGGGATCAATTATGTCGAAGTGCCGAACGAAGCGGCCTTTTACGGGCCGAAGATCGACGTGCAAGCATGGAGCGTCATCGGGCGCGAGTTTTCGATCGCGACCAACCAGGTCGATTTCGCCCAGCCGCGC
>JBHEMD010000119.1:0-14697 GCA_046262735.1 Chthoniobacterales bacterium | reverse complement strand
CGCGGCATTCGCAAAGCAGAATAGAAAGCCGAACGGTCCAAGCGTGAGTCGTGCGCGCCGGCTCTCTTCATTGCCCGCCGGCGGCGCGTCCGCCGCGCCATTCGGAAGACTAACCGACCTCTCGCCGCGTGGGGATGTAGCGGGAGGACAAATCGTCTGTCGCTGGAGAAAAGCTGTTCGCACCGAACGCTTTCTCGACAGAGCGTTCTTCGTGCCAATGGAGATTCGTTCCCGCGGACCGACGGTGAGTCTGGATTTTGCTCCTTGGCCTCCGCATTATTACAACTCAGCGGCTCAAGGGTTCGCAAATGCCTTCCACATCATCGGCTCCGCGCAAGATGGACATCGTTGCTCTGGCGATTGTTTTCGCGCTCGGAATTTGGCTGCGTATTCCGCCCGAAACATTTGCCCCCGGCGGACCGCTGCACCCAGTGCACATCTTGCATCCGCAGCCGGCGTTCAAGCAGGTCGGCTTCGATGAAGGGCTTTACCGCGAATACGTCAACGCGCTCATCAGACACGGCATCACCGCCTACCCCGACATCTTCGACCGCTACATTGACGTCCAGAAGAAGTTGCCCGGATCGATTCTGCCGCCGGCCCGGTTTCTTTACATTTTCACCGCGTATCTCTGGCATGCGCTCTTCGGCGGCGAAGCACTCCTGGCGTTGCATCAGGTCGCCGCGTTTTTCAGCGTGCTCACTCTCGCGGTCGCGACCGCTTGCGCCTGGCGCATGCGCGGATCGCATTGGGCCCTCGGCATCGCCGCTCTCATGGCCGTTTCGCCCACACAACTTCACATGTCCCAGCACGCGCTCGTGGACGGTTTCTTCGCATTCTGGGCGCTGCTCGTTCTCTGGTTGCTGTGGGAAAATCTGCGGGCGCCGCGGAACTGGCGCTGGCTCGTCGCCTACGTTCTCGCGCTCGGCCTGCTCGTTTTAACAAAAGAAAACTCTTTCTTTGTCTGGGTCGCGATCCTCGCGCTGCTCGTGACGAATCGCTGGTTGCAATTTGGAACCGTCACCCGCGAGCTCCTGGTCGCAACCATTTTGGGGCCGCTCCTCGGCGCCGTCGTCCTGATTTTTCTCGCCGGCGGGATCGAGTTCCTTTTCCAAAGCTACCAGCTTTCGGTCGGGAAAAATTTCCAACTTCGTTACGCGATCCTGACCGGAGACGGGCCGTGGTATCGGTACATTGTCGATCTTGTCCTGGTTAGCCCTGTGATTCTCCTGCTCGCCATCGGTGCGCTGTTCCGGCTCGATCGCACGAAAAAACCCGAGCTCTTTTTGTCGATCTTCATTACCGCGAGTTACCTTGTGATGTGCAACGTGAGATACGGCATGAACCTTCGTTACGCCAACATGTGGGACATGCCGCTGCGCTTTCTCGCGCTCAGCGTGCTCGTCTCACTCGTCGCTCCGCTCCGGCGTTACCGCAACCTCGTCCTTGTCCTCGGCGTCGGTGCGATCTGCGCGATTGAGCTTCGCCAGTACTTCATCCTCGCCGTCCAGTTCCCACTCTACGAGCTGGTCAGCGAAGGCCTGCTGCGCGCCCTGCGCATTTTAAAAGGCCCCTGAAATCTCAAGCCTGCGCCGCGCATCCTGCCAGTTGCGCCCGTAACGCTGCGCTGCCGCTGAGCGTTTGCTCGAGCAAATGTCCGACATCCGGCCGCGGCCGCGACCGCACGCAAATCTGGTAGGCAAACAGGCGCGTGGAAATTTTCAGCAGCATTTGGTTGAGCCTGAGTAACGCGCGGCTCCACCGATTATTGCCGATCGCCAGTGGGAACGGCGCCGGCACTCCGCGCATTTCGCAGACTTCGTAGCCGGCCTGCTCGAGCAACGCGCGCAACGACGCGAACGTGAACAAACGCCGATGACCAAGCCCGAGAATGCCGCGCCGGCTGTAATTGAACTGGCCCGCGAAGAGCATCAGCCGGGTGACGAAGAACGCCACATTCGATGACATCACAACGACCTCGGTTTGGCACGCGCCGATTTTGCGCCGCAGCTCGTCCATGAATCCCTCCGGGTCGTGGAGATGCTCGATCAAATCCATCAACAGTATCTGGTCGCAGTTGAGGCGCGCGGGCAGGGCCGGAAACGGCGCCAATCTCAGCGACACCAGTTGCGGCCGGCCGACTTGCTCGTTGTCGCCGAAATCAACTGCGATCACATGACAACCTTTCCGCTTCAGTTCGTCGGCCACGTTGCCGTGACCGATCCCGAGTTGCAGGATCGAGCCACCGGCGGTGCACGCGTTCACGGCGAATGTCTGTGAGGATGGAAAGCCGAGCTTGTTGCTGTGGCTCGCCGCGACCGGATTGAGATCGAATTTTCTGTCGAAGAAGAGATGGATGCCGCAGAGCCGCGCTTTGATTGTCGATCTTAGGATTTGCCAGGCGTATTTCATTCCGTTCACGTAGCAAATTTCGTCGCCGTAAAACGTCGGGATCGGCAGCTCGACGATGCGAAGTTTCTTCAGGACGAACTGAATGATGATCTCAGTGTCGAAATGGAAATCGTTTGTGTTTTTCTCGAACGGAACCTGCACGAGCGCCTTGGTCGAATAAAGCCGGTAGCCGGAATGAAACTCGGAAAGTTTTGTCCCGAGCAGCCGGTTCTGCACCGCCGTCAAAATTTGGTTGCCGATCCATTTGTAGAAGGGCATCCCACCGCGCAGAGCTGCGCCCTTGTCCATCATGCGCGAGCCGAACACGGCGTCGGCCTCGCCCCGAACCAGCGGTCCGAGCAATGCCGGCAATTTTTCCGGCGCATACTGGCCGTCCCCGTGAACGAGCGCGACGAAATCGCAGTTGTTATCGATCGCGTAGCGATAGCCGAGCTTTTGATTTCCGCCGTAGCCCTGGTTTTCCGGGCTGCGCAACACGGTTAGTTTGAAATCGGAATTACGCTGTTGATAGCGCAATCCTCGCGAGAACGTGTCGTCCGAGGACGAATCGTCGATGATCAGGACCTGGACGT
Organism: Chthoniobacterales bacterium; assembly: GCA_046262735.1. Classification (GTDB taxonomy): domain Bacteria; phylum Verrucomicrobiota; class Verrucomicrobiia; order Chthoniobacterales; family UBA10450; genus AV17. The sequence goes on along the minus strand of JBHEMD010000119.1, from coordinate 11,713 downwards.
CTTCCTGGTGAAGCGACGCCGGGATTCGGGCCAGCACTTTCTCGATCGTCGTCTCCGCGTTGTAGGCGACGATGAAAATTAGCAGCCGCTTGCCCTGAAGATTTGTCTCCCGCCCGATCTCCTCCGGTAATTTCACGAGCATGGCTGTTAACCGGTTAGATTCCAGACAGCGTTCCGCTCGATCACGCGACGCGCCTGATCGGCCGGGGGTAGAGTTCGGTTGTTTCGGTATTGTTTTGGTTGTCGTTTTGCCGTGGCGGGGAAACCGGCCGCGCCCGCATACAAATCTGGTGTGCGAACAAGTGCTTCGACACCATGGCCAGCGACCGGGTGATTTTTACGAACCCGCGGCTCCAGCGAGTCGCCTCGCCCGGCGCTGCCGGCATCGGAATCCCGCGCGTCTCGACGATTTCATACCCGGTCTGCTCCAACAGTCGCCGGAGCGACTTAAACGTGAATGGCCGCCGCTCGGTTTTGTCGCGAACGATGGTCGCGCAGCGCATACCTCCGAGCGCGAGCAACGCTCGGCGAATCAGCGACACGAAATTTGTGCTTGTAATGATCACTTCCGACCCACGCCGCGCCATTTTCCGGCGCAACTCGCGCATGAAGACATCCGGGGCGCCGACTTGATCGAGCAGATCCAAGAGCAGGACTTCATCGAACCACGCGACATTGTCGGGCAGACGCGGAGCGGGCGGGTTCGCATCGTGCGAGGTTCGGGCTTTTGTCGCGCGTTTACTGATCGGGAGTTCAATCGAGGTCACGTGACAGAGCTTGCGCTTTAATTCCCGCGCTACCTCGGTGTGGCCGCGGCCGAGCTTGAGCACGTAGCGCCCCGGCAAACAGGCATTCGCCGCAAATGTTTCCGGATTCGAGATTGCCGGTCGGCCAAACCGCCGTTCGATTGTCGATCTTACCGCGCGCCCACCGCGTTTGAGCCACTTAGCGGCAAGATCAAATGGTGTCGGTTGTAAACTTGTGGAGTACATGCCGGATTTTGGTAGCTAAAATCGCGCCAGTTTTCCGCCTTAGGGACGTCCGCGCCACACGCCACGGAAACTTTTACAGCGAAACGCATCTCGGCGCCCTGAAATTCTGGCGAGCGGAGGTAAAGCTCTCAGCCCAAGGCTGAGTCGCCAGCCTTGAGAATAGGTTCGTCGTCGTTATCGCTCAGACCGGCGAGATCGTTTCGGATACGGCGGAATGATTGGCGCAGGAAAAGTTCTGCGGCCGTGTTCTTCACGGCGGGCGACTCGCCATTGCGCTGCGCAAACTGAATCTCCGAATCCCACCGGCTCAACGCGCAGGTCGCCGCAAACAAGTCCATCGCCGCGTTGGCGATCCGTTCCTGGACGAGCTGCATGTCCAGGATCGGCTCCCGATATAGAAGGAGCGATTTATTCACCGCGACGTTGAAGCGCCAGATCGACCGGCCAAGCTGGTTCGCAAACGAGCGTAGCTCGGCGCTGCGCACCGGCACATCGGCAACCCGAATCGTCGCGCCGAGCCGGTTCATGCCGGATTTCCACGCTTTAGGGATCCCGCCTTCGCGCGTCGGTTTCAATATCGTGTCGTAGATTTCCTTGAACTCCATCCCCGGCCCGCGCATGCCGACTAGCGCAATGAACGAGGTCAGCACTTCGTTGCTGCCTTCGCCGATCTGGTTGATCCGCGCGTCGCGCAACATTCGTTCCAGCGGAAGATCGACAAAGTAAGCCGACCCACCGTAAATCTGGAACGCGTCGTTGATGCATTCCCAGAGCCGCTCGGTCGTGAAAACTTTCAACATCGCCGTCTCGAGCATGTAATCTTCCAGGCCGCGGTCGATCAGCGAGGCCGTGATCGCGGTCATTGCTTCCATCGCATATGCGTCGGCCGCGATCCGCGCGATTTTCTTTTTTACCAAATGAAAATTGCCCAGCGTTTTGTTGAACTGTTTGCGCGTGTTGGCGTGCTTGACCGCCAGTTCCAGGCAAGTCTTGGCCGCGCCGGTGCAACACGCGCCGAACGTTGTCCGCCCGAAATCGAGAACCGTCAGCGCGACCTTCAGTCCTTTCCCCGGCGGCCCGAGAATGTTTTCCTTCGGCACTTTCACGTTGCGCATCGCGAAGCGTCCCGTGGCCGTGCCGCGGATCCCCATTTTCTCCATTCGCGCTTCGAGGATTTCGAAGCCCGGCATGTCGGGCGTGACCAGAAATGCGGTGATCGCCGTCTTGCCCTCTTTGCCCGGAATTGGTGTCCGCGCCATCACCGTCAACACCTGCGCGATCGCCGCGTTCGTGATGTAACGCTTTTCGCCATTCAAAATAAAGTGGGACCCGTCTTCACTCGGCGTCGCGGTCGTCTGCACGTTCGCCGCGTCCGACCCCGCTTCGCGTTCCGTCAGTGCGAACGCGCCTAACCATTCGCCCGTGCAAAGTTTCGGCAGCCACCGTTGTTTTTGTTCGTGCGTGCCGAACAACAACAACGCGCGAATCCCGATCGAATGATGCGCATTCACGAAAACGGAGGTCGATGCGCACCGCCGCCCGATCTCTTCCAAAATCTTGCAGTTCGCCATCTGTGTGAACCCGGGTCCGCCGTACTCCGCCGGCGCAGTCATCCCGAGCACGCCGACCCGACCGAGCCCGTCGATCACATTGCGCGGAATATCTGCTTGTCGATCTATCGCCGTCGGATTGAGCTCCGCATCGAGCGTCCGCCGCAGCTCCGTCAGCGTCTTATCCAGCTCCGTCTGCTGCGCCGCCGATATCCGCGGATACGGCATCACCCAGTCCGAAACGAAATGCCCCTGGAACAGGCCTTTGGCAAAACCAACCGCCTGCGGCCCGGCAAAAAGCAGTTCCTCCGCCTGCTGAATCTCCTTCTGCCGTTGTGCTTCCGCTTCAGTTATTGCCATGCGTCATGTCGCCGGAGAACGGCGAATCCCGAATTGTAGCAAGCAGGCTGGGCGTGTCTACTGGACACGCCCAGCTTACTCCGGAGAGAACGCCGCCGTTACAAAATCAGCTGCAGCCCTGACTCGTGCCGCATTCGGTGCAGACACCACACGCCCCCGCGCGAATCACTTTATCACTCCCGCAATGGGAGCAGACGATGTCCATGAACATGTCGCCGAGCGCTGCCTGGACGCGATCGGCGTGACTTTGACCGTTGGCGGCAATCTGCGGTTCGCCCTCGTTCGGCGCGTGGCTTGTGATGACGTCGAGAATTTCTTTTTCACCGGTGCGGGCCAGATCGGACACGGGACGATTGATCGCTTTCTTTTCGATTTCGGAAATCTCCTTGAGCGGCAGCTCCGGTTGTCCGCGATTCGGCGCGGTCGCTTCCTTGTAGCCTTTGATGAACTGGCAGGCCAGCCAGCGAAAAACGTAATCCGTAATGCTGGTCGCGTTGCGGATATCGGGATTCTTAGTGAACCCACTCGGCTCAAACCGTTGATAGGCGAATTTCTTCACGAGCGATTCGAGCGGCACGCCGTACTGGAGCGCGATGGAGGTGAGCGTGCCGACAGTGTCCATCAATCCGCCGATGGTGCTGCCTTCCTTCGACATGGTGATGAAGAGTTCGCCGGGCTGACTGTCTTCGTACAAACCGACCGTAATGTAACCTTCGTGCCCGGCGATCTCGAATCGGTGTGTCAGCGACATCCGCGTGTCTGGCATGCGATGCCGAATTGGTTTGTCGATCTTGGCGCGCAGCTCGGCCAATTCACCTTCCAGCTCGAGGATCCGTTTCTGCAAATCTTCGCGGTCGATCGTGATATCGAGCGCAACATCGACATCTTCGGCCGTGCCGCCCATGTCGCGTGTCTTCCGCGTGTTCAGCGGCGCGGATCGCTTCGAACCTTCGCGGTAAATCGCGATCGATTTCAATCCGAGCCGCCAACCTTCGACGTAACTGTTCATGATGTCGTCCACGGTCGCGACCTCCGGCATGTTCACCGTTTTCGAGATCGCGCCGCTCAGGAAAGGTTGGGCCGCCGCCATCATTTTCAGGTGCGCCATGTAATGGAGTGAGCGTTCGCCTTTAAACGGCTTGAACGCGCAATCGAAGATCGGCAGATGCTCGGGCTTAAGCCCGGAGCGATGTGGCGTAACCGTCTCGGTTGCGTCGCCGTTGGCAAGCGGGACGCTTATCCTACCTTCCACGTCTTCGATCGTATCGAACGCATCGACGTGGGCGACGATGCGCTCGATCTCTTCCGAATTGTAGCCGAGTTTTTCCAGCGCCGGTTTGATCGTCTGGTTGACGATCTTCAACATGCCGCCCCCGGCGAGCAGCTTGTATTTCACCAAGGCAATGTCCGGTTCGATCCCGGTCGTGTCGCAATCCATTAGGAAACTGATCGTGCCGGTCGGGGCGAGCACGGTGACCTGCGCGTTACGATAACCGTGGCGTTTGCCGAGATTCGCCGCGCGGTCCCAGGTTTTGGCCGCTTCTTTTTTCAGATAAGCAAACTCATCGACATCGGGAATCTCGTTCACGGCGCAGCGGTGCAGATCGATCACTTCGAGCATGGACGCGACGTTCCTCTTCGAGACCGGTTTCGGCACGCCGCTGCAACGCGCGTCTTTGTAGCCGGGGAAGGGTCCCATCGCTTCGGCCAACCGCGCGCTTTGCTCGTAGGCTTCGCCCGTCATGATCGCTGTGACTGCGCCGCAGAGCGCGCGTCCTTCCAGACTGTCGTAACCGTAACCGTAACTCATGATGAGCGACCCGAGATTGGCGTAGCCAAGGCCGAGCGTGCGGAAAATGTGCGAGTTCTCCGCGATTTCTTTGATCGGATAACTAGCGTTATCGACCAAGATCTCCTGCGCGGTGATGTAAACGCGCACCGCAGCCTTGAATCGCTCGACGTCGAATGCGCCGTCGGCGTCCTTGAACTTCATCAGATTGAGCGACGCGAGATTGCACGCGGTGTTATCGAGAAAGAGGTACTCGCTGCACGGGTTGGTTGAGTTTTGGCGGCCGGTGCCTTTGCAGGTGTGCCATTTGTGGATCGTGGTATCGAACTGCATCCCGGGATCGCCGCAGACGTGTGTGCCCTCGGCGATCTTGCGCAGCAATGTCCGCGCGTCCTTGCATTCGCATGGTTGACCGTCGGTCACGCGCCGCGTCCACCATTCCCGCCCTTCCAAGGCCGCTTCCATGAACTCGTCGGTGACACGCACGCTCAGATTTTCGTTCTGATACATGACCGAGCCGTAAGCGTCGCCGTTGTAACTCCCGTCGTAACCGTGCTCGATCAGCGCCCACGCTTTTTTCTCTTCCCTCTGTTTGGCGTCAATGAACTCCTCGATGTCCGGGTGCCAATCTTTGAGCGTGTTCATTTTGGCCGCGCGCCGGGTTTTGCCGCCGCTTTTCACCACATTCGCGACTTGGTCGTAAACTTTGAGAAATGAAAGCGGCCCGCTCGGTTTGCCGCCGCCGCTGAGTTTTTCTCTTGTCGATCTTAGCGTGGAAAGATCTGTGCCGGTGCCGCTGCCGTACTTGAAGAGCATCGCCTCGCTCGTCGCCAGGCGCATAATATCTTCCATCGTGTCATCCACGTTCTGGATGAAACAGGCGCTGCCCTGCGGGTATTCGTATTGTGTCGGCGCGCGTTCCGCCTCGCCGGTAGCGCGATTGTAAAAATAATTGCCCGCGCCCGCGCCTTTGCCGATGCCATACTGGTGGTACAAACCTACGTTGAACCAGACCGGCGAATTGAACGCGCCGTGCTGGTTCAAGCAGAGCCAGGTCAGTTCATTATAAAAAATCTCTGCCGTTTCGGCGTCGGCGAAACAGCCATCCGCGATCCCCCAATCGGTGATCGTTCGCGTGACTCGGTGAATCAGTTGGCGCACCGAGCTTTCCCGGCCGTTCTTGTGCGGATCGGTGCCGTGCGCAATGTCGCCGTAGAAATATTTTGAAACTGCGATCTTGGTCGCGAGCGCGCTCCAACTTTTCGGCACCTCCACGTTTTCCTGTTTGAAGATCACCGTGCCGCTGTCGTCGGTGATCTCCGCCGTGCGCCGTTCCCATTCGATTTGATCGACTGGCGCCACCGTCGGATCGCTGAACACGCGCGGAACGCGCAGGCCACGCTGCTTTTTTCGGGTCAGCCGCGTTATTCTGCGATCAGTTGACTTCGCTCGGGGGACCAGCGACAGCGCGACGTTATCTTTGAGTTGAACCATAAGCGGGAGGAGGTTGGCGGTTGTGAATACTAGTCAATACTGGTGAACAGCCCGGGCCAATAACCTGTGAATTCTGGCGAACACCAAGTAATAGCGGGAGCCGTCCGGCGGACATACAATATGCGGGGCAAAACGGGTGCAAGGCAAGCCTAATTTTGTGATATTTTTATGTCCCAGCCGATCCGGATTGGCTCTCGAACACAGGTTGCATTCGACATTGGATGTTGGACGTTCTTGCCCGTCCGGCGCGGACCGTTCGGCGTTTTCTTCTCAGTTGAGGAAGGGTGGCTGAGTCCGGTTTAAGGCACTCGACTCGAAATCGAGCGTGGGGCAACCCACCGTGGGTTCAAATCCCACCCCTTCCGCCACTCTATCACTTCTCGTGAAGAGACTTGCCATTGGCACCGTCAGTGCTCTAAAACGCCGAGGCTAGTAGTTCGATGATCAGGGCGAATTGCCGGGAACGATTCACCGCCGCGGATTTTGATTTCATCGTCCGCACCCTGGCCCGCTCGCAAACCGATCATGTGTCGATTGTCGATCTTCTGAGCGACGCCGCAACGCGCGATTCGATTCTCGATCATCCGCGGCTGATCGATGCGATCCTGTCTCATCCGGTGCACCTGCGGATCTCGCCGCAGTTTTATTTTTATGTCCTGGCCCGGCACGTCCTGCGGCAGGCGGCGATCAACGATCGCAAGCTGTGCGATTACGTCGCGTCGCTCTTGGAAGCGTTTTCGCGGGCCAATCGGTTGGAGCGGCCCGACAACATCGGCAATCACGCGCACGAATACATTTGCGACATGCTCATCGCGCTGCAGCGGCTTTCTTCCGAGCAGGCGTTCCTGTTGCGCGCACACATCGGCAATTATTCGCTTTTTATCAGCGGCATCTTTCGCGAGAACGCGCAACGCCGGCGCGACCGCGGCGGACCCGACCTCAAATTTTACGAGCAAGTTGGGCGGACCAATTATCAACTCGTCGCCGGGCATGAGACGGCCCGCCGATGCGAGCTGGACGATGTCTTTGAAGGATTAGCCGAGCGGTTCCACGATGTCCGACTCGCGCTCAACGAGCTGTCCGATCGGTTGCTCAATCTCGATGAAGACGCGCGCGCGTCGTTCGTTTTGTGAACGAGACGCTCTTTAGCCAGATCCAGAAACTCTTCGAGCGCACTTACGCGCAAGTCGGGATCAACCTGGAAGATTGCCTGATCGATCGGCAGCGCTGCGCGCAATTGTCTATCCTGGCCGGTAAATCGGCGCGCGAACTGAGCGAACTGGCGCGCACATTTTTGCGGCACGCCGACAATCGGCTTTACGTCGGCATTTATTATTCGCGCTGGTTGATCGAACAACTCGAGCGCCACGATCCCCGCGCCGGCCTAGGCGACCACAACATCCGGTCGCTCATCGCGTTCGTGGAAGAGATCAATCACGCGCTCCACGCCGCGCTTCAGTTCAAGAGCGGCGCGCGCGAGATCGGGTCGGAAGATTTTTCTCGGAACCTCGAGCTCCAGGCGCAGGTCGACACTTATCTTGTGCTCCTCCTGTTCGTCGCCTTTTTTCGCAAAACCCAGCGCGTCTCGCGGTCTGACCGCCGCTGGCTGCGGTTTCATCTTTTTGCGCGCAATTGCCCGGGTGCGTTCCGGAACGAAAATTTGCGGGCTCGTTATCTTGAGACCACGCAGCTGGCCGCGAGCTATACGCAATATCTCGATTCATTGAACGGCCTTCGTCGCCTCGACGAGATCCGCGCCTTTCGCTCGCTGGATTACGGCGAAAAGAAACGGCGGATCCTCGCGTTGGCCGATCGGCAGCCGCCCTAGTCGTTGTCGGCAAGCGACAAATAACGTTCGCGCGCCCGAAACGCACGGCGCATGTTCTGCGCTGATCATGGCCAAGATGGATCTGCTTCCACGATCCTGGCGCCGCCGAAAGAGCAAGGCGAACCTGAGCGAGCCGTTGCCGATGCCCTTTTACGGAGTGTGGGATCGCATCAGCCAGTTCGCCGCGGAAATTCGATCCAGCCCGTTCACGGCCGAGATGATGCGACGACGAACCGAGTTCGGAAAGATGGGGCTGATGGCCGCGCTCGATTGCGCAACGCTCTATGCGCTTACCCGTGTCCAGCGGCCAATGATCGTCGTGGAATCGGGCGGGTTCGTCGGGCTATCGGCAGCGTTTATTTTGAAAGCATTGACCGACGAACAGCTCGGCGCCGCGCGCTTGTACAGCATCGAAATGAGCGACGAATGCGAGCACGGCGCGCTGATTCCCGCGGAATTACGCGCGCAGTTCGTGCCGGTGCATGGAAAAGTGGAAGAGCTCGTGCGCAACAACCAGTTGCCGGCGAAGATCGACCTGTTCCTACACGACAGTTCGCATCGTTACCACCATATGAAATGGGAGTTTCGCCAGTTCTGGGACCGGCTCGGCGAGGGGGGGATGCTGGTCTCGCACGATGTGAACATGACCGGCGCATTCGCCGAGTTCGTCGCGAGCACGTATGCGCACGACAAAAAAAGCGGGCTCCTGGACTACGCGCGCACAGCGCACCACGAATGGGGACGCTGGGGCTATCTCGGGTTCATCATTAAAAAAGACGGCGAAACGAAACGCTGAATCCTGGCATCGATTGGCGTCGATTGTCGTTTTTGTTCCGGATTTAATTTGCGGAAACGCCGAGCTCATCGCTAAATACCGGGCGTGTTCAGTTTGACCATGCTCGGGAGCGGGAGCGCGGGGAACAGCGCGCTAATCGCGACTGATCACTGCCGGGTTCTGGTCGATGGCGGATTGAGCGCGCGACAGATCGTGCTGCGGCTGGAGCAGTGCGGCGTGACGCCGGAACAGCTCGACGGTGTGTTGCTCACGCACGAACACGGGGATCACGTCTGCGGCTTAGAAGTGCTTTGCCGCAGGATCGACGTGCCGATCTACGCAAACGCCCTTACCGCGGAAGCAGTGCGCTCTGATTGCGCCCTAGATCGACATCGGAACTGGCGGATCTTTCGCACCGGCGCCGAGTTTTCGATCTGCGATATCAGCGTGCAACCGTTCCCGGTGCCGCACGACGCGGTCGATCCGGTCGGGTTCGTCTTTTCCGCCGGCTCGAGCAGTCTCGGCTATATCACCGATCTTGGTTCGGTGACGAAACTGATCGTGGAACGGCTCCGGCAAGTGCACACCCTCGTGATCGAGACCAATCACGACGAGAAACTTCTCCAGAACGACACCCATCGTCCCTGGCCGGTGAAACAACGGATTCAGTCCCGTCACGGCCATCTTTCGAATAGTGCGGCCGCGACTGTGCTCGAAGAATTGTTGCCCGGCAAAATCGAGCGCGTGGTGCTTGGGCATTTGAGCCGGGATTGCAACACACCCGCGCTTGCGCTGCGCACGGTGTCGGATTCCCTGGCCAAATCCGGCAGGATCGACATCGATCTGCATTGTGCTGCCCAGCTCGAGTTGAGCCCGCGTTTCTGCGTCGGCGAAACGGAACGCGGCGCGTTTCAACCGACATTCGAGAACGCGTTTTTTCCGACGGCTTGAGCGGAGCAATGCCGATTCAAAATCCGTCGTCGTCGGCGGCCGCGGCGAGCGACAGCGCGGCGGTAACGACAGACCGGGCGCGATTGAATGACGTGTTCGGCTTGATGCACACGCTGATGGAATACCGTCAGGAGCCGATCCACGGCGAACTGGACAAGATCCGCAAGAAATACTCGATGCTTCACCTCGACGTACTGTTGTTAATTTATCACTTCGCCCGCACCTGTTCCGGGCAGATTCTGGAGATCGGCGCGTTTCTCGGCGGCGCCACGATCGCAGCCGCACGCGGTGTGCGCGATTCCGGCGCAAATAAAACTCTGGTCGCGATCGAACAAGGCGGCAGCTTGAAACACGACCGCCTCGGCAGCCGAAATATCTGGCGCGATCTGGAGCGCAACCTCGCCCGGGAAGGCGTTGCCGACCTGGTCACTCTGCTCAAGGGGCGTTCGGCCGATCGCAATATGATTGCCGCTGTGGATCAGGCGCTCGGCTCGAATGCAATCGCACTGTTCATCCTCGACGCCGACGCGGGTAAACGACGCGACATAGATTGTTACGCTCATAAACTGGCGCCGGGATGCTGGATGGTGATCGATGATTATTACGGATTCGCGCCAGACAACAAAATCGCCGTCGCGCGCAAGGAGGTGGACGCGATGGTCGCAGCCGGTCTGCTCGAGCCGCTGGGTTATTACGGCTGGAGCACGTGGGTGGGACGCTGGCGCGGAAGATCGACAATCAGTCGCTAGATCGGACGCATCCAACTTCGTGCTCGCTTCAGAATTTTCCACGCCGCCTGAAAGCAATCGGCAACTCACCGACTGCTTCGAGTTGATGCGAACGCTCGTGCGATGCCGGCAGGAGCCGATCCAGGGGGAGCTCGGAAAAATCCGGAAGCTTTCGATGCTGCACCTGGACGTTTTGTTCCTCATTTATCAGTTCGCCAAAACTTGCCCCGGGCATGTCCTGGAGATTGGCGCGTTCCTCGGAGGAGGAACCATGGCCGCGGCGCTCGGCGTCCGCGACTCGGCTACGCAGAAGACGTTCATCGCGATCGAGCCCGGTGGATCGCTAAAACATCCGCAGTTGCCCTCGCGCGATATCTACCGCGACCTGCAACGAAACCTTCGCAAGCACGGTTTCGCCGACATGGTGACCCTGATCAACGGCCGTTCCTTTGAGCCGGCCACAGTAGCTGCGGTTCATGCCGCAATCGGTCTCGAGGAGATCGGGCTCTTGATCATCGATGCCGATGGCCAGGTGAAACGGGATATTCGCTGCTACGAGGACAAACTGGCCGATCGCTGCGCGGTTGTGATCGATGATTACCTTGGCCCGGCGGCCAAAGCCGCGACGACGCGCACAGAAGTGGATGAACTAGCGGCCACCGGCCGCCTCGAAGCGCTCGGATTTTATGGCTGGGGCACCTGGGTCGGACGATGGCATCGCCCGGCGGAGTAAACGCTCCAATCGCGCACAAGATCGACAATGCGTTTTGTTCGGCGGTTGATGCAGTCGATTAGTAACGCGCGACGTCTGACGCCGCGGCCGTCGTGTCCGAACGGGGCGGGTCCGGATTTTTTTTGTGTCGGGGGACAACGCTCGGGCACCGGCTGGTTGTACGAAAACCTGGCGGTGCATCGGGATTTTTGGATGCCGCCGCGAAAGGAACTGCACTATTTCGATCAACTCGGGCGCGCGAACGTTTCGGGCCCCCGCGGAATCTCGATGAGCGCGACCTCCGTTTTGTCCAGGCAATGGAAGCGCTAAGTAATCAGCCGTCGCTCGATCTGGAGGGTTACGCGCGCCTCTTTGATGTGAAAGGCGCGCTCATTTCCGGCGACATCACGCCGGCTTATTCAACGCTCGATAACGAGATCATCACCCGGATCATGAGTACTGTGCAAATTGCAGCGCCCGGGAGTTCTGGCGCGTTCATTCGCCAGTACGATCGTGGCGCGCTGGCGCCAACAG
>JBHEMD010000118.1:0-8104 GCA_046262735.1 Chthoniobacterales bacterium | reverse complement strand
AGACATGAGCCGGAATTTTGTGAATACGCTTGTCGGCATGTCGATGGTGACGGTGGAAAAAGTTTGGAATGCGGTTGTTGGAGTCATCTGGAAGACGATTTCCAGCGCGACGGGCGTCGCGCTTCACCTCTAAAACGCCGGTTGAACGCGTCTACGACCGCGTGGAAACTAAAATTGCGCGCCAACCGCAGAGCAGCGGAAAAACCGCGACACGGGTGTGTCGATCTTTCAGCTGGATCGGCGCAAAAATTCGCTCCGCGATTTGGTCAACACCCTGAAATTGTAGGGCAAGCCCATCGCCTGCATTTCGAACATTGGCAGGCGTAGCGTCTGCCCTACAACTATTCGGTTATAGCGGCGGTTTATCGTCAGACGAATTTAATGCGACGCTCATAGAGCGCCGCTACAGTTGCAGCGAGCGCCGCGGCGGAGTAAAAAGCCTTCCTCCCAAGGGTCGGTAGCTCAATCGGTAGAGCAGCGCCCTTTTAAGGCGTTGGTTCCGGGTTCGAGTCCCGGCCGACCCACTTAAAGCTTCTCCAGCTGACGTGACTTCGCGAACATCGAGGCGCATGCGGCGCGCGTTCAAGTTCTATTTGCTTCCGGTTTTGATTTTGTTCGCGGTCACGTTGCCGCATTTGGAACAAGGGGAATTTCGGCGCGACACCGTGGTTTATGCGGCGGCGGGGCGTTACATGTGGGACGGCGGCTCGCTACTGACGCCGCACATCGGTCCGGAAAAACCGTACCTGCATAAGCCGCCGCTGCCGCTCTGGATTCATGGGTTGTTCCTGAAAATTTTCGGCGCAAATCTCATCGCGGCGCGCTTGCCGAGCATTCTCGCCGCCGCGGGTGCGATCGTTTTCAGCATGCTGGCCGTGCGCAATCTCGGGACGCCCCGCGAAGCGGTCACGAGCGGAATCGTGCTCGCGCTGACCTACGAATTTTTCCGGCGCACCCGCGAGATCTCGCTCGATCTGTGGCAACTGGTTTTCATCATGGCGGCGGTCTGGCTGATCACAATCGCCATTCGCAGTGGCCGCGTGTCGGCGGTAGTGCTCTGCGGAGTGCCACTTGGCTTGGCGCTGCTTTGCAAACCGCTGGTCGCACTGCTGGCCTTGCCGCTTTTTGCGGTCTGGCTCGGTCTCGCCCGACGGGCGGTCTTGATTCGATGGCTTGCTTTCGGCGCGCTACCCATCGCGCTTGTCATCGCCGCGCCGTGGCATCTCTATATGTATTCCGTTTTCGGCGACACGTTCACCCACCAATATTTCAGCCGCCAGATCGAAAAGGTCGCAGCCAAGCCGTCGCACACGCCGATCTATTATTACCTTCAGGAGAACGCGGCGACTTACTGGCCATGGATGCTCGCACTCGTTTACGCGATCTACCTGCGCATCAGAAAATCATCCGCTGATTTGTGGAACCGCGATTCTTGTCTCTTCGGTGCGATCTGGGTCGGAACGTGGCTGATTGCATTGAGCAGTTTCGCCGAGAAAAAACCAAATTACGCACTGCCGCTTTATCCCATGCTCGCCTGGATTTGCGCGTGGGGAATTTGCCGGATCCCGTGGCCGCGGTTGACCCGCTGGTTTAACCGCGATCTGCCCGGAGTTGCGCCTGCCGCCGCGGCCGTTTTTGTCATTGCGGCGCTGGCGCCGATCCGATTTCAGGAACCGCCGGAAAAAAACTGGCTCGCGTTGATCGACTGGCTGAACGCACAAAAGATCGACAGCCGGCAACTGGCGCACGCCAATCTCGAGCTCAACGATCTCTGTTACGTTTACTTAAAGACAGGCAACTGGATGAAAAGTCTCCCGTCGGCCGAAGGCGATCCGGAGTGGTTGAACAGCCAACGACTGATCGTGACCAAAACCCGGCGCGATTCAGATCCACTAGCAAATCAAGGCCAGCTTATTTTTTCCTCCGGCCCGGTCCGCGTCATATCCGTCAAACCCAAAGTGTCCGGTCAAATGTCCTATACTGGATCGCCTCACTGACGTGCTCGGGTGAGATGTCGATCTTGCCGTCGAGGTCGGCGATGGTGCGGGAAACTTTGAGGATGCGATCGTAGGCGCGGGCGCTCAGGTTCAATTCGTTCATCGCGACGCGGATCAGGTCGTGGGAGTCCTGGGTCAGTTTGCAATGCGCTTTGAGGTAGCGCGTCGTCATCCGGGCGTTGCAGTTTATTTTGCCGTTGGCGCCGCCGAAACGTTCCTGTTGAATTTTGCGGGCGCGAGCGACGCGCTCGCGAATCGCGGTGGAAGGTTCTTCGGCGCGATCGCTCGACACGTCGCGATATTCGACGGCCGGGACTTCAATGTGCAGATCGATCCGGTCAAGCAACGGTCCAGAGATGCGCTGACGATAACGTTGCACCTGCACCGGTCCGCAGCGGCATTCGCGTTTCAGGTCGCCGAAATAGCCGCACGGGCACGGATTCATCGCGGCGACGAGCATCAATTCGCTCGGGAACGTGACGCTTCCTGCGGCGCGCGACACAGTCACCTTGCCGTCTTCGAGCGGCTGCCGCATTACTTCCAACGCGGAGCGTTTGAACTCGGGCAGCTCGTCGAGAAACAGAACGCCGTTATGCGCGATGCTCACTTCACCGGGATTGGGAAACGTGCCGCCGCCAAGCAGACCGATGTCGCTGATGGTGTGATGGGGTGAACGAAACGGTCGCGTCGCGACAAATGAACACTCGCCGTCAAGCAAACCGGCGATGCTGTGGATCTTTGTCGTTTCGATCGCTTCCTCGAGCGTCATGGGCGGAATGATGGTGGCGATGCGCTTTGCGAGCATCGATTTGCCCGAGCCAGGCGGGCCGATCATGAGAATGTTGTGACCGCCGGCGACAGCCACTTCGATGGCGCGCTTCACATGCGCCTGACCTTTGACGTCGCTGAAATCGACGTCATAATCCTGGTGGGTCGCGAAGAATTTTGTCAGATCAGCGCGCGTAGGCAGCAGAGCGACTTGGCCGCGCAGGAAATCGAATGTCTGCCGCAGATTTTGCACGCCGTAGATGTCGATCTTGTCGACCATCGCGGCTTCGAGCGCATTCGCCTGCGGCACGAACAACGCCCGTTTGCCGCGGCGCCGCGCTTCCAGCGCCACCGGCAACACGCCTTTAACCGGGCGCACCGTTCCGTCCAGCGCCAGCTCGCCGACAAAACTGAAGTTCTCGAATGGCGAGCTCTCGAGTTCTTCGGTCACGGCAATCATGCCGAGCGCGATCGGCAAATCGAAGCTCGGGCCTTCCTTTTTAATGTCGGCCGGCGCGAGATTGATCGTGGTGCGCCCGCGCGGCCAAAAATAGCCGCTATTCGCAATCGCGGTCGTGACGCGGTCGCGGCTTTCTTTCACGGCCGCATCGGGCAAACCGACAATGACGATCGCCGGATCGCCGCCCGCGCCGTTCACCTCGATCTCAATTTCGTAGGCATCGACGCCATAAACGGCCGCGGAATAGATTTTTGCCAGCATCGCGGCGGCGAGCGTCGCAAAAAACCCGAAAGCGGAAAAGCCGCAAATGCGTTTTACATACGCTGGGGGGCGTTTTGGACATCAGTAGGCGGCGATAAATGCCTTATCGAAACGATCTCAAAAAATTTGAACAAGACACATCCAGAAGCTGTCTGAGATGCGAGATATTTAACCTTGTTAACTACTTCCTAGAATGCTAAGAAGTTTTGCGTACGCGGCTTTGGCGCACCCCACCATCGTCCGCGAGGTAGTCAAACCCCCCAAAGTTCATGAAAAGTTTTATGGCCGCTGAAGATAGCGATACTGGAATTAAGATTTATTTGCGCGAGATCGGGCAAATCCCGCTTTTGACGCCGCAGCAGGAGATCGAGCTGGCGGCAAAAATCAAAAAGGGCGACCGCGAGGCGCGCGCGCTCATGATTCGGTCGAACCTGCGACTGGTCGTGAAGATCGCGCATGACTACGCCAACCTCGGTCTGCCGCTGCTCGACCTCATCTCGGAGGGCAACATTGGCCTGATGAAGGCGGTGGAGCGTTTCGATCCGGCGAAAGGCGGCAAGCTCAGCACCTATGCCGCGTGGTGGATCAAACAATCGATCAAGCGGGCGCTGGCCAATCAGAGCAAGACAATCCGTCTGCCCGTTCATCTCGTTGATAAGATTTCCAAGATGCGCCGCGTTTCGCTCCAGATGAGCGAGGAACTCGGGCGCGAACCAACCGATGACGAGCTCGGCGACGAGATCGGCATTGCCAGCGGCAAGGTTTCGCAGCTCAAGACCGTGTCGATCCGGCCGGCGTCGCTCGACGCGCCGATTAGCGATGATGACTCGACTGAGTTCGGCGAAATCGTCGGCGACGAAGAGGCGCAAACGCCGTTTGAATTGCTGCGCGATAAGAATCTGCGCAACGAGGTCGGCGGTTTGCTTGATGTGCTGGACGATCGGGAAAAGAAAATCATTTTCCAGCGCTTCGGACTCGACGGCGGCAAACCGAAAACGCTCGAGGAAGTCGGCAAGAAGTTCGGCGTTACCCGCGAGCGCATCCGGCAGTTGCAAAACATCGCGTTGTCGAAACTGCGCCGCGCGTTGGCGAAGAAAGAAAAGCCGGTCGACGTCGAGCTGCCAGTGGAAGCGTAAGGCTGCCTTCACTGCGGCCTAGATGGCTGGCGAACATCGCCTGAAGCAGTCAAGCTGCGCAGGAATGCGGATTGCAGGGGGATTAGTGATCAGCAATCGCTCTGGAGCCGATCACTGACGACTTCTCACCGATCGCTCTCGCTGCGTTATCCGCGTAGCCCCAACGCACGACGCGTTTCGAGCGTCAAATACCCGCTCGCATCCAAGCCACGGTCGCGTTGGAACCCGCTCAGCGCGCGCTGTGTTTCGGGACCGAATACACCGTCGATGTTTCCGCGGTAATACCCGAGTCGCGCCAGTTGCTCCTGGGCCGCGGCCACGGACGAATCTCCATCCTGCCCGTACGAACCGGAACCGTCCTGCCCATAACCCTGATCGCCGCCATAGTAGTAACCACCGTCGTCGTATCCGTAGCCGGGATCGTAGCCATAGCCATAACCGTACGGATAATAATCGTAGCCGTAGCCGTAAGCGTAGGGGTACCCGAACCATGGATAAAACCCGAAATCGAAAATTACCCAGCTGTTATTGACGAACCGGCAGCGGTGACCGTTCCACCAATGATCGCGATTGCGGTTCCAGTTCGGCTGCCAATTGGCCGACCGCGTCGCAAACACATGGTTCTGCGTCGTCCGCGAACCAGTCGGATTAAAGCCGCTGGTCTGCGTCCTCCGGCCGCTGCGGGTGGTTTGGAAACTGCCAGCCTGATTGCGCGTTGTCGTTCGGTCGAAACTGGTTCCGGTCCGCGTGCTTGTCGTCCCGGAATTGCTAATCGCCTCGCCGCTGGATGGCCGCTGAAAATTCGAGCGTGGAAAAGTTTGTCGCCAACTCGAGTCTGACGTCGGTCTCGCTGAAAACCGCTGCCCGCCCGAATAGGTTGGCGTGCTCCCACCGTAACTTCGAACCGGCGCCGAGCGAAATGCGCTTCCCTGGCCGGTCGGCATCGAAGAAAAGCGTTGGCCACCCGAATAAATCGGCGCGCGCGCGCCGTAATTTGGCAATGATGTCGGCCGATAGCCCGAAGCCGGGCCCATGCTCCTATAGCCGGCCCCGTTCAGGCCACTGTCTCCCCGCGGCGCCGGGCGACGAGCGACCGGACGACCATTCGAATTGCTCTGCGTCGGCGGATTCGCCTCTACCGTCGCGGCCAACGCCAGCCCGCCCAGCGCGAGCACGAGCCACTGAAATGTCCTTTTCATATATGAGTCCTCCCAATTCGATTCTGCACCAATTCAACCCCCGCGTTAAGCCTTAGTTGCCCTTACACGCATGATTTCTGAGAATTCTGCTCATTTTCACCGATCACGGACACAATTCATTCTTGGCACACCGCGGTCGGCCGCTTTGCCGTTACAAAAATCTTTACCACCAAAACCAAGAGCCGCCCCGATTACACACAGCCGATGACCGGAAAGATTCGCGCGTTCATTTTCGATCTCGACGGCACTCTCGTTGATTCCAACGAGCTTCACGTCGATTCATGGGACCGGGCCTTTCGCAAGTTCGGCAAACAATTTCCAAGAAATGAATTGCGCGCGCAGATCGGCAAAGGCTCCGATCAATATCTGCCCGAATTCCTCACGCCAAACGAGATGGCGCGCTTCGGCAAAGAGCTCGACGAATACCGGTCGGAAATTTTTCGCAGAGAATATCTTCCCCGCGTCCGCCCCTTCCCGAACGTGCCCGAACTCTTCCAGCGCATCCGGGACGAGAAAAAGCAAATCGTTCTCGCTACTTCCGGCAAAGAGAGCGACACCAGGTATTACGTCGGCCTCCTCAAGATCGACAATCTCATCGAAGGCTACACCAGCGCCGACGACGCTGACCGTTCCAAGCCCGCGCCCGACCTTTTCGCCGCCGCACTCGAGAAACTTAGCGACCTGCCGGCCGCGGAAGTCATCAATGTCGGCGACACGCGCTTCGACATCGAAGCCGCGGCCAGGGCCGGCTTGCGCACAATTGCGCTCACTTGCGGCGGCACGAGTGAAGCCGTCCTGAAACACGCTGGCGCGATCGCGGTTTATTACGATCCCTCGGACCTCCTGATCCGCTACAGCGATCTCTCCCGCTTCTGAAGCTCTCGGCGTACGCGATAGATCATTATCCAGTGATCCGGGCCCTCTACGCCTTTCGCTTGTCCTCGTCACTCGCCACTCCGCGTCGCTTTGCACGCGCGCGCCGATGCGCATACAGCGGCACCAGGACAATCATCGAAAAATAAACCCAGCCGCTCCATTGGATCTGCTCGGCCGGCAAAGTGAGCGCGAGGATTAGCGACACGCTGCCGACGCTAACCGGGATGCTCCAGCCCGTCAGCTCCCCGCGTGTTGTCGATCTTTCCAGTCCATTCAATCGCAGCGGCTCGCGCAATTGCCACGCCCGCAGATATAAAAGCAGGATCTCAGCGGAAATGGCAATTAATCCAAGCGCGTAGATGGCAAAGATCGCTCGCGCCTGCGCCTCGGTCGTGTGCAGCGAGAGCCGCTGGCCGACTTGACCGTTGCTCAGCAGGTACCACATCGCCCCGAAAATCGCCTTCAACGGATAGATAAAGATCAGGATCGTAACGATCAGCGCCCAGCTGATCAGAATCGAGATGTTATCTTCCAGGCCGTAACGCCGGCTCCACAACCAATGGCCCCGCCAAAAGATTCCCAGCACCGCGATGCTGCAAACAAAGGTGGGCACATTTTTGAACGCCGCCAGCAACGTCTGGACATTGTCCGGGATCTGCTGCGCCGCGATCACCAGCATCGAGATCGCGAATGCGAACGCCGCGTCGATAAATGTTTCCAGCCGGGTCATCTCCAGCCCGCGCAACCGAAACCCACCCCGCTGCGGCAACCCGTCCAGGTCCGCCGGCATCATCGACGCGATTTCCTCGTGCCGCTCAGTCATGAGCCGCGATCCTATCGCATCGTCCCGACTTCCTGAACCTTAATTCGATGAACCCGCTAACCGATTCGCGCAGCGACGGATTCGCCGCGCCAATCCCCCTGATCACCATTCACCCGCTGCGATCCCCCTTCTTACCTCTCACCTCTCAACTTCTCACTTCTAACCTCTCACTTCTCACCGAACACCTGCCAGCACCAGCTTGTCACGTCGTGGCGAATCCGCGAAGATCGACACCCGTGCGCACGCGACGCGATTTTCTCTCCCTCGCCGGCAAAAGCCTCGGGCTGGCCGCGCTTTCGTCGGCGACCGTCGCGTCGTTACTAAAAGACGTGGAAGCTGCGACAAAGACCGTCGCCCATCTCACGCCGGAAGAAGCGGCCACGGACGAGGATTACTGGGCCACCATCCAAAACTCCTTCAGCGTTACCCGCGGCATCATCAATCTGAACAACGGCGGCGTGTCGCCCAGCCCGCGGATCGTGACCGAGGCGCTCGTGCGTTACATCTGGGAGCAGGAAGACGCCACCGCCTACACGATGTGGCAAATCCTCGAGCCGCAATCGGAAACCATTCGCACCGGCCTG
>JBHEMD010000117.1:0-10176 GCA_046262735.1 Chthoniobacterales bacterium | reverse complement strand
TTTTTGTAGCCGAGGTCGTCGACCTCGGACCGCGGTCAGGGACCGCGGCTACAACTAGAATTTCGCTTCAATCGCGAGGCGGACGTAAGGCGCGGGATCTAATTTCGCGCGGACATTGGCACGGAAGAAATCAAAGTCGCGCTTGAAGGTGTAGCCGCCGCCGACGGTAATATCGAACGGCTTAAAGCCGGAATAGGTTATCTGTCCGCCGGCCCGCTCCTCACCGTACTGAACGACGGCGTTGTGCAGGGTTATTTTGTGTTGGGTCGCGGCGATATCGTCGGTGCGGTAGCTTTCGAAATAGAGGTCGCCCAGGATTCGAAATTCCCAATCGTCATTTGGATTGTAAACCAGCGCCGGCTTGGGGAAGACGCCTTCGAGGCGGAACTGATCGGTGAAAAGCCAGATGAGACCGCCGCCCGGAGCGATCGGCGGATCCTGGTAGAGCGCACCGCCGACACCGATCACGGCAAAGATTTTGTCTTTCTTGAGCGGAAAGGTGACGAACGCTTTGAATGGCACGTCGATCGAGTCGCCGGTGATATCGTCCTGAAAGTAGGGGCCCGGATTGATCTCGAGGCTGAGACCCGGGTGATCGTGGATTACATATTCAATGGCGAGCTGAGCGTGAATGGTCTGGAGATGGTCGGGGAGACCGTTGTCGGTGCCGCCGAAATCGAACCGCTCGTATTCGACGCCGGCGCGGAAGAACCAGTTGCCCTTGATGAGAAACCGGTGGTTGTAGCTGAACTGGTCGTAGAGCGAGCTACCATGCCCGAGCTTGTCGTGGTCGTCCTTGAAATCGCTATCGAAGGTGTAGGTCGTCTCGTAAGCGAAAAGCTCGCGTGAATTTTGCTCCTCGGGAGTGGGTGCTGGTTGAAGCTCGGAAACAGGGCCGCCAAGGGCGGAGCCGGCGAAAACGACGAGGAAAAAGAGACGCGAGATATGTTTCATAAAGCGGTAAGGTCAGCAGGGCATCTCAAGCTAATCGTTTGATGGCGAGGGAATCGGTGTATCCAAAAGCAGATATCGTGACAAGATTTGATTCCTCCGCCCGGGCCGGGCTTTTTTTGGATCGACGGGCAAAATTCGATTTGACTACCATAAAAACGTGTCTAGTTTTGGCGGCCTTTTTGTGACAAGCGCCCTTCTCCCCCAGAACTGCGTGCCCCTCGCCATGGTAAATCCGCTGCTCGGACCGGACCATGGCCTGGCGAATTGGTTCCACGCTCATTTGACCCAGCATTTTGTCACCTTTCTGCGGGCGCTGAGTGAGCCGGGGTCAGCCGAGTGGATCGGGTTTGTTGTCTTTTGCGGAGTCCTGTTTTTCGTGTGGAAGAAACACTGGCTGTCGCTGGCCACCCTCGTAGTGGCGGTGCCCGGCGGGATGCTTCTGAACGAGCTGGTCAAGATTCTCGTCCATCGGCCACGACCGTTTTTGACCGGACAGTTCGTCGATTGGTCGGGTTACAGTTTTGCGAGCGGCCACACGATCGGCGCGACCTTGCTCTACGGACAACTGGCTCTCTTTTTGGTCCCGTTTATCAAGGGACACCGGCGGCGCAGACTCGCGATTTGCGGCGCAGCGGTGATCGTGCTGCTGGTCGGCTTTAGCCGAATCGCCCTCGGCGCGCATTATCTTTCTGATGTGCTTGCCGCAATGCTGTTCGGGTCGGGCTGGCTGACGATTTGTCTCTTCGCTACGAAGCCGATACGGCGTCAGCCCGTTTTGCCTGCGACGGTGACTGAGCTTGAAGCGGCTGTTCTTGTTCCGGTCGAAGAGCGCGAAGTTCCTGCAGAGGCTCGGTTGAGCTAAGCCGAACGCCTGCGCGGGACTTCTTTTCGAGTTCGCTGCATTTAGCTGAGCGCATGGCGTCGCTCTGGCTCGAACTACTCTGACAATGAAGCGACCGACCAAAGTCCAAGTCACATTTTATCTACTTGGCTTCGCCGGCGCGGCTCTCTTCACCGGGCTCCTGATCCGTGAGGGTGCAGTCAAAGTGTTCGATGCCTTCGTCACGCCGGAATGGGTAATCGCGGGCATCGTGGTCTATCATTGCATACCGATATTTCTCGATGCCGGCGCGTGGTGGGTGCTCTTTCCCAAGTCGGAGCGCCCGGCTCTCGGTCACCTTGTATGGATGCGTTGGATTGGCGAGTCGATCAGCACGCTGGTGCCCTCGGCGGCGGTCGGCGGCGACATCGTCCGGGCGCGCCTGGCAACGTTGCACGGCGTGTCGTTGCCCATCGCGGCGGGAACGGTCATTGTCGATCTTACATTGGGCGTCTTTGTCCAAGCGGGATTTACCGTCCTTGGATTGGTGCTGCTTGTTAGCGCGACAGGGCAGACGCATTTCGTGGGTCCCACGTTATTCGGAACAGTCGTGGCGCTGGCTGCTTTTGCCGGCTTCTATTTTGCACAGCGCTGGGGGCTGTTCGGTTTCATTGGACGCCTGATCTCGCGCATGGCGGGTTCCTCCAGCTGGCGCTCTTTCGTGGAACGCGGGGACACTTTGGACCAAACGGTGCGTTCACTCTATGCGCGGCGCGGGGCTCTTCTGGCATGCTGCGCCTGGACGATTGTTTCCCTCGTCGTTGCGTCTGGCGAAATCTGGCTTGCGCTTTGGACGATGGATTTGCCGGCGACGTTTGTGAACGCGCTGATCCTACAAAGCATGGCTTTCACAATCCGCTCGGCCGCCTTTGCCGTGCCCAGCGGGATTGGTGTCCAGGAAGGCGGTTACGTCGTCGTTGGCAATCTTCTCGGTATTCCTGGCGAGGCAGCTTTCGCCCTTTCGCTTATTAGCAGGGCGCGCGAGCTGACGCTTGGAATTCCAGGGTTGATAACGTGGCAGATCGTCGAGGGACGCCGCCTCTTGCGGACCCCTTCCGGTGCGACGGCTGGAGAAGCCTGAAGCGCGCTGAGGGCATTGCGCAAGAGCTCGAGACGGCGTTTCACTTTCGCGGTATTCGCGAAACTGGTGCGCACGTTCCACCAGATGCGCGCCAGTCCGGTCGGCACAACGAGGCGCTCCTTCACCTCGGGGAGCACGTCTCTGTCGCCGTAGATTTCGAGAAACGCTACTGCCAGAGGGAGCCAGTGGCCGCGGCGGCCTTTCGCGATCAAGTCGAGCAAACAGACAATAAGATCGTCGGCATGGCGCGCGGCCGGCGCCAATGATTTCTCGTGCATGATCTCGAAGTCGATCAAGCGGGCTCGATCCGTTTTCGCATCGTACATCACGTTCTGCATGGTGGCGTCGGCATGCGACCACGGCCCGTCGAACTCGGCGCTCCAGAATTGATGTGCGCGGCGAAATTCCTTCGCGGCCGCTTGCATCATCTGCCGGTTCAAGGTGCCTTCGAGCATGTGGTCCCAGAGGCTGCGGCCGGGGACTTTCTCCACGCAGATGGCGTTGTCACGCACCCGTAAGGCGCGAAACTTGTCGCCATTGAGCATGCGGTAGCAATCGATTTCCCATCGCTGCCACTCGTTTGTTTTGCTCCAGAAGCGGATCGGTATGCCGGCCAGGCGGAAAAATACATTGGCCGACTCAGAAATTTGTTCGCTCGTGCCGTTCCGGGTCTTGACCACGACTGGTTTACCGTGGCGGAACTTGTGCTCGACGGTGTTGAGCTTGAGAAAGTCCACCGCGGCGGCGGCGAAATCGCGAAATGCTTTCGGTGTGATCCGATCTATCAGTGTCGTTGCCATGGCCGTGTTTGCCTTGCGCTTCCCCTAATTCGCACACGAGCCCGTTCGACGGCTGTATTGCCGCTTGCATTCACTGCGCAAGATCGACAATGCGAAGTAGCCCGGTACTTTAACAAGCAATCGAACGGGGTAAAGTCGGGGCATGACTCCGGAGCAACATCTCGGCGCGACTGATCCGCGGTTGGCCGCCCTGATCGGGCGGGCGCGCCGTTATAACATTACTCCCTCATTGTCCGTCAGGCCGTTCGACGCGCTCGCGGAATCGATCGCCTATCAACAGCTCAGCGGCAAAGCCGCCGCCACGATTTGGGGCAGAGTGCGGGGGCTTTATGGCAAACGAAAATATCTCGATCCGAAAGCGGTTCTCGCCACCGCGGACGAAAAGCTTCGTGGCGCCGGTCTCTCGCGCAGCAAAGTGGCGGCGTTAAAAGATCTGGCCGCAAAAACGCTCGACCGCACCGTTCCCTCGGCGCGGGCGCTCGCCCGGATGAGCGACGAAGAGATCGTTGAGCGCCTGACGCAAGTCCGCGGCATCGGCCGGTGGACGGTCGAGATGTTGTTGCTCTTCGATCTTGGCCGCCCGGATGTCTGGCCAGTCCACGACTACGGGGTGCGCAAAGGATTCGCCAAAACTTTCGGGCGCAGAAAATTGCCGACGCCAAAGCAGCTTTCCCGGCTGGGCGAAAAATGGCGACCGTACCGTTCCGCGGCGGCGTGGTACTTCTGGCGCGCTCTCGATCAGCCCGCACCGAACCGGTTCGAGTAAGCTCGCCGCTCGTCGCGAAAAGCCGTCGAGGCCGAAAAGCAAAGGGGCGGACCTTGCGATCCGCCCCTCCCTCTTTACGAGCAGCTTCTCCTTAGCTTTGTTCGTTAGCTTTGTTTGCTCTGTGAAACCACTTCGTTCAGTTTGAAAATCGGCAGGAACATTGCGATGACGATTCCGCCCACGATTAATCCGAGAAACACAATCAGCATTGGCTCGATCAGTGAGGTAAGGGCATCCAGCATTGCCTCGATTTCTTCGTCCCAGAAATCGGCCATTTTTTCGAGCATGGTGTCGATCTTACCCGTGGCTTCGCCGGCCGCGACCATGCGCAATAGCATGGGCGGGAAAATCGGTTTCTTGGACAACGCGAGGGAAAGATTGTCGCCTTTTTCCACATCCTCGCTCACGCCCGAGATGCTTTTTTCGATGACGTAATTGCCAGCCGAGCCGCCCACGATCTCGAGCACCTCGAGAATCGGCACGCCGCTGCGAATGAGCTGAGCAAACGTGCGGGCAAAGCGCGACATGCAAATCTTATGGGTGAGCGGCCCCAGCACGGGCAACTTCAACTTCCATCGGTCGAACAATTGTTTGCCCCGCGCCGAGCGCACAAACATGCGCACGCCAACGATGACTCCGATCAACGCGATGAGGAGGAAATACCAATTGCCTCGGACGAAGTCGCTCACATCGATTAAAAACTGGGTTGGGGCAGGCAGCTTTGCGCCGAAGTCTTTGAAGATCTCGGCAAATATCGGAACGACGCGCACGATCAGGAACGTTGTAATGGCCAGCGCGATGCAAATGACAATCACCGGATAGGTCATGGCCGATTTCACCTTTTTGCGCAGGCGCGCGCTCGCTTCCAAAAAGCCGGCCAGCCGATCGAGAATCTCGGCAAGCAAGCCCCCGGTCTCACCTGCTTTTACCATGCTTACGAACAATCGGTTAAACACACGGGGATGTTTGCCAATCGCCTCGTGGAATGTTTCGCCGCCCTGCACTCGCGTAATCACATCGCTTAGGATGTGACGAAGACTGCGCTGTCGTTTCGGATCGGCCTGTTCGTAGAGTGCCGTCAGCGCCTGGACGAGCGAGATGCCGGCCTCAATCATGGTGGCCAACTGCCGTGTGCACAAAACCAGATCGGTCTCCTTGACCGACCACGTTTTCTTGCGCGAGCGCGCTGACATGGCCTTGCGCTGGAGCGAGAGCACCATGAGCCCTCGGCTCATCAGGCTGGTTACGGCGTTGTCTTCGTTAAGGGCATCTTGGATTCCGGAGACGATACGACCGGATGGATCGCGAGCTTGGTAGGAGAAGGTGATCATTGATTATAATTTCCATACTGAGTAAAGCAGCTATGATGCCAGCCCTCTTTTACCGCCGCGCGTCTTGTCCCCTTCGCTTGCCGCGTTCAACATTCCCTCCATGGCCGCCGCTGCCGCTGCGCTTGTTCAAGTCGCCCCTTCACTTTTCATCTGGCAACGCTATGACCCGACCGTCAGAGCCGAGCTGTTCTCGACGGCTCTCATCACGCCGAGTGGCATTTTCGTCGTCGATCCGATCCGTCTTGAGCGCTCCCAGTTTGAGCAGTTGCTGGAGGCCGGACGCCACGCCGCTATTATCCTGACCAATGCCAACCATCAGCGCGCGTCTAGTTGGTATTCCAAGGAATTCTCAGCGGTGATCTTTGCCGCCGGCGATGTCTTTGCAGGGCAAAAGCCAGAGCAGTTCGTGCAGGTGCGAGACGCCGATCGGATCGAAAACGAAATCGAGATAATCGAGATCGAGGGAGCGGTGGCCGGCGAGGTGGCGCTCTACCACGCACGCGACGGCGGGACGCTCATCGTCGGCGATGGGCTGATTAATTTCGAGCCCTACGGCTTCACTTTCCTGCCGCGCAAATATTGCCGCGACGAAAAACAAATGCGCCGGTCGTTGCGAAAACTTTTAGACTGCCAAGCAGAACGAATCTTCTTCGCCCATGGCCAGCCGATCCTCTCGCACGGGAGTACGCGCCTGCGGCGACTCCTGGAAAATCCGAGGTGACTCTACAAGATCGACACTTCGAAACGGCGGCGCCAGCGGGCGGTGGAGTCGCGCGTTTTCTCCGGCTCATCCGGTTTTCGCACACGGTATTTGCGCTGCCCTTCGCGCTTGGCGCCCTCATCGTCGCTGCCCGAGGCCTGCCGTCCACGCGTGTATTGCTGCTGGTTTTGATCTGCATGGTTGCAGCGCGCACCGCGGCCATGCTCTTTAACCGCGTGATTGATTGGTCATTGGACGGGCGCAATCCGCGAACTGCATCGCGTCATCTGCTCCTGCCCAAATCGGCTGCCATCCTTCTGCTCGTAATTAGCTCGAGCGTATTTTTACTCGGCGCGGCCGCGATCAATCGGCTGACCCTCTGGCTTTCACCGTTCGCTCTCGGCATCGTTTTTTTTTATTCGCTGACGAAACGTTTCACGGCCGCGACGCACTTTTTCCTTGGGATTGCGCTCGGAATTGCGCCGATCGGCGCTTGGATTGCCCAGACCGAACGTGTCGATCCCGCGCCACTTATACTGGCAATGGGTGTAATTTGCTGGGTTGCCGGCTTCGATTTGATCTATGCGACGCAAGACTACGAATTCGACCGACGCGAAGGATTGCGTTCACTGGTCGTCAAACTGGGCATTTCTCGCAGCCTGCGCGCTGCCCAGCTGCTCCATGCGATCATGCTTGTGGCGCTCATGGGGTTTGGTTGGGCAGCCGGACTCGGGCCGGTTTACTACGCGGCCATGGCGCTGGTCGCGGGCGCGTTAATTTTTGAACACCGC
The DNA here is from genome assembly GCA_046262735.1 of Chthoniobacterales bacterium. Lineage (GTDB taxonomy): Bacteria > Verrucomicrobiota > Verrucomicrobiia > Chthoniobacterales > UBA10450 > AV17. The sequence continues at coordinate 2,873 of JBHEMD010000117.1, read as the reverse complement.
AGCGCTCGGCGTTTGGATGTCACGGCGATCAATCGCGCGTTCTTTCAAAGCAACGCATTTGTCAGCGCAGTTTTCCTGACCGCCGTTTGCGCCGATCAATTGCTGAAGTAGCGAATTGACCGCCCCCGCGATTCACATCGCGTTGAGCAGCGCAACGCGGCGCTCGTGGCGTCCGCCTTCGAACTTAGTCTCGAGCCAGATCCGAACGATGTTCAAGGCAAGCCCCTCCGGCACCAACCGCTGCCCGATGGAAAGCACATTGGCGTCATTATGCTGGCGCGAGAGGCGCGCGGATTCTTCGTTCCAGCACAGTGCACAGCGCACACCGTGCACCTTGTTCGCCACCATCGCTTCGCCATTGCCAGAGCCGCCGAAGACAATCCCGCGGTCGCATTCGCCGCGAGCAACCGCTTCGGCCGCGGGCCGAATGAAAAGCGGATAATCGACCGGTTCCTCGCTGAATGCGCCGAAATCTTTCGGCTCGTGACCAAGTGAGCCGAGGAGCTCTTTCACTTTTTCTTTGTAACGAAAGCCGGCGTGATCCGTGCCGAGTGCGATTTTCATAGGCTCGGTTTATTATCCGACGTGCGACCCACTGTCGACGAGGACGGCCCTCTTGTCATTCCGAGCCGAACGTCGAGGAATCTCTATTGATTGATCGATTTTAGCCGCCGTGCAGTTTTGCTAGTTCGTCCCAGACCTGACGCTCCCGTTCGGTCAATTTCTTTGGAATTTGGATTTGCAGCTCGACGTAAAGATCGCCGCGTTTTCCCGACGCACTGGGCAGACCGCGTCCGCGCAATAGGAACCGTTGGCCGCCTTGCGTTCCGGGCGAAACTTTGAGCCGCACCTTGCCTTCCAAGGTCGGCACCATCAGTTCCATTCCAAGGACAGCCTGCCACGGCGCGATTTTTTCCTCGTGGACCAAGTCGCTGCCCTCGACCGAAAAATCAGGGTGCCGCGCCAGGCGCACCCGCAAAAACAGATCGCCGCTTTTGCCGCCACGCGCGCCCGCTTCGCCTTGCCCGGCGAGGCGAATGCGCTGCCCTTCGTGCACGCCGCGCGGAATCTTCACCTGGTAGCTCTCCACTTTGTTGGAACCGGCGCGCCGCAGCGACACCGTCCGTGTCGATCCATGGAGCGCTTCTTCCAGCGTGACCATGATGTCCGCTTCTACGTCCGCCCCGCGTTCCGCTGTCGCCTGTTGACCGCCGAATCCACCAAAGGCCGAGCGGCCGCGCCCACCGCCGAAAAACGCCTCGAAAAAATCGCTGAACCCGGTTCCACCGAATTCAAACTCAACCCCGCCATCGCCGCCGCTCCATTGATAAGACCGCCCGCCACCGGGTTGACCGCCCCATTGCGGCGGCCGTTGAAATCCACCGGGCTGATTCCAGTCGGCGCCGAGCTGATCGTACTTTTTTCGTTTCTCAGGATCGCTTAGAACCTCGTAGGCTTCGTTGATTTCCTTGAATTTTTCTTCGGCCGCTTTCTTGTCCTTGGCCACGTCCGGATGATATTTGCGCGCCAGTTTGCGAAACGCGCTGCGAATTTCTTCGTTTGTCGCCGTTTTCGAAACGCCGAGTGTCTCGTAGTAATCCCGGAACTGGACTGCCATCGCTCAACTCTCTGCCAGCACAATAGCCGCGCAACTCCCCATTGCCCCCGGGGGAATGTTCGATGAAACTTTTTCGATGCGCGAGCCAGGGAAATTTCTTGTCATCCTCGGGGCGATCATTCTGCTCCTTGGTCTGACTTTGTGGAGCGGATTTGCGCCGAAATGGCTGGGACGCTTGCCGGGCGACATGCGCATCGAGCGGGAGCACGCCGCGTTTTATTTCCCGATCGCCACCTGCATCATCCTGAGCGTTCTGCTCAGCTTGCTCTTGTCGATCTTTCGCCGGTTTTGAAAAAGCTCACCGCGTCGCGCAAGCAATTCGCACTCGCGCGGCACGTCACCCGTCTGCATCGATGCCGGCGCTGCCCGCGCATGCAATCGACGCCAGTTTCCGGCGGCGCCATCGCCAGCGAGGTCATGATCGTCGGTCAGGCGCCGGGGCCGCGCGAACCGCTGTTGCAACGACCTTTCGCGCACACGGCCGGGCGCACTTTGTTTCAATGGCTCGAGAAGTTCTGCCGGTTAAACGAAGCCGAGGTAAGATCGACAATGTACTTCGCCGCGGTTTGCCGTTGTTTTCCGGGCAAAAATTCCGGCGGCACTGATCGGGTGCCCGCACCAGAGGAGGTTCACAACTGCTCATCCTGGATGAATAATGAGATCGAAATTCTGCAACCGCGCCTGGTTATCCCGATGGGCCGGCTGGCAATCAATCAATTCATCGTTTGCACGAAACTGGAGCAGGTAATCGGGCGCAAATATCGAGTCACACGCGCGGGCCATGCCTTCGACTTAATCCCACTTCCGCATCCCTCCGGCGCATCCCCCTGGCACAAAATTGCGCCTGGGCGCGAGTTAACGCAGCGCGCTCTAGGCAAAATCGCGCGCCACCCAGTAATTCGCGATATTCGAAACCTGCAACGCCCAACGCCGAATTGGCGAACGTGAGTGCCTGAATTCGATATTGGACGTTCGAGGTGAGGCGTTCGACGTTTTCTAATGTCCGCCACGATTCCAACCCGCGCTGAGATTCCCGAATCCGACACGTGGGACCTGAAACATCTCTTCGCGGATACGAGCAAATGGGAGGAGGATTTTCGCTGGGTCCAGGAGACGTTTGCGCGGCTGAAAGAATGGCACGGTCGCGTAGGTGAATCGGCGGGAACGCTCGCCGACTGCCTCGAGTTCGAGAAGGCGATCGAGATCAAATCGGAACGGCTTTACCACTTCGCCGGTCTTCAGTTGGCGCAGGACA
>JBHEMD010000116.1:0-9661 GCA_046262735.1 Chthoniobacterales bacterium | reverse complement strand
TCGACAGAGTCTCGCCCTACCGGTTTAGGCTGTCTCGGCGGAGTTTTCTTGTCGATCTTGTCGGTGCTGTTTTATAAACGCGGCGGGTGAAGAGCGCTCTGGTTCTTTGCGTTTTGTTTTGCTTCGCCAGGCAATTGGCGTTCGCGCAACCGGCGCCGCCACCTTCGCTCGAGCAGCGCGTTGCCGATCTGGAAGCTTACGTGAACAACTCGACGCGCCAGGCTGATGCGGCTCATGTCGTGTCGAACGTGAGCGGGCCCGGCCCCGGTCACAACGCCTGGATGATGACGGCGACGGCGCTCGTGCTGTTCATGACGCTGCCGGGGCTCGCGCTTTTTTATGGCGGTTTGGTGCGGGCGAAGAACGTCTTGTCGATCCTGGCGCAATGCCTCGGCATCGCAGGAGTGGTGTCGCTGCTTTGGTGGGCCGTGGGCTATTCGCTCGTGTTCTCTCACGGCTCGCCTTTTTTCGGTGGATTCAAACACGTCTTCCTGCGTGGTGTGAACGCGCAGCCGAACACTGATTACTCCCACTGGGTATCGCAGAACATTTTCGCGATGTATCAGCTCATGTTCGCGATCATCACTCCGTCGCTTATCATTGGCGCGGTTGCCGAACGGATTCGCTTCGCGGCGGTGCTTGTGTTTGTCGGCTTCTGGATGTTTGCGGTTTACTTTCCGCTCGCACACATGGTTTGGGGAATCGATGGCTGGATGAACGGCGTTTGGAATCCGAACGCAAAAATCCGCGCGATCGATTTTGCCGGCGGCACCGTCGTGCACATGTCTTCCGGTTGGTCCGCGCTGGTTCTTTGTCTGCTGCTCGGGCCGCGGCTCGGGTTTCGCAGAGAAATCATGGCGCCGCACAGCATGGTGCTTTGCATGGTCGGCACCGGCATGCTCTGGGTCGGGTGGTACGGATTTAACGCCGGCAGCGCGCTCGGTGCCGACGCAATCGCGGCGAACGCCTTCACGACGACAACACTCGCGACGGCGGTCGCATCATTTACCTGGGCAATGCTCGAATACATTTTGCGCGGTAAACCGAGCGTGCTCGGGTTTTGTTCCGGCGCGGTTGGTGGTCTGGTCGTGATCACACCAGCGTGCGGATATGTCGATTCGACCGGCGCGGTCATCATCGGTATCGCCGCGGGCGTAGTGCCGTTTTTCGCCTGCACGAAACTGAAATCACTTTTTCACTACGACGACGCGCTCGACACCTTCGGCATCCACGCGGTGGGCGGGACGCTGGGCGCATTTCTGACCGGGTTTTTCGCAACGCCGCGCGTAAACGCGAATCTTGCCGCGAATGTGGCGGTGCAGAATGGATTGTCGAATCTCGTTGGTCGAATGCTCTGGTTCGAACAACTAAAGGCAATCGCGGTGACAATCGCGCTAGCGGTAATTGCCAGCACGATCCTCGGCGCGCTCGTCAAAGCGGTGATCGGACTGCGGATCCCGCCAGAAGTCGAACGGCAAGGGCTCGACATCAACGAGCACGGCGAAGAGGGCTACATTACAGCGTGATGCCGGCCTTCAGCACGCAGACAGCAAATCAACGGCCCATCGGCTTGGCGTCGCTACTGTGAATCTGCCGCTCAAGCTGTTGGGAATTGATTGTGCCCACGTTTAATGCCCCAGCGGCCGCGGCGCCACCTTCCTCGACTTCAACCCAGCGGCCCCCGACATGACTGCCGGTGTTCGCGGGCACCCATACCAAGCGCTTACCTTTTTTGGCCGCAACCGACTTCGCTGCACCGGCTGATGCCAATTGGAAATTCAGCCGCGTTGCGGTGGCTGCTTTGGTTTTCGTATTGTTGATCGAGGATTGGACGACGCCGTTCACCAATAATGTGACCCGGTAAGTGCCGGGTTGCAGATCGCTCGCGACAAAGCGCCCGTTCGCGTCGGTCTTGGTCGTCGCAACGACATTGCCGCCATTACGCGGTTCGACTCGAATCTCCGCGCCATTAACCGGCTGACCAGCGGGGTCCGTCACCGTGCCTTGGACGGACGAGTCCCCAGCCCAGGCACTGGCAACACAAAGAAACAACCCCAGTAATCCAATCTGCAGCGATTTAATAGTCATAATAATTCATTAGTTTCCTACAGGAAAGAGGAAACAAAGTTCCCAAATAATTTCCCTTAACGCCACGTATTATAACCGGTTTTAATGATGATCAACGGCTCATCGCACCCGGTTTCAAAGTCTGAATGTTGAAACCCGAATGCGCCTCTCCACCCTCGTCGGCTTCGACCCAAGTACCGCTGATATGGCTCCCGGTTCGACCCGGCGCCCATACCATGCGCTTTCTGCCCTTTGCGATATCACCTGCTTGGGACCGTGGCATGAGCTCGAAATTCAGCTCAGTCGGTTGATTCGCCTTGGCCTGCGTATTCGTGATCGAGGCCTTGACCGCCCCATTTACAAACAATGTTACCCGGTAAACGCCCGGTTGCAGCCCCTGTGAAATATAGCGTCCCTTTGAATCGGTCTTAACCGTGCTGAACACCTGTTTGCCGTCTCGCGATTCGATCCGAACGTCAGTGCCTTTAATCGGTTCGCCCTTTGCGTCTTTGACAAAGCCCTGAATAGATGCTGGCGCGTCCGCTGTAATCTTGTTCGTTCGCAGACCGGCTTCCGATACGCGATCACGCACACTGGTAGTGACTACGTTCTCTGGAGCCGCAGCGGTTACGCCCGCTGCAATTTTGTTGGTTTGGGAACCGGCTTCCGATACGTGGTCACGCATACTGGTAGTGACTTCCGCCCTTGGAGGCCCAGCAGTCGCGTGAGTATCGGGGCGGGTCGGGTCGAAACTTTTCGCAGATGTGTAATCCGGAACTGGGAATGGATTAGATGGGTCCTGGACGGGCAGCCTAATGCCGACACTGCCCATTCCTATCGGCTGGGTTACGCTCGAATCGGTAAATGGTAGAACCGCAATACTCCTTTGTGTGGGATTAAATTGCGGCGCTCGGAAGAATTCGTCGCGAAGTAACCAAACCGCCGCCGCGCCGAAAAGCAGACCCGCAGTTGCTGCACCAACCAGTTTCGGGTTCCGCCGCGACCAGCGCCAGATCCGTGCTGGAAGTGGTACCGGACGCGCAACGATTGGGCGGCCATCGAGCCAACGTTCCAAATCGGCTGCCAGATCTGCGGCGGACTGGTAGCGCGCTTTTGGATCGCGTTCCAGACAGCGCGCACAAATCGTCTCCAAATCCCGATCGAGCGATGGTGCCAGCGTGCGCAGTTTGGGCGCCTGCGTTTCAGAGGCCTGTCGGATCACGGAAACCGGATTGGAACCCACGAATGGTGGACGCCCGGCAAGCAGGTTGAACAGAACTGCGCCGAGACTGTAAACATCAGCAGCTGGGGTAACGTCAGCGGCTGCACCATTTGCTTGCTCAGGGGCAATGAAACCTGCGGTTCCAAACGTAGTCAGCGACCTTGTAAGATCGTTGTTCCCGTCCAGCAGCTTGGCCAGACCGAAATCGCTGACCAGTGGCTCGCCTCGATCGTTAAGCAGAATGTTTCCCGGTTTGATATCGCGATGGAGCACGCCGCGGCTGTGGGCGAACTCAACAGCACGTGTGACCTTGGCCATGAGTTCCACACACTTTCGCGGTTGCTCCCGCAGAGAAGCTGCGTTTTCGAACAAACTTCCCTTCTGCGCGAGCTTCATGCTGAAAAACGGCAGGCCATCCTCGCTTTCGCTTACTTCATAAATTGGAAGGATGTTCGGGTGATCGAGACTGGCGACTGCCTCTGCTTCGCGCCGGAAACGCTGCAGCGCTCCGTGTGAATCAGCGCGATAACTAAGGACGCGCTTTACCGCGACGACGCGCCGGGAATGTCGTTGTCTGGCGCGATAGATCACGCCCATGCCGCCGCAACCGATCTGCTCAAGAATTTCGTAATTTCCCAGCTGCCAGGACTTGTCGCGCGCATCCACCTCGTCGAGAACGGTTTCGTAAACCGTCTTCGAAACCTCGCCGTCAGTTTCCAAGCCCTGGCGCAGTAGGCAGCGCACGCAAACGCCGGTATCCAGTTCCATGGTTGCTCCGCACTTCTCGCATTTTGCTTCGTGCTGGGTCGCGCTCGCTGCCGAACCTGAGCTTTGCTCTGAATCCGTCATCGGAGCGGTTCGGTTCCGGCTGCGAGCGATGCGCAGAGGTAACGAATCTCGTCGTCGACGTCGGCTGAATTGTCGACCGTTTGCGAGACTTCAGCGCGAAGGAGACTTCGGTAACGCTGTCGCATGTTGTGCAGTTGCTTCTTTACAACAGTTTCTGCCACTCCTAGTTCCGCAGAAAGATCAGCATACGACATTTCATTGCGCTCTTCTGTCAGATGGCGGCTCAGCGCTTGGAAAAGCCAGAGCTTGCCTTTGCTTTCGCATTCTTCGCGCAGGCGTTGAAGCGCGTGTTCGACTACAGTCGTCGCCCAAGCGAGGTCGAAGAGTCGCTCCGGCGGCAGTGACTTGAGCGCTTGCTCCGGTAGAGACAATTGCGATCGCGCTTCTGCCGTCCAATCGTCCCAGGAAACAAATTCCGCGCCGCCGCCGCGTTTATGGGCATGGGCTTTCGCCGCGGCGTTAATGAGAAAATTTTGCACGGACTTCAGCAAGAGCGAGCGGAACCGCCCGCGGTTACGATCGGCGTGTTGGAACCAATTATTCCTCAGAATGATCACAAAAAAGTCCTGCGTGAGGTCCTGCGCCTCTTCAATTGAATAGCCGCGCGCGCGAACAAATAGGAAAATGGGCCGCCAATACGTTCGGCAAAGTTCTGCGAGCGCGTCGCGAGCTTTTTGCTCTTCGCTTCCCAAGTTGGCGGCCGAAAAAATCAGACTCCAGCGGGTAGTTACAAACTCACGCGGTTCGCCTTCACCTTCGTGGCCGTTCTTCCCGTTCACGAATGATCATTGTAGTTCTCGCTCCTGCAGACAAGCAACAAAATGTGCAATACACGATCCGCCACACTGAGTTGCTTCACTTATGCCGAGCAAAGTCGAGGCGCGCTTGCGATTTTAACAACAAGAACCTTTTCGGTTACCCCGAAATGCTTAACATCGGACGCCCCGCTTCCGCGGAAACTTAAGGCGAACCCAGCAGACTAGCGGAGCGGCAACTGAAGAGTGCTCGCGTGATCGGGGTCGTGATAGATCTGCGCGTGACAGGTGCGCGCGTCTTTGGCGGTTTCTTCAGCAACGTTGCCGCCAGAGCAGTAGTTCTTCTGCCACGCGATCGAGTTCACTGCCGTTACAATGAGGCGGAGCCGACTGCCTTTCATCAAGCGGCGGGCGACAAACAAACCGGGATTGAAATCGCACTTCACGATTTCGCCCGGCTTGACGAGCTTCGCTTCGCGGAGCGAATCGCGATAACGCAGCCGGCGCAGGTCGCTCCAGAGAGAAATACTGGTCCCGTCTGGCTGGATTTCGTAAAGGTCGCACTCAAGATCGACATCGGGCGTATCGATCGACAGCCACAAGGTGACGGCGGGACAACCGATCAACGGCGTCTCATTCGGCAACGGATCGCTGTGATAAACCAAGCCATCGTTCCCGATGCTCAGCGCGAACGTTTGATCGATCCCTGCGGTTTTCTCCTTTGGCTCGATGCCTTCGACTGTCTCGCCGCGTCGCGTATCGAGGGGATCGTAAATGAATTTGTCTGCGCCTTCGCGCGACTGGCTTTCGCTCAACACGCCGGAGCGAAAGACGCCGTTCGCGTCGCCACCTTTTGAATCGAAGTAAAATGTTTTCGGATTTGCAACCAGCGCGGCGAAATCCTCGACGTATTTCCATTCGCCGGTCGTGCCGGAGTTGCCGGGTGCGATCACGTAATATGCGACCTGATTTTTGAGGAAGTCCGGCTTCGACCCGCTTTTCATTGTCCAGTCGTACCACTGCCGGTGCAGATCGTTAAGATCGACAATCGCGCCGGGACCGAATTTTATTCCGCCGACTTCATCGGTCGGCGTGCGCGTGCCGGCGTGGTCCCATGGGCCGATGATGAGAAAGTGTTTTGCCCGCATTTCTGGCGAACTGTTCGCCATGTGGTCACGGTAAAAGGTGAGCGCGCCCAACTCATCGCCATCGTATTGGCCGGTGATGGTAAGAATCGGCATATTGATTTTGCGAAATTGATCGGCGCTCGGCACCATTGCGTCGTAGTAAGCATCGGCAACTGGATGTTTCAGGATACGTAGAAAATTTGGCGAAGGATTACCGACAAAGGAGCCGAGATCTTTGAAGGCGATATGTTTTTTGTAGGCGTCGAGAAATTTTGCGCGCCAGAACTTTGAGTCGCCGAAGAGATTCACCTGGCCGGCTTTGCCGCTCGTGTAGGTGAACCATTGCACGTCGTACGTTTCGCCCACGTTCAGATACGACGGATAATCGAGCGGCGGATGCGCCGCCGCCGCCGGAACAATTGTCGCCAAATGCGGCGGAAACTCTTTGGCCGTCGCCCATTGGTCGAACCCGGCGTAGGAGCCGCCCCACATCGCGACCTTGCCGTCGCAGAAGGGCTGTTTCGCGAGCCACTCGACTACGTCGCGGCCATCGCGCGGTTCCTGCGCGAACGGTTCGAATTCGCCGCCAGAATTGCCGCGCCCGCGCACATCGACTAGCGCGAAGGCGTAACCGTGCGACGCGAAATAGGCCGCGCGCGGGTGATAAGTATCCGAGACGTAGGGCGTGAGGGTGAAAATAACTGGTGTGCGCGGCAGCGAACCGTCGGGCGTTTTGGGCAAATGGAGCGTTGCGTTCAGCTCAACCTTGTCGCGCATCGGGATCTTGACGCCCCAGCGCAGGTCATAGTCCAGAGGCGGCGATTCTTTGGGCGATGGCGACGGCGCGGGTGGGGGCGTTTGGGCGAAGGCCGCGAATGCGACGAAAGAAAAAACGAGCTGCAACGCTTTCATCATGTCAGTTGAATAGGGAGTGTGGAATGCGACAAGCTTGTTCTTTGGAAGTCCGGCAACTCGCCGGACTGGGCCGATCGGCGACTCGCCGGCCGTTTGTAAGATCGACAGGCCAGACGCGTGTCGGCCGAGATAAGTGAGACGCTTATCTTCCTTGTCGCAGCCGTTCCTACTTTGTATGCACGGACATGAAGCTAAGACTGCCTCTCTTGATCTTTGTCATTTTGTTTTTGGGAATCGGGGCCGCGCGCGCTGCTGATCAAACAATCGTGCTCAAAGCCGCGCGTGTCTTCGATGGAAAATCGAACACGCTCGTGCGAAACGCCGTCGTCATCGTGCAGGGAGATAAGGTTGCCGATGTCGGCGTCAACTTGCCAGCGCCGGAGGGTGCGCAGGTAATCGACTTGGGCGATGCGACGTTGTCTCCGGGGTTCATGGACGCGCACACGCATATTACGCTCGACTACACCGATTTTAATCGACGGCGCATGGAGGAACTCTCGCTCAATGTCGCGGAGCAGACGCTGCGCGCGACCACTTACGCGCGCGCCACCGTCGAGGCCGGCTTCACGACCGTGCGCGATGTGGGCAGCCGGTTTGTCGCCAGCCGCGAATTTGTCGATGTGGCGTTGCGCAACGCGATCAACCAAGGACTGGTCGTCGGACCGCGCATGCTCGTCGCCACGCACGGGATCGGAGCAACCGGCGGCCATTTCGATCCATCGAGCGGGTTCCGCGATTTTCTGTTCGGGCGCGAACCGGATTACACCGATGGAATTGCCGATGGGCCGGATGAAATCCGAAAAGCCGTCCGGTTCGAAGTGAAAAACGGCGCAGATGTGATCAAGGCGGCGGTTTCGGGCGGCGTGTTTTCGTTGGCCGATGAAGTCGATACGCCGCAGTTCACGCCAGCGGAAATGGCGGCGCTGGTCGATGAATCACATCGATTGCGCAAGAAAGTCGCGGTGCATTGTCACGGGGATGCTGCGGCCCGTGACGCCATCAACGCGGGCGTGGATTCAATCGAGCATGGCTCGTTCATGACACCCGACACCCTGCGGCTTTTGAAAAGCAAAGGCACATTTCTCACGCCGACATTGATGGCGGTCGAATTCATCATGGGCAAGATCGACACCTACCCGCCGGCGATTCAGGCGAAAGCACGCGCCGCCGCCGCCGCGCGCTCCGACATGTTCCGCAACGCCGTCAAAATGGGAGTAAAAATTTCCTTCGGCACGGACGCCGCCGTTTTCCCACACGGTCAGAATGCGAAAGAATTCAAGCTGATGGTCGATCTCGGGATGACGCCGATCGATGCGCTCAAAAGTGCAACCTCGGCCGATGCCGATTTACTCAACATCGCACAAAAAGTCGGCACCCTCGAAAAAGGCAAACTTGCCGATGTCATCGCGATGCCCGGCGACCCCACTACCGACATAACCGCGACCGAGCGCGTTTCCTTCGTGATGAAAGAGGGCAGAATTATCCGCCACGGTCCGCCAAGGGCACCGCCTCATGCAAGATCGACATCCGACGAATCAATCCCGGCGCTTGCGGATTGATTTGGCACGGTCCGATATTTATCTGGCACTCACTACCGCGACCATGGCGCTCGTATCACTTGCGCGACCGATGTAGTAGAGGCCGACACCGCCGGCGCCGTAGACGGGATAAAATGTGTAGGGCTGACCGTCGATGAAGATTGGGTTGTCCCAATCGATGCGCGTTGGGCGGCCGACGGCGTAGGAGGTCACGGCGACTGAATCGCTGAAGTTGAGACGGCGGTCGCGCATGTCGCCGCGTGCATCGTCGGGCGTGAAGCGAAAGTTGCGCACCTCGTTGCGCGGATACCAGTCATTCGCGAAAGCGTCGCTTTCGCTGACCAGCGGAATGGTTCGGCTAACCTGTGTGCGGGTGGCGAACTGATCGACGAATGCGGGCTGAATGTGATCTTCGCCGCCGGAGCGATAGGAATAAAAAGCGATCTCGTAATCGAGCCCGCCCCATTGGCTGAGATTGATCGGCTGGCCGTAAGCGACATTGAAGACATGAACGCTTGGGCCCTGGGTCATCGCGAATGGCTCCTGCCCGGCGGATGCGGGAGCAGTTGCCGATCTTTCAGGCACCGCAGCTTCTCCTTTCGACGCGACGGTTGAGCTGCGCAGAGAGTTGATAAGGGAATCACCCGCGCCCTGGGATCTCAACGTCGATTCCTGCTGCGAGGTCAGGCTGGCCGCCAGTTTGCGGCGCGAGACTTCGTCTTTGATTACCGTCTCCTTTTCACCAGCGCGGACCATGAGCGAGAGCTCCTTGAAATCGACCGGGCGCGCGCCGGCGAAGGGCGTTGAGAGGAGGAGAGCCAGGATTATTGATAGACTATAATAAATGGGGTTTCTCATACCGAGTGGTTTTACCAGAGCTGTTTTCGGTTTGGCAATTCTAAAAAATCGCCGATCAAGGAGCAGCGCGCTTTAGGACGCCGGATAATTTTAGTCGGCGGCGGGAAATCGCCGCTGCGTGAGGTTCGGCGACATGGAGTAAGTGGCAGCAGGTCTCTGCGTTGACAATGCTCGATGAGCCGTTAATGTGCGCGTCCCGATTTACTGCAGGACCCAGCTACTTCGGAGACGCGGGCGTGCGGGGTCGATATCGATCTTTCGATTGTCGATCTATTGCGTGGAGGGATTCGGGTGGGGAGTAGCTGGGGTTTGGACTGCTCAAGATCATGC
>JBHEMD010000115.1:0-11516 GCA_046262735.1 Chthoniobacterales bacterium | reverse complement strand
GTGACAACGCCGCAGCCGGTCGTGCTCGAGCACTGGCCGGCCAATGCAGTTACGAACAATCACGGCTTCAGCACCGTCGCCACCTGGCGTGGCCGCTTCGGGCCGATCGAGTACGAGGGTAAGACCTACGGCCAGCGCGTGCACGAGTTCCGCAGGTTTGCTCCGTTGCCGCGATTGACCGTTGAACGTTTCACTCTCGCGCTGGACATCGATCCGGCCGAAAGCAAAGACCTTGCGCTGCTGGCTGAAAATCAATGGTCGATTGTCGATCCAAGCAGCGTCGCGGGCGATCCGTGGCGCTACCGCCAGTTTGTTCAGGACTCAAAAGGCGAATTCATGGTAGCAAAAAACATGTACGTCCAGACACGCGGCGGCTGGTTTAGCGATCGCAGCATCTGCTATCTGGCCAGCGGGCGGCCCGTGCTCGCGCAACGCACGGGCTGGAGTTACCCGGATGGCAAAGGCCTCGTCGGCTTTTCCACGCTCGAGCAGGCGATGGACGGCGTCCGCGAAATCACGGGCAATTACAACGAACACTCCCGTGCCGCGCGAAAACTCGCCGAAGATCACTTCGACTCCGACAAAGTGCTGGCGCGCTTGCTCGAAAAACTTCAGGTCCAATGAAGACGATTGTGGTCAGCGGCGCCATCGCCAACCGTTACCCGTATGGCGGCGCCGCCTGGGGACGGCTCGAATGGTTGCTCGGCTTCAAAACGCTTGGCTGCAACGTTTACTTCGTCGAACAAATCGCGCCCGGAAACTGCGTCGATGAAGCGGGCAAGCCGACTGGTTTCGAGCAAAGCGCGAACCGCCGGTTTTTCGACGCGGCGATGGAGCAGTTCGACCTCGCCGATCGCGCCGCGTTGATTTACGGCGATGGCTCGGAGTTCCACGGCCTGAAAAAAAACGATCTGATCGAAATCGCTTCCGCAGCGGACTTGCTGGTCAACATCAGCGGCCATCTCAATTTGGTTCCACTATTCACGCGCTTCCGCCGGAAAGCGTATGTCGATGTCGATCCCGGTTACACGCAATTCTGGCATGCCGCTGGGAATCCGAGCGCCCGCCTCGCCGGTCACGATGATTATTTCACGATTGGCCAAAACATCGGCACGCCAGGGTGCACGATCCCGACCTGTGGCATTCGATGGCGTCGCACCTGGCTGCCGGTCGCGCTCAAACATTGGCCGGCGCGGATGCGATCAGCACTGGATCGTTTCACCACCATCGCGAGTTGGCGCGGCGCTTACGGCACGAGTGAGCTGGGTGGGAAACGGTTTGGACCGAAGGCCCATGAGTTTCGGAAATTTTTTGAACTGCCGGAGCGCGCGCCTTTCCTCCAGTTCGAGCTCGCGCTGGACATTCATTCGGCCGAACAGATCGACCTCGCCGCTTTAAAAAAGTACGGCTGGCGATTGGTCGATCCGAAAACAACCGCCGGCGATCCAAGCGCGTTTCAATCCTACATCCAAAACTCCGGCGCCGAGTTTTCCGTCGCGCAGCCGGTTTACACCGAGACGGGCAGCGGCTGGTTTAGTCAAAGAACGGCCGAATATCTCGCTTCCGGCAAGCCGGTGCTCGTGCAGGACACTGGCCTGGGTCGGCACTTGCCAATCGGCGACGGTTTGCTCACCTTCAGCAACCTTCACCAAGCAGTCGATGGCGTTGAAAATATCCGCGCGAATTATGCGCAGCACTGTCGCGCAGCCCGCGCTTTGGCCGAGGAACATTTCGATTCCGATAAAGTGCTGACCAAATTTCTCGCCGAGATTTCCAATATCTGATGCCGAAGCAAAAGATCAGGCGGCTCAACTGGGGATGTGGCAACACGCGGCCGTCGGGCTGGGTTAATTCCGACAGGCAACGTCTCGAGGGCTTGAAATACGTCGCCGATATTCGCAAGGGACTGCCCTTCCCGAACGATCATTTTCATTACGCCGTTGGCGTTCACTCCCTGCCCGAGCTTGCGTATCGGGAGCTTGTTCCCGCGCTGCAGGAGTTGCGTCGCGTGCTGAAGCCCGAAGGAACTTTGCGTTTGGTTTTGCCCGACCTGCTCAAGGGCGTCGATGCGTTTCGCGCCGGTCAAGCCGATTACTTTGCCGTTCCCGACGAAGAGGTCGAGCGGCTCGGGTCGAAACTCGCGGTGCAGGTCGTCTGGTTTGGATTCATCCGCTCGGTCTTTACTGCCGAGTACATCGAGGAGCTTCTGCTTAAGGCGGGTTTTGCGGCAGTCGCTCACTGCGCGTTCAAGCAAACCCGGAGCCGCTGGCCGGAGATTGTCACGCTCGACAATCGGGAGCGCGAAAGTATTTTCGTCGAGGCGACCAAGTAAGCAGCATGCCCACCGATCGCTTGTTGATCGTCAACGCCGATGATCTTGGTCTCAGCTCGGCGACGAATCGCGGCATCTTTCACGCGCACGAGCACGGAATTGTTACTAGCGCCAGTCTGATGGTGCGGCGCGCCGCCGCGGCCGAGGCGGTGGAACAAAGCCGTGCTTATCCGCGACTCAGCCTCGGGCTGCATGTCGATCTTGGCGAATGGTCGTGCGAGGACGGCGAGTGGCGCCAGGTTTACGAGGTTGTGCCGAACGACGACGTCGCTGCGGTCGAAGCGGAAATCCGCCGTCAGATCGATTCGTTCCGGCAAATGGTCGGTCGCAACCCGACCCATCTCGATTCGCATCAGAATGTTCATCGCGACCAACCGCTGCGTCGGGTCTTTCTCAAAGTGGCGCGGCAGCTCAGCTTGCCCCTTCGCTATTTCAACCCGCGGGTGAATTTTTGTGGAGAATTCTACGGCCGCGCAAAGAACGGCGCGTTTCCCGAAGGCATCACCATGGAAAACCTTCGCCGGATTATTCGCATGCTGCCGCCGGGCGTGACGGAGCTTTGTTGTCATCCCGGGTTCGATGCCGCCGTTGAGTCCAATTATTGCGCGGAACGTCTCGAGGAAGACCGGGTTCTGTGCGATCCAAGCGTCAGGGCAGAACTCGAGCGGCAGGGCGTAACACTCACCGCCTATTCGGCTTCGTCGGAAGCCCTCGTCATCATGAGCAACGGCATGGTGAAATCCGGCAGCACTTTGCTCACCCAATACATGCTTGCCATGCTCAAGCGCTCCTTTCCAGATAACGGGCAGCAAGCGCTCATCAAAGCCACGCGCTCAGGCAAATTCACCGGCGTCGGCTATTTTCTTCGTAAACTCGACGAGAGCGACTTGACGCTGCTCGAGCAGATCGGCAGCCGGGAAGGGCCGGTCATGATTAAGATTCATCTCGATGTGCGGCCGTTACTCATCGACGCGCTCCGCTCCGGTCGCATCAAAATGACTTTCACCCATCGCGATCCGCGCGACACGATCTTGTCCGGCATCGATCATTACAATCGTTCCAAAGGCAAAGTATTTCCGGACTACACCTCAGTGGCGCACGCCATGGAACGCACCAGGCACTGGACGCAGATGGCGTGGAACTGGGTTTCCTCCGGTTTGCCTCACGTCGTTCGTTATGCCGACCTGATTTCCGAACCGGTGGCGGAACTCGTGCGCCTCGCCGCATACCTCGGATTCGATATCGCATTGCCGACGATCGAAGCGATCGTGTCCCGAGAACGAGCCGCCCGCCGCTACGGCCGCCATCAGTTCAATCGCGGCGACGTGCAGCGTTACGACAAAGAAATGTCGGAGGCGGACAGGGCGCTATGTCGGGAGCAGCTTGGCAACTTGCTTAATGCGCTCGGATACCCGGACTGATCGTGCCACGCTCAGCTCGCTTGCCGCCGTCGCGGGCCAATGCAATCTTTGCCGCTCCGCGCCGACGTAGCTCAGCTGGTAGAGCAACGGTTTCGTAAACCGTAGGTCACCGGTTCAATCCCGGTCGTCGGCTCTCCCTCCTCCCACCGCCCTAGGTCACGGTTCCATCGGTGAGCGCGGGCGGTTTTAGCCGGACTTCCACTTTCGGATTTTGGGTTGCGCCTGAGAGAAGTTTAGCCGTGCATTTTTCGCGTCGCTGAAGTAACCTCGGGACCGTTTTCAGCCGGTTTACAAACCGCAAAATCAGAATCGATGGAGCAACAACAAGTAGTCATTATTGGCGGCGGCCCGGCCGGCGCAACGACCGCGCTGTATTTGTTACAGCTGGGCATCAAGCCGCTCATCCTCGAGAAGGAAACTTTTCCCCGATATCACATCGGTGAATCGCTCACCGGCGAAGCCGGCGTGTGTCTGCGCAGCCTGGGGTTGGAGCAGGCGATGATTGATCATCGGTTTCCGGTCAAGCATGGAGTAGTTGTTTATGGGCCGGCCGGCGGCGAATCTTTCTGGGTGCCGGTAATGCGGCGCGATGCGGGCCAACTCGAGTCGGCCACCACGTGGCAGGTACGCCGCAGCACTTTCGACAAGCTCTTGCTGGACACGGCGAAGGCGCGCGGTGCGGAAGTAAGGCCGGCGGCGGCGACCGGCATACTGCGAGAAAATGGCCGAGTGGACGGGCTAACCATTCGAAACGACACCGGCACGGAAGAAAAAGTGAAAACTGGGATGGTGGTCGACGCCTCAGGGCAGACTACTTTTTTGGCCAACCAGGGTTTGCTCGGCAAAAAAGAGCGCGGCAACTACAGCAAACAGGTCGGCATCTTTTCCCAGGTCAAGCACGCCGTGCGCGAAACCGAGCAAGGCAGTAGGAACACGTTGATCTTCTACCAAAAAAAGAATCACTGGGCATGGCTGATCCCGATTGACGACGAGGTCACGAGTATCGGGGTGGTCGTGCCGCGTGAGTACTTCGCCGAGCGGCGCCTGGCAGCCGAAGAATTTCTCCGGAGCGAGCTCCAAACGATGAACCCCGAACTATGCAAACGGGTGCCGGATCTGACCTTTGTCGAGCCGACGCGCTCGGTGAGCAATTATTCTTACCACATCAAACATTTTGCGGGCCCGGGTTTTCTCTGCGTGGGCGACTCCCACCGCTTCATCGATCCGATCTTCTCCTTTGGCGTTAATTTCGCGCTCAAGGACGCAGAGCTCGCCGCCCAGGTAGTGGCGAAGAATCTTTCGGGCGATGTTACTGCCGCGGACGCCCTAGCCGATTACGAAAGTTTGAGCGAGCGGGGCCAGGATATCATTCAGGATTTGGTCGACGTCTTCTGGGATTACCCGCTCAGATTCGTCGTTCTCACTCATCACCCGCGCCATCGCGAGGAGATGATTGACATGTTCGCCGGCCGAATCTTCACCGGCGAGGTTTTTAAATCTCGGGCGCTTCACGAATTACGCCGCTGTTTGTCTAGGCCAGCGCCTGCCAGCAAGTATGCGCCAGCCGGTAACGCAGCGCTTTCGTAAAAACGCAGGTCACCGGTCGAATACGTTCGCTGGCTCCACTTCTATTTCGGGGCGAGCGAAAGGGGAGATTTCGTTTTGTGCCAATCGGTACTTTGTTCGTAGGCGTGCGCGATCTGAAAAATGCGCGCTTCATCGAGCGCTTTGCCCATTAGCTGGAGGCCGATTGGTAACTGCACATTGTCGATCTTGGCGAAACCACACGGAACATTGATGCCGCAGATGCCGGCCAGATTTCCCGTATTGGTGAAAATGTCCGCGAGATACATTTGCAATGGGTCGGCGGTGCGTTCCCCGAGTTTGAACGCCGGCACAGGCGATGTAGGCGAGACGATCGCGTCTACTTTCGCAAACGCCTGCGCGAAATCTTTCCGGATCAGTTCGCGCACTTTTTGCGCGCGCAAGTAATAAGCGTCGTAATATCCCGAGCTCAAAACGTAGGTGCCCAGGATAATCCGGCGTTTCACTTCCTGGCCGAAGCCTTCCCCGCGGGTGCGCCCGTAGTGATCCAGCACATTGCTCGGTTTCTTGGCGCGATGTCCGTAACGCACCCCATCGAACCGGGCGAGGTTCGCCGATGCCTCCGCGGTCGCCAAAAAATAATAGACCGCGATCCCGTAGTCGGTGTGCGGCAGGCTAACATCGACAATCTCCGCCCCGAGCGTTTGCAATTGCTTGATCGCCGCGTCGATCGCCGCTTTCACCTGCGGATCGATTCCTTCGATCATGTATTCCTTGGGCCAACCGAGTCTGAGTCCGCGCAAATCGCGGCCCAGCGCGGCGGTGTAGTCCGGCACCAGCTCGTTCAAAGAAGTGCTGTCGCAAGGATCATGGCCGGCCATTGCGTTCATGAGCAGCGCGGCATCGTGCACGGTCTTCGTGAGCGGGCCCACTTGATCGAGCGAAGATGCAAATGCGACCACCCCAAAACGCGACACGCGGCCATAAGTTGGTTTCAACCCGACAAGGCCGCACAGCGCAGCCGGTTGGCGGATCGATCCGCCGGTATCGGTCCCGAGGGCGCCGAAGGCCGCGTCCGCCGCCACGGCCGCAGCCGAGCCGCCGCTCGACCCACCGGGAACCCGCGACAGGTCCCACGGATTCCGCGCCGGCTTCACGCTCGAATTCTCCGTGGACGACCCCATCGCGAACTCGTCCATGTTTGTTTTGCCGAACGGAATCGCGCCCGCGCCGCGCAATTTTCTGATTACCGTCGCGTCGTATGGCGAGCGATAGCCGCGCAGAATTTTTGACGCGCAGGTGCACGGTTGACTGGCCACATTAATGATGTCCTTGATCGCAATCGGCACGCCGCCCAGCGGAAGATCGACATCCACCTTTTCCGCCTGGTTGGCGGCGGCATCGAAATCGATCGAGAGGTAGGCGCCGATTTTCGGCTCAACATCCTCGATGCGTGCGCGCAACGCCTCGAGCACTTCGTGCGGCGTCACTTCGCGGCGCCGCAACAGCGCCCGCAAATCAGTGATCGTGAGCGCCGCCAGATTGGCCGGGCTCATTCCACCACCTTCGTGACGACGAAGAGCTGGTTCGCCTTTTGCGGGGCGTTACTCAGCGCTTCCTCGGCGGTGAACCAATCCCGCGGTTCGTCTTCGCGAAACACATTGAAAATCGGCACGCCGTGCGCCGCGGCTTCAACCTGGCTCACATCTACTTCGCCGAGCTTGGCCGCATAGCGCAACACCTCACCGAGCTGTTTCTCAAACAGTTTTGTTTCTTCTGCCGTCAGGTTTAACCGCGCCAGCTTCGCGACGTAGGCAACATCCAGATCGGATTGCTCAGCCATCGCCTAGAAATGCAGATGACTTGCCAACCAGATGACTGCCAGGCAAAGCGCGACCGCCAGGATCACAAAAAGCAGCCGGCCTTCACGGCGCACTTTGCGCAGCGAGCCGCGCCGCCGTGGCCCAGTCTCTTCCTCACCGTAACGTTTATCTTGCAAAGCGACCGACACCTCCAGCCGGCTACGGCTGTTTTGTGCGCGGCTGAGTAATTCTTCACGTTGCCGGCGCGACGTTTCTTCTGCCATCCGCGGGGCCGCTTCGATCAGCTGTTCGAGCTTTTGCATTTCGTTGCGCAACTCCGATTCGCGCCGGGCAAGCTCTTCCTGTTTCCGATCTAACGACGTGATCGATTTCCGCGCGCGACGAAACATCGGTTAGCGGGTCGTCGAAGCCATCCAGAAAAAGATGAGAAGCGCAATAAAACCGAAAACGATCAGCGGCAAAGTGAGCGCAAAGCCGATCTGCGCCCATTGCCAAAGAGAGCGCCCGCTGCCGCCCAGCTCCGAGAGGGCGGGCGCCACTTCCGGCAACGCCTCGTCCGTTTCACTGCCGCCGCTGGCTTGCAACCGGCTGCGCTGTTGGCTGAACTCCGCCCGCGCATCATCGACCGCGCTCAGCGCCCGGCTCAATTCCTTGTGCAATTCGGCCGGGTTCCACGTCTTCGGGTCGATCCCTTCGATCAACTGCAAATGTTGCGCGAAGCTCTCCCGCATCGCGCGCACTTGCTCGAGCCGTTTCTGCGTGTCGTAACCTTCGCGTTCCAGCACGACCAGCGACCGCGTCAGCTTGTCCGTCATTTCCGCACGCCCGCGTTCCAGTTCTTCCTGGCGCCGGCTCAGCTCTTCGAGCTCGCGCTTTTGTTTTTCGATTTGTTCCTGCTGGCGTTTGAGCTGGAGCAATTGCTCCTGCGCCTTTTGCACTTGCTCATCGAGGTGCTCAGGAGAAAGCGCTTCTTCTTCGCTCAGTTCCAGCATTTGTTCGATCGGTCGGATTTTGTCTGGCATGACGAATTTTTCCCGGCGCGCGTTGCTGCCGCCATGTTAGTGAAGAGCTGTAGAGATTTCCACATCGTTTTTAGAAAGCGCGAAATTCCAATTTCGATATTGGAGCTTCTTTGGAACTTGGGATTTGGTGCTTGGAGCTTTCGCGCTAGCGGCCCGGCATCATCTCCAGGAGCACCCCTTTGAAATATTGCGTTTCCGGAATTGTCGGCAGCACCGGGTGATCGAGCGCCTGCTCGAACCGTCGCAACCGCCGCGCGGAACGGCGCGCGTCCACCAGCGCGTCGGCGATCGTTTGCTCGAACGCGCTTTCGCTCACATGATGCGAGCAGGAAAACGTGGCGAGCAGTCCGTTTTTCGAGAGCAGTTTGAAGGCGCGCACGTGCAGCTCGCGATAACCGCGCAGCGCGTCGCGCAAACCGCTTTTGGTTTTCGTGAACGACGGCGGGTCGAGAACAACGAGGTCGTATTCAGCCTCCGCTTTTTCCGCGCCGCGCAGGAACGCGAACACGTCCTGCTCGATCCAGCGCACCTTCAGGTCGTTTCGCTCGGCGTGGCGTTTTCCCGCCGTAATTGCTTCGGAATTTTCTTCCACCGCAGCCACATCGAGCGCGCCGGCCCGCGCGCAGGCAAGCGCAAAGGCGCCTTCGTTGGCAAAACAATCCAATACGCGCGTGCTCGCTGCGTACTCGGCAACGATCCGGTAATTGTCGCGCTGATCGAGGTAAAACCCGGTTTTGTGAGCCCGCAGAAGATCGACCTCGAACTTTAATCCACCAATGTCGAGCGTGATTAAGATTGATTGCGCGGCGCCTGCCAGAACTCCAGTTCGCAGGTCCATGCCTTCGGCTTTGCGCACCGGAGTGTCATTCCGCTCGATCAGCGTGACTACGCCGAAAAGATCGACAATCGCCTTTGCGATGAGTTCTTTCCGCATGTCCATCGCCAGGGTGAGCGTCTGTAACACGAAATTCTCGCCGTAACGGTCGAGGATCACACCCGGCAAGCCGTCGCTCTCACTCCAAACGACGCGGCGCAATTGCGGATCGATCCCCCGCCGGTCGCGGTATTCGGAAGCCTGTCCGATTCGGCGCTTGAAAAAATCGAGATCCAGGTCCTGGCGCTGGCGCGAGAACCGTCGCGCCACGATCTGCGATTTGGAATTGTAAATTGCGCTGCCGATCAACTTGTCCCGTCCGTCCTTAAGCGAAATCACGTCGCCATCGGCCGGTTCCCCAAAAACTTTCAGCACCTCGCTGGAAAAGACCCAGTCGTGCCCGTGGAGAATGCGGGCGCGGGGATTGACGATGATTCCAGCCATAGTTGAAGTGAGAAGCGAGAAGTGAATAGTGAGAAGTCATTGGACTTGTCACCTCTCACCTCTCACTTCTCACAACCACCTATGCAAACACAGCTCCTCGCCTCCATCGACCTTCCCGGAATCAAAAAACTGCGCAGCGGCAAAGTCCGCGAAGTTTACGATCTCGGCGAAACGCTGCTCTTCATCGCGACCGACCGCGTCTCGGCCTTCGACGTCATTCTCCCGGATCCGATTCCGAAAAAAGGGGCCGTGCTCAACCAGCTGAGCGCATTTTGGTTCAATCGCTTTGGCAAGATCGACAATCATTACGTCACGTCTGATTTCGACCGTTTCCCCAAGCCATTGCGCGCTTTTCGCGAGCAGCTCGCCGGCCGCTCCATGATCGTGCGCAAAACCAAACCGCTCGCCGTCGAGTGCGTCGTGCGCGGTTATTTGGCCGGATCCGGTTGGAAAGAATACCAGGAATCGCAGAGCGTTTGCGGAATCAAATTGCCTCCGGGCCTGAAGCAGGCCTCAAAACTCCCGGAGCCGATCTTTACGCCCGCGACCAAAGCCGAGACTGGCCACGACGAAAACATCGACATGGCTCGCTGTGCGCAGATTCTGGGCGGCGATATGGCCGAGCAGGTGAAAAAGCTGAGCCTGGAAATCTACTCGACCGGCCGGGATCACGCCGCGCAACGCGGTATCATCGTCGCCGACACGAAATTCGAGTTCGGCAAGATCGACAACCAGCTTTTTTTGATCGACGAAGTGCTCACTCCCGATTCCTCGCGTTTCTGGCCGGCCGATCAATACGCTGAGGTCCAAAGCCCGCCCAGTTTCGACAAGCAATTTGTGCGCGATTATCTCGAGACGCTCGACTGGGACAAGCGCCCACCTGGCCCAAAACTTCCCGGCGACGTGATCGCGCGCACCGCGGCCAAATACGTGGAAGCCTTCGAGCAGTTGACCGGCGAGAAATTGAAAGCGTAAGTCGGACTAAGCGGCATTGTCGCCCAGGCTCTAGAGCAATGATACTGTCTGCGCGCAGGGCGAGTATTTCTCGCCCTGAGAACAAGATAATGCTGCTCGACAGTTGCGCGTTCGAGAAGGGCTTCGCCCTGCCAGAGCGATGATCGGTAGCCAATTCTAATCTGGAAGCAGCAGGGAGTGGCCGACCAGTTATTGCGAGCGCCATTTATTGTCGGGGTGAGTCGATCGGGCACGACCTTGCTGCGGATGATGCTGGATGCCCACTCCCAACTGGCCATCCCACCCGAAACACATTTCATTCCAAAAGTCGCTGCGGCTTGTCACGCAAGACCGCAAGATTTGCGCGAAACGTTTGTTGAGGCGTTGTTTCCAGCTGGCGTTGGAAAGATTTTGGGCTTGATGCGGCCGCTCTGTGCGAGCAGATCAACGCGTTGACAGAATTTGAAATCGGCGCTGCGCTGCCAACTTTTTACGCGCTTTATTCCGAGCGATTCGGCAAGAAACGATGGGGCGACAAGACAGGCAGATACCTCGACAACATGGCGCTGATCGCGGAGCTACTGTCGGAAGCTTGTTTCGTTCACCTGGTGCGAGATGGCCGCGATGTCGCCGTTTCCATCAAGGAGCTTTGGTTTGGGCCGCGCTCCATCACCGACGCGGCGAAAAGATGGGCCGATCGTATTCGGGTCGCACGCGAGGAATCGACCCGATTGTCCAACTACATCGAAATTCGGTATGAGAATCTGGTGCGGGAGAGCGGAGCGACGTTGCGAAAAATTTGCCAGTTTATTGAGTTGCCATGGGAGCCGGCGCTTCTTGAATACGACAAGGGCGCCCGCTGAACGTCTGGCGGAGATAGCCCACGAGATCCGCACGGCGGAAGGAAAGCTGTCGGCCACAGCAGAAGAGCGCCTGGCTATTCACGCTTGAGCTACGAACCCACCGGAGATCGGCCGAATCGGACGCTGGAGAAAATGCCAGCGGCAGATCATAAACAATTCGAGAAAATCGCCGGCGCCGGTGCTTGTTGAACTTGGCTACATGCCGTGACGTTTGGGCGATCTGCGGATAACTTAAGAC
>JBHEMD010000114.1:0-6469 GCA_046262735.1 Chthoniobacterales bacterium | reverse complement strand
CGGCTCGATCGGTCGCAGTTTTTTCAGATCGTTTTCGATCTCTGTGAAACCGTTCATCGCGGCAGGAGATCCTTTTTCAGCGCGGCCAGCGCGTAGCGGTAGCGCGACGCGGCGGTGTTTTGCGAGATGCCGAGTGCCTGCGCGATTTCGGCAAAGGTCAATTCATTCCAAATTTTCATGACCAGCACCTCGCGTTGTTCGTGTGGCAAACGGTCCAGCGCCAGGGCAAGGGCCTGTTGCGATTCGTCATGCGTTTGGAATTGCGGCTCGACCGCTTGGTCCAAACCTGCGTAAGCCTCTCGCTCCCGGCGTGCCCGCCGGCTGTCGCGCCGAATCCGGTCGAGCGCGACCGAGCGCACCGTGGAATAAAGCAGCGGACGATTGGTAATGTTATGATTGCGTCGCCAAAATTTAACGAATGCTTCCTGCACGATGTCCTCGGCATCTGCCGCGGAGTGCACCCATTGCCGGGCAAACAGCAGCAGGCCTGGTGCGAATTGCGAAAAACAGTCTTTCCAATCTTCGTGAGTGCCGACATTCTCCATGACCTCTTCACGGTCTTTCATAAAGGAGACGCCGCCAAATGCCGACTTTGTCTAATCGACTGGGGATTTTGGCGGGATTGCTCTTGTCGATCTCGCCGGCATCGGGGGCGGACGAAAATGTGCTGCTGTCTCTCGTCGACGCCGAAAACAATTTTGCCCGCACTTCGGTTGAACGCGGGATTCGAGAATCGTTTCTCCAGTTTTTTGCCGAGAACGCGATCATCTTCGCGCCGGAACCAAAGAACGGGAAAAAATTCTATACCTACTACGAAGACAAAGGCCGAAAACTGATGTGGCGCCCAATCTTCGCCACGATCGCAAGCTCGGGCGAGCTCGGTATTACGACCGGGCCATGGGAAATGGCAAAATCCAAAACCGAGCCAACCCCAATCGCCTTTGGCGATTTCCTTTCCGTCTGGCGAAAGCAATTCGACAATTCATGGAAAGTGATTGTCGATGTTGGCGTCGATCATGAACGTCCAGGCCAGCTGCCGAGCGACACTGAGCTTCTGCCGCCAAGCGAGCACTCGGCAAAAGCGGATGTCGATCTTGCGCACGGCGTTTTGGAAAAAAACGAGCAGAAATTCGCCGAGACATTGAACGAAAACGCTGGCCGCGCGATTCTCGCTGCGGCGAGCAACGACATTCGCATCCTGCGCCAGAATTCCATTCCTGCTGTTGGTCGCAAGGCGGCCGCGGCCATACTCGACGCCGACGATGGCCGAGCGTCACGCACTGCCATCGACGGCGGAGTGAGCGAAGCGGGCGATCTCGCTTATCGCTACGGTTCTTATTCCAGTCAGCGGCGAAATGTCATCGAGCGCGGTTATTACCTGACGGTCTGGAGAGCCGAGCCGAATGGCGACTGGAAAATCATTGTCGATCTTCAGAAAAAAGCAGCCGACAAAAAGTATTTGTACGGCAACCGCTCCGGTTGCCATCTAATGAAATGGCAGGCGGAGCGCCTGCCCTACAACTGGCTTTCAGCCTAAATCGACCATCACTGGTTTTTCGGCAGCGCGCGAAGGATAAGATTTCCCAACCATTCGGGATTAGCCGCACCCTCTCGATAAGCCTGCAGCGATTCGACCGACGAATTGACTCTCAAGTTACTGTAGGATTGATCGACATTCTGCCAGCGCTCGTGCCAGTAAACGGCCGCTTTGATCCGCGGGTACCGGGTCCGAAACAGATCCAGGCCTTGTTTGATCCATTCCGGTTTGCGTAACCCCGACTGGTCGGCCGGAAATGAAAATTCGCCGGTCGCCCACTCCGCAATCATGATCGGTTTATTCGGATCAAGTCCGCACAATTCCTGATACGGCCAATCCACCAGCGATTGAATCCCGGGATTGGGTTCGTCCTTGAATTGCTGTCCGTAAACACTGAGACCGAGCCAATCGACGTAGTCGGAGCCGGGATAATAGGCCGGGGCAAAATTCCAGGTATCCAGGGGATAGGAGTAATTGTTGGCGTGAAACATCCATTTGATGTTGCTTGCCCCGCGGGCACGGACGCGGTCCACGACATAGCGATAAGCTTTGCGGAAGGTCTCCGGGCCGCGCCAATTATCGTTGTCATCGTCCCAATCATCGCCGCCGTAATAAATCCCTGACCACGGAAACCAGTCGCCATTCATCTCGATCCCAAAGGCGACGATCACGGGATGACCAAAGGCGCGCGCGGCATCCGCCCACTTGTCGATGTAGGCGTCCCACTTTCCGCCCAGGATTTCCAATAAACCGAACCGGTCCGGTCCGCGGTTTTGCGCATACGGCTTGTCCCATGGCGACCAGAAGAGGACCGGCAACGATCCGTGTCGCCAGACCACATTCAGATTATCAGTCGGAAAATTCTGTTCGCCCCAGTAACTGGACGACGCGATCACCGCCTGATGTTTGCCCACCAACTGCTCGAACTCCTCAATGATTTCCAACGTCACATCGTCTTCCTCGTCTCCGAAATCCATGTACGCGCCGGTGTAGGCGCCATGCTCGGCAACCAGCACGTCCACAGGACCGTCTCGGTCAATCGAGGCGGGCTGCAGTGCTGCGGATCTTCGACAGCCCGCGAATGCAAAGCAGGCGACGAGCAAAATGACGAATGACGAATGACGAATGACGAAATAAGCCCGAATGCTCAAATGACGAAAACTGAGTTCCATCACGCCCCTGACAACTTCGTCATTCGTGCTTCGTCATTCCCCATCACGCCTGCACCGGCACGCTCGCCGTCCGCTCGAGTTTACCCCAGCTCACCCACGCGCCTTTGAGCGCGCGGAAGATCGCTTTCCAAATGCAGTAGCTGAGCATCGGCCGGTAAATCAGGCGCATGGGCAAAATCCGCCAGGCGGCACTGACCGGTTCGCGTTCCAAAATGCAAGCGAGCGTGGCAAGAATCACGTCCATGGCCAGAAACGTGACGACAAACGGCATGACCGCGCGCCAGACGCCAAACGGCAGCGACGCGAGCAAAAACAAGTCCACCATCGGCGCGATCGCCACGAGCATAATCTGAAAAAACCAAATGCTCGGCAGACTGAACCAACCGAGCGCGCGGTAGTTCCAATTGAAGACGAGGTCGCGGTGTTTGCACAAACACTGCAGCGTGCCGTAAGCCCAGCGAAAACGCTGTCGCGCGAGCGTGCGCACGCTCTCGGGCACTTCCGTCCAGCCGAGTGCCTTCGGCACATAAACGATGCGCCGCCGATGTTTATGCAAAGACAGGGTCAGATCGGTGTCTTCAGCGAGCGTCTGGACGCTCAGACCGCCGGCTTGAGCAATCGCCTCTTTGCGAATCGCACTGATCGCGCCCGGCACGACCGTGATGCAGTTCCAGCGATTGTAAGCGCGCCGGTCGAGATTGAACCCACAGGTGTATTCGAGCGCCTGGCAACGCGCGATGAACGTCCGCAAGTTACCGACCTTGGCGTGACCTGACACGGCATGAATGCGTTTGTCCGCCAGGGGCGCCAGCAGCAACGACAGAGTATCGCGCTGAAAATGCGTGTCGGCATCGACAAACACAACGATCTCATGACGCACGGCCGAAAGCGCACGTTGCAGGGCACGGGCTTTACCGCGATTCTCCTGTTCCAATAGTCGCACCCGCGGATCGCGCCGCGCGATGCACTCGATTTCCGCAGCAGTTGCATCATCGGAACCGTCGTTCACCACGATCAGCTCGATTAACCCTTCGTAATCTGTTTCCAAAAGAGCGCGCAAGGTTTGAGCGATCACCTTGCCTTCATTGTAAGCCGCCATCACGATACTGATCGGCTCGGCTAATCGTGTTTTCGGGCCGGCGCGGAACCGATAAGCCAGCCAGACCACGATGAGGGTGCGAATCACCACCAGCGCCGTGGCCACGATCATGAATGCCCAGAGAAATTCCTGGATACCGTGAAAGAGGCGAAAGCCCGTGCTGCTCACAACCCAGGTAAGCGATTGCCCGCGCGACGGCAGCGGCGGCATCACCGCATCGCGCGTTGTGCCCAGCAACGTGCTCAGCGGCACGACCGTGTCGCCGCGCATGTGCAGCCAGCTCAGAATCCTCGGCAGCGCTTCCACGGTCTGCGAGCGGTCGCCGCCGGCGTCGTGCAGTAAAATGATGCTGCCGTCGCGGCGCTGCTGTTTCACCCGCTGCACGATGATGCCCGCCCCCGGTTTGGCCCAATCCTGCGGGTCGATGTTTTCCAGTACGACGAGATAATTGAGCGTTTGTGCGATTTGCAGCGGCATCAATTCCGCCAATTGCGATGGGCTGGTGTCAGCCGCGTATGGCGGTCGAAAGAGAATTGTCGCGCGGCCAGTGATCGATTCGAGCACGAGTTGCGTCGCGTTCAGTTCCAGTCGCACATGTTCCGGCCAGCACAGGGCCAGGTTCGGATGATAGTAAGTGTGGTTGCCGATCTCGTGGCCTTCGTTCACGATGCGGCGCACCAGGTTCGGGTAGCGTTCCGCGTTCGCTCCGGCGACAAAAAACGCCGCCGGCACCTTGGCCGTTTTCAGAATGTCGAGAATCTGCGGGGTCCAGCGCCGGTCCGGGCCATCGTCGAAAGTGATTGCGACCTGATGTTCGCCCCCGGCGCCTTGGTGATAGAGCGTGGGGAATTCGGGAAACGTGATGTATTTTGCGCTGAGATAACCTTCCGCATCCACTGCCACCTCGCGCCGGCCGTCGGAGCGGCTTTCGTCCACCGTCACAATCTCCCCCTCGCCTACGTCTGCGATCGTGTCGGTGCCTTTCAACACCTCGAGCAATTCGCGAGTTTGATTGTCGATCTTGAAGTCGCGCGACACGTTGAGCGCGTCCCAAATGGCCGGGTCCTCGGTGCCGAGCCGATAAAGCGCGAAGCCGCCGGCTTTTTGATCGCGCACCTCACGCAACTCGTTCAGGAAGGTTGCAACATCGAGAAACCAGACCCCGTGTTCCTTGTCGCCATCTTCAAAGTAAAAATAAGGGCTGTAAGCCGGCGCTTTGACTTCGGCCGTCTCTACACCGGCATTTTTGGCCCGGCTCATCGCCTCAGGGAAACTGATCAGCTCGGCTTTCTTGGCGCCGATCGTCCAGTCGTATCCATAGCTGCCGAGCGCGACGATCCACTGTCTGGTGTCGGCGCCGTCGAGCAACACGTGCAGCCAACCTTCAAACCAGGAGCGCGACCCGAGCGGGCCGGGCGGATCGACGTCTGAAGTCTCGTCGAAAAGCAGAGCGACGAACCGATCGACATTGTCGGAGAGTTCGTCGAAATCGATGTACTCAAGATCCTGCCCCGGCTGCACGCACAGCCATAACTGCTTATCGTCGTAGTGCAGCGCGTCGGCGAATTTATCGATGAAGGCGGTGATGTCTTTCTTGTAAGCGGGATCGATCTGTTCCCAGTCCACGACCACCCCGGCCGCCCGCGCATTTCGCAATACCGCTACCACTCGATCGATGAAGCGCTGTTGCCGCTCTTGCGGTCCATGCGCCAAATTCTCAATCGCTTCCGGCTGCCAACTGTCTCCCGCAAGATTGGTCAGCAGCGGCATGAGCGCGATACCGTGGGTGGCCGCGAACTTCGGCAACCGCGCGTCGGCGTCGATTTGCAGCTCACCCAGGCCGTTGACCACCGCCATCCATTCGGGGCAAAGATGGGTGATCTGCGCCGCGTGCCGCTCGAGCGAAGTGTAACTGTAAGGGTCCCCGTTGGTATAAAATGCCAGGCGCACCTCGTTCGGTGGCGATTTCTTCCGCGGCCGTGCCGCCGGTGCTGAGCTCGGTCCTGGGGTTTTTTTGGCCGCCTGTCGTGCCGCGCCAAACTTTTGCCAGAGCAAAGAGCTCGGCGCGATTTGTCCGGCTGGGTTTTCTTTCTGCAGCGACTTGAGCTGGCCCTTCAATTGCCGCAATGAAAACGGGACGCGCATATGCGGCGCGACAAAGAGCGTTTGCACAAAGAGCACCGCGCCCAGGAACAACAGCGCGCCGCCCGAAACGAGAATGAACCGCAACCGCGGCCAGCGTTTTCCACCCGGATCGGAGAAAACAAACGGCGTTAGCCCGGGTGGCGGCGGCTCCTGCATGAGCCGCGTATCATCCTTCACGCCGCGCCAGAAGAAAATCTCATTCTGCTGGTTGCGGGCTTCGTCATGCTTGGGTTCATGGGCTGTTGAGTCATCCCACCAGCATGTAGACGATGAGCAAGCCAGAGAGCAAAGCGATCGCGATCGCCACGAACCACACAAGCCCGCGATCCGTTTTCACCAAGCCTGTCTCGATATCGCGATTGACCGTGTCGTAACGCCAGGCCGCGAGCAGAGTAAGCAGCGCGCCAAAGCCAGCGAGGCCGATGCCGATCGGCAGCGTTCTTCTCGTGAGGCCGGGCGTTTTCGTGCCGATTTCGTGCAACCGCCGCCCGACCCGCGCGAGCACGAAACCGAGGC
>JBHEMD010000113.1:0-20525 GCA_046262735.1 Chthoniobacterales bacterium | reverse complement strand
GTCTTCTACGGCCATGCCGAGGGATTTAAAGATTGTCGTTTCGTTTGCGCGCGGCGGCACTTTGCCGGCCAATGCTTCACCCAGCTCGGCATAAATCTTCGCGCCGGAAAGAATCACATCGCCGGATTCCTTCATCGCGGCTTCGCGCGAATCGACAAAGACAACGTTGCCCATCGCTTCATCATCAAGTTCGCGCCAATCCGGGCGACACGCGCCCACGGCGTTGATATGACAACCGGGTTTCAACCACCCGCCCTGCAAGATCGACATCTTCGAATTGGTTGCCGTCACGACGACATCCGCGTCGCGGACTGCGCCTTCAGCCGACATCGTTTTCGCGCCAATTTCGTTTGCGAACTTTTCTGCGTGTTCGCGGGTCGGACTCCAAACACGAATTTCCTCGAATGACCGGACGAGCGGCAGCGCTTCGGCATGACTGCGCGCTTGTACGCCGCTCCCGAGAATGGCCAGCACTTTTGCATTGGGCGGTGCGAGAAGTTTGGTCGCCGCTGCCGAAACCGCCGCGGTTCGCATCTCGGTAATCAGCCTTCCATCCATGACCGCAAGCGGTGCGCCAGTCGCCGGATCGTTCAAGACTATCAGCGCCATGTGCGTCGCTATTCCTTTGGCCGCGTTGGGTGGGTAGAAGGTGACAATTTTTTGGCCGAGGCCTTCCGACGTTAAGGCTGGCATGATGCCATAAAATCCACCCGGCGGATCGACCGTGATGACCGAGCGCACCGGCTGCGTCACTTTCCCAGTCGAGAAATCGATCAGCGCCTTCTCCATCGCCGGAATCAATTCCTCCATCCGCAGATGCTTTCGCACCTGCTCCTCGTTTAGAAAGAGTGGACTACCGGATTTCATTGGCGGTGGCGCCATTCGTTTCTTGTAGCGGCCGCTGTCGTCAGCGGCAAGAGTTCCGAGCATGACAAAGCTTGCCGGGTCGCGTGCGCTGAGCGGTCTCGAGTTGTTGGTCGGTGTTTTCATCGTGATCGGTCACAACGTTTATCGTGTCGTTCCGAATGAAGTGATCGTTCTTGCGCTGCTTGGGCTTGTCTCGATCCGGCTGCGCGATGGCCCCTGGTCGACAATGGGACTGAAACGTCCCGCGTCGTGGCGGCGTGTTTTTGTCATTGCGCTCGTGGCCGCGACATTGCGAATCGTTTTGGGCCAATTCGTTATTGAGCCCGTTGCCGGACACTTCTGGCCGGCACCGGCTGCGCCCGCGCTGGCAAACGAAATTGCAGGTAACCTGAAGATCGCGTTCTTTGCGCTTTTAATCGTGTGGACTTTTGCAGCCTTCGGCGAGGAGATCGCGTATCGTGGCTATCTGCTGACACGCACGGCTGACCTTGGTGGTCGCTCGCAAGGCGCTTACTGGATCGGGGTTGTGGTGGTGTCGGTTTTGTTTGGTTACGGCCACTACTATAAAGGTCCGGCGGGCATAATTGATTCGGGCGTGGCAGGTCTGATCTTGGGAGCTGCTTACATGCTTGCCGGTCGCAATCTGTGGGCGAGCATTTTCGCCCACGGATTCATTGACACGTTCGGTGTCGCGGATGCTTTCTTTGGCTGGTCGTCATAGCAATGGAGCTTGATCTTGCCGCGATTCGCGCCGCGCACGAACGGATCCAGCCGTTTATCAAACGCACTCCGGTATTGACGAACGAGCGATTGAACGAGGCGAGTAGAGCGGCGCTGTTTTTTAAGTGCGAAGACTTCCAGAAGATCGGAGCGTTTAAGGCGCGTGGGGCGACGAATGCGGTGTTTGCACTGGATGAAGGGACGGCGCGGCGTGGGGTGGCGACGCATTCGTCGGGCAACCATGGAGCGGCGCTGGCGCGCGCGGCGAGGTTGAGAAAAATTCCGGCGCACATCGTCATGCCGTCTAACTCGGCGAAGGTGAAGGTGCGCGCGGTCGAGAGCTACGGTGCGCAAATCGTTTTTTGTGAACCGACGGAAGTGGCGCGCGAAGCGACGTGCGCAGAGGTGATCGCGAAAACGGGCGCGACGCTGATTCATTCTTTCGAGAACGACGACGTGATCGCGGGGCAGGGGACAGCCGCGATGGAATTGCTCGAGGAAGCAGATCTCGATCTTGTATTGTGCCCGGTGGGCGGGGGCGGCTTGCTTTGCGGGACGGCGGTGGCGGCAAAATCAATTCGGCCGCAGATCAAAGTCGTCGCGGTCGAACCGGCGAACGCGGACGATACGGCTCAATCATTTCATGCCGGCAAGAGGATCGTCACCGAAAAAAAATTCACGATCGCCGATGGGCTAAGGACAAACGTCGGCGAGCGAAATTTCGCGATCATTCAGCGCCACGTCGATGACGTCGTGACGGTAACCGAGGAAGCGATTGTCTCGGCCATGCGCACGATTTGGGAAACGATGAAGATCATCATCGAACCATCGGCGGCGGTGTCGTATGCGGCGATTGTCGAAGGAAAGATCGACCCGCCTTCGCGCGGATACGGTGCGGCAGGCATCGGTGGTAAACGCGTTGGAATCATTCTCACCGGCGGGAACGTCGATCTCGATGCGTTGCCCTGGTAAGGACGTCGCGCTGCGATGCGTCTCAGTCGCGGCCACGGTAACGGAAAAGGCCAGGGCCCGTTTGAGAAGCCGAAGCGCGGCAAAGGCGCGCGCAAGTAACGGCGCGGTCCGACCTACGCCACCATGTTCCCTGGGCGGATGCATTCTCCAAACTTAAGCTTTGAAATTCCGGGTTGGTAGTTATTAACATCGCCTTTACAGGCGACCAAATCTGTAGGAGTTAGAAGCCATGGCGATGTTTACCAGTCGAAAACAGGAACCGGCGACACCAGCGAGTGAGCCGCCGCTGCCGCGGCCGGCAGGCCCGGATTCGAACCGCGCACCGTCGGCGAGCGCGCAACCCGGCGGATTGCTCTCCGGCGGCGTGTCGATCAAAGGTTCGGTTAAGTTTCGAAACTCACTCTTAATAGATGGCCAGGTGGAAGGTGAAATCGATTCGACCGGTGCGCTCACCATCGGTGAACACGCCAAGATCCAGGGCACCATTCGGGCCAAGTCCGTGACGGTGCACGGGACGATCGACGGCAACATTTTCGCGAGCGAACGTTGCGAGCTCGGCGCGGGCTGCACCTTGCGCGGCGACATCGAAGCGCCGCGCCTGGTGGTCGACGAAAACGCGACCTTTCTCGGGAGCGCAAAGATCGCGACGAAATAAAGGCAGCGCGCTGGGCGCGCGGCGCGGTCCGCTTATTTTAGTGTAATCTCGCGCATCGTTTTCGAGCCGAGAATTTCGCGAATGTCCAAACGTTTCACGGCCAAATCGCGCTGTTGCTCCTGGGTGCCCATCACTTTGTCCACGATCGGGTCCATTTTATCGCGCAGGTTATCGAACGCGGCCCAGTTCGGATATTCGACCAGAATTAAAATGTTGAAGTCGTGCGGATCGGCGGCGTCGCCCATAAGGATTTTATAATCGAGGATGAGTTTCTGTTTTTTCTCCTCGTCGTAGACCGGTTTCACGGTGCCGGTGATTTGTTTGAGATATTCGTCGCTCAGACCGGTCTTCGTTTTGATCATGGTCAGAGTCCAGACTGGTCCTTCGGTGTAGGGCGCAGAGCTGCCGCTGGTCTTCGTCGTTTGTGCTGCGCAGAGTCCGGCGAGGCAAATGTTTAAGGAGAGGATTAAAATAATCTTCATGATTCGGAGCGTGGGTGGCGCCATCCGACGTGGCAAGAAGATTTGCTTCGTCGGCTCCAGCCTTCGCCCGGCTTCGGCTTGGCAGGCGACAGAATCTCGCCCTACCGATTAAAGATTTGCCGCGTCTCGGTTTCCGGGCTTAGTGACGCGCGTCGGCGAGGTCATGAACATCCACGAATATCAGGCGAAAGAGTTGTTGCAGAAATTCGGCGTGGCTACGACCCGCGGCAAAGTGGTCGCGACCGCCACTGAAGCGGATGACGTCGCCCGCGAACTTGGAGATGTCGATGTTGTGGTAAAAGCGCAGATTCACGCCGGCGGGCGAGGCAAGGGCACGTTCACTAATGGCTTCAAAGGCGGAGTGCACGTGGTCAAATCGCCGGCAGAAGCGCGCGAGGTCGCGAGTAAAATGCTCGGCCAAACTTTGGTCACGCATCAAACCGGACCGGCTGGTCGCGTCGTCAACAAAGTACTGGTCGCGCAATCGGCCGAGATCGAGCGCGAAATTTATTTTGCGATCCTCCTCGATCGGGCGACTGCGGCGCCGTTGATCGTCGCCAGCACCGAAGGCGGTGTCGAAATCGAAGCGGTCGCGGCGAAATCGCCGGAAAAAATTATTCGTGAACCGATCGATTCGCTGGCCGGTTTGCAACCGTTTCAAACGCGCAAGCTGGCGAAGCAACTCGGCTTTGCACAGTTGCAAACCAAAGGGGCGACCAACTTATTCGACGGGCTGTATCGCACATTCGTCGGGCTCGATTGCTCGATGGTGGAGGTGAATCCGCTCGTTGTGACGAAGCGCGGCGAAGTGCTCGCGCTCGATGCTAAATTCAATTTCGACGACAACGCGCTCTATCGACATTCGGAAGTCGCGGCGATGCGCGATGTGGCCGAGGAAGATCCGCGCGAAGTCGAAGCTTCAAAACACGGACTGAATTACATCGGACTCGACGGCAATATCGCCTGCCTCGTCAACGGCGCCGGCCTCGCCATGGCGACAATGGACATCATCAAATTCTACGGCGGCAGCCCGGCGAACTTTCTCGATGTGGGCGGTGGCGCGACCGAGGAGCAGGTGACCGAAGCATTCAAAATCCTCATCGCCGACGAGAATGTGCAGGCCATCCTGGTCAACATTTTTGGCGGGATCATGAAGTGCGACGTGATCGCGCAGGGAATCGTGAGCGCAGCAAAGACGGTCAAGCTTCGCGTCCCGCTCGTGGTCAGACTTGAAGGAACAAATGTCGAGCGCGGCAAACAAATCTTAAAAGAAAGCGGTTTGACTTTGATCGCCGCTGACGATCTCGCTGATGCCGCGCAAAAAGCTGTGGCCGCGGCCCAGGCAAGATGAAAATCAAAGCGCTCGCGTTCGTCGGCATTCCCGTCACGGATATGAAACGCGCACGTGAATTTTACGAAGGCGTGCTCGGACTGAAAATTTCAGAGGAAATGATGAGCGGTAAATGGGTTGAGTATTCCGTCGGCAACAACACGCTCGCCATCGCCAGCGTCGGACCCGAATGGCTGCCATCGGACCAGGGAACCGGCGCGGCGCTGGAGGTCGAGAATTTCGACGACGCGATCAAATATTTGAAAGATCGACAAGTTCCTTTTTCGACCGAGCCGTATGAAAGCCCGTGTTGTCACATGGCAATCATCAATGACCCCGACGGCAACAACATCGTCATTCACAAACTGAAACCGGAAAACGAGAAAGGAATCTGCAAGTGATCACCAACGAAGTCGCTTTCGTCGCCATCGCCGTTTCCGACAAGGAACGGGCGCGCAAATTTTATCAGGAAACGCTCGAGTTGAAACCGACCCGCACACAAATGGATGGCGCCTGGGTGGAATACGACCTTGGCCCCGTCACCATCGGCGTTGGCTCTCATCCGGCTTGGCGACCGTCGCGGGACGGCACCACCATAGCGTTTGAAGTCGAAGACATTGATGCCGCGATCGAGAAACTATCGGGGCGCGGCGTCACCTTTGATATCCTTAAGACCGAGACACCGGTCTGCTGGATGGCGCAATTCCGCGACCCGGATGGGAACAAGCTGGTCGTGCACAAGCGCAAATCTTGAAAATCCGAAGCACGAATATCGCAATCCGAAACAAACCCGAATGACCAAAATTCAAAATTCAGAGGGTGCGCCCGCGCTTGTTTTGGACATGGGAGTTTTGAATTTGATGCTTGTTTCGGATTTCGGATGTCGGATTTCGAGTTTGTTTTATCATGTCCGTCCTCGTCGATAAAAACACACGTCTCGTCGTCCAGGGAATCACTGGCAGCGCGGGGGCATTTCACACGCGTCAGTGCATCGAATACGGCACGAACGTGGTCGCGGGCGTCACGCCCGGAAAAGGCGGCCAGATGTTCGAGAGCAATGTGCCGGTGTTCGACACGGTTTGGGAAGCGAAAGAGAAAACCGACTGTAACGTTTCGATGATGTTCGTGCCGCCAGCGGCCGCGGCGGATTCGATTCTCGAAGCCGTCGATGCCGATGTCGATCTTGTCGTTTGCATCACCGAAGGAATCCCGGTGATGGACATGATGCGGGTGAAAGCCCAGATGCGTGGCAAACGCACGCGGCTGATCGGCCCGAATTGTCCCGGCATCATCACGCCCGGCGCGTGCAAGATCGGGATCATGCCGGGTTACATTCACAAACCCGGCCGCGTGGGCGTGATCTCGCGCTCCGGTACGCTCACTTATGAGGCGGTGTGGCAACTGACTTCGCGCGGCTACGGTCAATCGACCTGCATCGGCATCGGCGGCGACCCAATCGGCGGGCTGTCCCATCTTGATTGCCTCAAGCTGTTCAATGACGACCCCGAAACTGAAGCGTTGATTTTGATCGGCGAAATCGGCGGCTCGGCCGAAGAAGCAGCCGGCGCATGGATCAAAGAGAACGGCAAAAAACCCATCGCCGCGTTCATTGCGGGGCTGACTGCACCGCCCGGTCGTCGCATGGGTCACGCCGGCGCGATCGTTTCCGGCGGGAAAGGTACCGCCGCGGGAAAGATTGCCGCGCTCAAAGCGGCCGGCATCGCGGTCGCAGAGACGCCGGCGGCGATCGCCGACACGCTGATTGCGCAGCTGAAAGATCGACAATAAGCTTGCGCACCCGCGAAGTTTCGCCCTCACCTCAGTCCTCTCCCTCAGGGAGAGGAGGATGCGTCAGCGCCAGGTGAGGGCAAGTTGCTGCAATGCCCAACCGCTTATGAACTCGTTCGTCATTATCGCCATCACGTGGATTGGCCGGGAACACCGGTTCCTCGGCCTCGACTGGAATTATCTCGTTATTCTCGGCCTCGTCGGGAACGCCATTTTTTCTATGCGTTTCCTCGTTCAATGGCTCGCCTCTGAGCGGCAGGGCGAAAGCGTTATCCCGGTTTCGTTTTGGTACTGGAGCATCGCCGGCAGCATCATCATGTGTCTCTATTTTGTTTTTCGACGCGACCCGGTCGGCATCCTGGCGTATCTGCCAAACTCTATGATTTACATCCGCAACCTGATGCTGATCCGAAAGAGCAAGTTCGCATTCACTGCGGCGGCGCCGACGCAAAAACCGCACGAGATGCGTTATTGTCCACATTGCGGCGGCAAACTGGAATGAACACTCTCGACTTGGCGAAATTGCTCTTCAATACGATCGCGCTCGCTGTTCTTTGGCTAAACTGTGTTGCCGCGGAACCCTCGCCGGCCACGCCTGACATCCGTGAGCGATCACGGACACGCTTTGGCCCACCGCCGCAGGCGGTAACCGACCCAAATTCGGGAATTGCGGGAGCAGTTCTTCATGAGGCCGGCACGGGTGGGCAGGACTGGCATCCCGCGCTTAACGATCCGGAGTGGCGGCGGGCGGCGGAGGCAGATCACATACGAGCTGAGGATCCGATCGCCGGATTATCGCTGCACGGCAAAAGTTGGGCGATTCCGTTGTCGGTCCTGATGATGCCGCATATGGCGAATCTAACGCTCGACGGCGAACCGGTGCTCGTGACTTACTGCTTCAAGTGCAGGAGTGCGATCGCTCGAACGCCGGTGGTCGATGGTCGGCGGTTGACCTTTCATCTCGCCGGCATCTTTAACGGCTCGATCTTGATCACCGACGAGCAGACGAAGTCATACTGGACACCATTCACCGGCGAGGCCCTCGAAGGCGCTCTGAAAGGCGCGACGCTGAAGCAGGTGCCGCTGACCCCATGTCGCTGGAGTCAGTGGGTGCAAATGCACCCAGATACGCTGGTTGCTGATCCCACCGAAAACCTGCGCGCACGATACGCCAAAGCCCAGAGTCCCGGAAGCCGACGTTCCGCCCGCAGTTTCCTGCAATTCCTGGTCCAGCCGTTGGACGACCGACTGCGCTTTGACGACATGGTCCTGGGCGTAACGGTGGGCGACACAACGCGCGCCTATCCACTCGCGGCCATGGATGAGCGAGCAACTGAGGGGCAGCAAAGCATCGCGCTCGAGGAGACGCTCGGCAACGAACCTATTGTGATTCTGCACCAGCGGGACAGTTTGTTAACCACCGCCTTCAGCCGGCGTTTTCGCGGCAAAACTTTGCAGTTCATCACCGACAGGGACGGTCGATTCGTTGATTCGGCCTACCGTTCGCGTTGGAATTTCGATGGTGAAGCTCTCGATGGCGCAGTGGCCGGACAGAAATTAACCGATATCCCTTCTCAACTGGAAGAGTGGTACATCTGGGCGGCGTTTTACCCGACGACAAGTGTTTATGAAAACCCCTCCAGCGCCCACAGCGGAGCGCCTTAAATCCACGCGACCCGCCTGCGAGAATTTGCACGCAAACCGGAGCCGGCCGCGCAGTCAGGAAAATTCTCCCACCCGACCGAACGTGTGCGCGCGATTACATACCGGGGGGGAAATCAATGGAACAATTCAGCGACCGGGCAAGCTCGCTTGAAGCCTCCCGGCAAGTTGCGTCCGGTCCGGAAGGATAGGAACAATATCATGAGATCAAGCAGGTTTAGTTTGTGGCTGGCCACGTTCGGCGCCGTCGTGGCTACATTTTTGGCGCTCTCGCCAATGGTTTACGCGGTCACGCCGGCGCCGGACGGCGGCTACAACAATGCCAATACGGCTGAAGGAACCAACGCGCTCTTCAGCCTGACCAGTGGCACAAACAATACCGCCATTGGTAATATAGCGCTGTTTCAGGACACGACTGGGAGTTGGAATACAGGTGTGGGGTCCTTTGCCTTATTCAACAATACGAGCGGTAACTTCAACACTGCCGTGGGTTGGAGGGCGCTGGTTGCAAATACCACAGGTGCAAACAATATCGCCATCGGTATTAACGCCGGCGCGAACCTCAACAATGGCAACAACAACAACATCGAAATCGGCAATAACGGGGACTCATTCGATTTCAACCTCATCCGCATCGGCACCGAAGGCACTCAGCATGCAACCTTCATCGCCGGAATCAATGATACGGTGATCACCGGCGCGGCGGTTTGCGTGACGAGTACGGGGCAGCTTGGCGAGTGCACTCCATCCTCGGAGCGCTTCAAGCACAACATCGAATCGATGGACAAAGCGAGCGAGGCAATCTTCGCGCTGCGCCCGGTCACCTTCCGTTATAACCACGACCTCGACCCCTCGGAGGGCCCACAATTCGGGCTCGTCGCCGAGGAAGTCGAGAAGATCTCACCGGACCTCGTGCGCTACGATAGCCACGGCAAAATCAACGGCGTCCGCTATGATGCTGTCAATGCGCTGCTGCTGAACGAGTTCCTCAAAGAACATCGCAAGGTCGAGCAACAAGCGGTCAGGATCGCTGTGCAGGAAAAAGCAATCCAGACGCTCACCGCCAGCGTCAACGATCAGGCGACGCAAATTCAGAAGGTAAGTGCGGAGCTGGCCGTGATGAAGTCCAAGCCACAGCTGGTCGATAACCAGAAGTAAGCCTTGAGCAGCGAATCGGGTTTACTCTGCGATAATGGCGGGCCTCAGGGCGGGCCCGCCATCTCGCTTTTAGCAAATCTCGTAGCCGATCGGTTTGAGCTTATAGTTGTTCGACATTTCCGCCGAGCACGCGGTCAGACCAACGATTAGGTCCATTTCCGCCCGTAGCGTGAGAGCATCGCCAGCTTTTGAGCGCGGCGGCAAGATCGACATCTTCCCACTCGCTCCATCGATTTCCACGTTCATGAAAATGTTGAACGTCGTTGGAATCGCGTCCGGTGAAATCCCAAAGGGCGCGAGATGCTTCGCCAGATTTTCGAAGCAGCTCGGATGATAGCTCTGATCGCGGTAAATGATCTGGAACGTCTCGGGGCTACAAGGTGTGAGCAGGAAATCGTGCCGCCCAACATCGTCCGCCACGATCGTGAACATCGGCTGGCTGCGATTGGAATAAAGAACGTGGTCGGTGGTAAGATAAATCGTGCTCGCATAATCAAGGCTGCGCCCGGACGACAGCGACTCTGCTTTATCCGCGCGCGCGAACGCGACCAGGTCCCCGACCTGTTCGCCCTCCAAATCAATTACGTGTAGCAGTTGGCCTTTGCGCAGCTCGAATGCGGTCCCCGTTTGTGACTCGAGTCTCGTGATCATTTGGAGGGACGCGCTCTGTCGCGTCCCAAATATATCGGACGACACAGCGGTCGTCCCTCCATTGTTAATGCCCAAATGGGCATTTGCCGTTCGCATTTGGAAACGGCGCTTTCCAATCATCCGGCACCGCTCGTCCCGAATATTGCCGCGCTTCCGACGCTTCACCGAAATCGTTTAGCATCGGATTAACGCTGCCTTGCAAGGCAACGTCGCGCGCGCGGATCGTTTCCTGCATTCGTCTCCATTTTCCGTCAGCGCGGAGCTGCTCGAATTGTTCGTGTGGATTAAAAATGAGCGCCGGCCAGGGAAAGCGCCGCGCGATCCGTGAACTGTTCGCATGCATCCCGACAATATAAAAAGCCTGCCCGGCAAAACTAAACGAGAAATGCGGATCGCTTGGGTCCGCGCTCGCATCGGGATACCATTCGCAAACGTCCGCCCGATGCAATTGCCGCAGTT
Organism: Chthoniobacterales bacterium; assembly: GCA_046262735.1. Classification (GTDB taxonomy): domain Bacteria; phylum Verrucomicrobiota; class Verrucomicrobiia; order Chthoniobacterales; family UBA10450; genus AV17. The sequence continues at coordinate 9,781 of JBHEMD010000113.1, read as the reverse complement.
GCCGCCAGAGTAGCTCCTCAAATTGCGCTTCATCGAGACCACACGGACCGCGAAAGACTGCGACAAACGTGGCGTAGCGATTTTCCCTGCGATTGTCGATCTTGCGCTTGTATTCCCGAAAGTCGATCAGATCGCGGCAAAGTCCGGCCGTCGATTCGCTCGACGCCAATTCCGAGTAAACCGCGAACGCGTAGGTCTCGTCATTGAAAGCCGCTTTCGCCCCAAGACACGGAAACTCCGGATCCATCACCCATTGCTTGAACTTCCGATGCGCCTCGTAGATGAATGAATCGACCTCGGAGGTAACCTCATGCGCATTGAGCTCGCCGTTTGCAGTGAAATGCGGGTTGCATTTTAGGAGAGCCGTGTCCGTCCCGAAGGGGTTGTTTCGCATCGCATAACTTTTTCGCGACTCACACCCCGCGTAGATGTGGGGCTATCAGCTCATGCGGATCATCGCTTCTACCGGTGCATTCGAAGAAAGCGTCACCTTCACATACGCTGATGATATGTTCCTCACGGACTCAGGTACGCTAATTGTCGGCAGCAGTACCGAGACTCCCCGGCTTTACAGTGAAAATTTCGATTTAGCGGGTACGGTAGGGACTGTCCAAAGGATGTTCGTGACACAATACGTCGCACCGTGATTCCCGCTTGCGTGCCCGTCCCGCGCGGCCGACCTCACCGTTGCGAGCGATTTCCTTCGAGTTGCTCTTTGCGAGGGTGAAAATAGAGTAGGCCCCACGTGGGTGAGGCAGGTCAGCGGGGTTTGCGCTTGGGCACTTGGCGGCGCCGGGCCTTGATTGCGCTCGCAATTTTTTGCGGGCTGCTTCTGATTTTTCATCGGCCGCTGCTGCTTGGACTGGGGCATCGGGTCGCGCTCCATTTTGCGGCGAAGGAGAACCTGAAGCTTCAATTTCACCTCGAAGGGAACATTTTCAGCAACCTGACGATCAGGAATTTGCATGCCGTTCCGACCGGGCAGAGCGATGTCGAATCGATCGATGTCGATCTTGCGCGGATTGAGTACGGACTTTTCGGATTGCTCCGTCACGGGATTTTGACGGGGATCAGGAAAGCCGACGTCGGCTCCGCGCGCATCGTGTTCAATCCGGCGAAGAAACGTTTGGAACCGAGTCCGCCGAATCCGAAAAAGAAACTGGAGCTGCCGCCGATCTTTCCGGAGGCGGTGCACATCGCCGACGCCACCATCGTGGTGCGGAATCGGCCGCAAGATTTTGTCGCCGAACACGTGGCGGTCGATCTCGACCCGAGCCGAGTCGGCGAGATAAAAATTCAGCGGCTGCAACTGGTCGGCGGGCAAACGTGGTCCGACTTTGCCGCCCAAGCCACTTACGCCGGCCGGAACCTGATCATCGGCAACATCAAGGTCGCGGAGGAGGAATGGCTGCGCGCCGTCAACGTCGATGCGTCGCAGATCGCGGCGCACAAGCTCGGGATCAATTTCGAGTACTACGCGGAGGAGGGGAGGTTCACCGCTGCGCTTCAACTCCGCGAGGCGCAGGGTTCGCTCGAGGCAACTCTTCACATTGATGGCGGAGAGTTTCCTCTCCGGGCCCTCAACAAATTCATCGCCCGCCCTGACGACTGGATGCGCGGCGAGCTCAAAAAGGTCGATGTCGATCTTAGCGGCATGCTCAGTTCACCTGTCACCTGGACGGGAAGCGCATTTGCCGAAGTCGAGGATGTGCGGCAGCAATTTGGCGGGTTCGAGCACGGCCTTTTTCAGATTAACGCCGGCAAAGGTGTAGCGGCCATCGAATCGGCTGAGATCGTGCAGCGCGAAAACCAGTTTCATTTGCGCGGGTCGGCTCAGTTGCCCCGCGACATTCACGATTTGGGACGCGCGCCTGCGAGTCTGGAACTCGCCGCAACGTTGCCGGATTTGCAGCAAGCCACTGCGGGTACGCCGCAGCGGCTGAGCGGCTCGGCCCAGCTCAACGGCAGGATCGACATCAAAGATGGAAAACTGGAGGCGAACTGGAGCGCGTCGGCTGGGTCGGTTGGATTCGCCGAGGGCACAATTGAAAAGGTGAGCGCGAATTTGCGGATGACGAAAGTCTTGGGGCCATCGAAGGATCGGCCGGGGTCAACGACCCCGGCTACAGCGCGCCAAGCCTGGTTCGCGGATGTTCGTTCCGCCATCGAGTTTACGGCATCCGACATTCGCTACCGCGATCGCCTGATTGATTCCGCCGCGGGTTCGGCCGAGTCGGCCGACAATCTGCTCACCGTAAAACAGCTCAACATGGCGCGCCGGCAAAATAATCTGAGTGTCCGTGGCACGTATCGGCTACCGCAGGATTTACGACTGGCTACAGCGCAAGATGTGAACCTGGACGTGGCGCTAAGCGCGCCTGAGCTCGGCGATTTTTGGGCGAGCGAATCGCCGGATAAAATCAGCGGGCCATTGCAGGGTTGGGCGCAGATCCGTCGCGAGCACGGGATCGCCAATGGCTACCTCGCAGTGTTCGGCTCAAACCTCGCCGCCCGCGACCTGGTGATTAAACAGCTCAGTGCCCAATGCCCGATCTGGAACAACGCCGTTTACGTGAACGATTTCACCGCCGCTCTCAACGAGCGCGATTTCGTCATCGGCAATGGAATTGTCGATCTGAGCGCGCCTTATCATTACACCGGCAAACTCATCGGCAACATTGCCAACCTGGCCACGCTCGAGCCGTTGCTGCGCGCGGTTGGCAACGAGAAGGAGCTGGCCGGCTCATTCATTCTCGATTGGGAGGGGAGCGGCGATGCGGCGACATTCAAAAACAGCGGCCGGCTCAAGCTGCGGCTCGAGAACGGCCGCTACGGCAGCGCGCAATCGTTGCGCGCCAGCGCCGACGCGACTTACACGCCCGATGGCCTGGATGTGCCAACGATTTTTTTTTCCAGTAGCAAGATGGATTTCCAAGCGATCGCGCAAGCAAAGGGCGACACGCTTGAAATCAGTAAAATTCAGCTCGATCAAGGCACAGCGAAGTACGCCGGCGGCTACGTTTCAATCCCGCTCGTCTGGAGAAATCTCGGCACCGGCCGTCCGGTCTTCGCGCCCAATGGCAAAGTGTTGGCCACGGTTGAATCGGTGAACATCGACATCAGGAAAGTTTTTGAGGACCTGGGAATGACCGCCCCCGCCTCGGGTGTGTTAAGCCTGAAGCTGGACGCGCGAGGGACGCCAGCCGATTTGAGTGCGCAATTGGATGTGCAGGTGCGCGATCTGCGCAGCGAGCAATTGCCCCAACTGGAGCCGGCGAGCTTCAACTTGAGCGCGCAATCGCAGCACAATCGGTTGAGCATTTCGGGCAAATTACAGCAGGCCAAAATTCAACCAGTGGAGTTGACGGCGAGTTTGCCGTTCGATCTCGAGAAAATCGCCCGGCAGGGAAAATTGCCGGACGAAACGCCCGTGACCGCAAAGGTCCGCCTGCCGCGAAGCTCGGTGAATTTTCTTCGTCAGTTCGTGCCGGGACTTCAAGAGCTGGATGGCGATCTAGCGCTCGATGTTGATGTCCTCGGGACAATCGCGAAACCGTTCTTTAGCGGCACCGGGGACATGACCGTGAATGTAGCCCGCTCCGGCAACACGACTTTTCCGGCGCTGAAAGACTTTAAAGCGCGAGTGAACTTTGCGCAGGACACGCTGAGCATTGAACGTTTTGGCGGGGACCTTTCCGGCGGACGTTTTACGTTAAGTGGACACGTCACGCTTCCGAAATTGACCAACGCCAACCTCGATCTGCACTTGAAGGCGGAAAGCGCACTGATGGCTCGGAACGATACGCTGACCGCGCGGGCCGACGCCGACATCAAAATAACCGGGCCGCTCAGTAGCGCTAATGTAACCGGCACGGTCGCGATGACTAACAGTCACGTGCTAAAAAATCTCGATCTGATCCCGATCGGTTTGCCCGGGCGCCCGGCGCCCCAACCCCGAGCGCTTTCCGGGCCGGAGTTCTCCTTTCGCGATCCGCCGCTGCGCGACTGGAAGTTCGACGTCGCGATGAAGACGAAAGATCCGGTGCTCATCCGCGGCAGCCTCGCCAATGGCGGCGCGGTCAGCGATCTGCATCTCGGCGGGACGGGTTGGCGTCCGACGCTCGAAGGCATCGTGCGCCTGGAAAACGTCGAGGCAACACTGCCCTTTAGCCGCCTGGAAGTTTCTTCCGGCTTTGTCTATTTCTCGCCGGACGATTCGTTCAATCCGCGGCTTGATCTGCACGGCACCTCGGTCATCCACGATCACACCATTCACGTTTACATTTATGGCACGGCGCTCGAGCCGGAGGCGATCTTCACGAGCGAGCCACCCTTGCCGCAGGAAGAAATCATTTCGCTCCTTGCCACCGGCACGACGCGCGAAGAACTGACCGGAAGCAACAATGTGTTGGCCGGCCGCGCCGCCATGCTGCTCGGGCAGCAGCTTTACCGGAAAATATTCAAGAAAGGTCAAGCAACGCAGACCAACTCGGTGTTCGACCGGCTGGATGTCGATGTTGGCACGGTCGATCCGCGCACCGGCCAGCAACAGGCGACGGGGCGCTTCAAGATCAACGACCAGTTTGTGGTGGTTGGCAACGTAGGCGTGGGCGGCGATTATCGTGGTATGTTAAAGTACCTGATCCGATTTCGCTGATGCGTTGCGCGTTTCTCGCTTTTGTTCTGACCGGGCTTTTTCTCGTCGTCGGAGTCGCGGCGCAACGCACTCTCGACGTGGTGCGGCCGGAAGAAAAACAGAAACAGGAGCAGTCGGTTGCGAAGGAGCAGGAAAAACGCGCCCAACGCACGAGTACGATCGAGTTTGAAGGCGCGAGCGCCTTTAGCGAAAAAGAGCTCCGCTCGGCCGTGAAAGAGCAGATGGCGACGATCGACCAGTACGGGCTCACGCCTCCGCGCGCGGACGACCTCGCGTTTTTCCTCGAAGTCTTCTACCGCAAACATGGCTATGAGAAGGTGAACGTGCGCTATCAAATTGCCGAGGCCGACCGGCTGCGGCTCGTGATCGATGAAGGCCCGCTCCTGAGCTTGGGCCAGGTAATGTTCGAAGGAAACGCCGCCGAGCCGACGCAAAAATTGTTCGACTTCGTTGTCGGTCCGACGCGCGAACGCTATTCCAAGCTGCAAACGACATTGCCCTTTGTCGCGGCCGATGTCGAAGAAGGGGCCGATCTCGTTCACCGGCTCTATGTGGCGGAAGGCTTCCTCGACTCGGTCGTGGACAAACCGCGCTACGTTTATCGCGACGAGACCAATCAGGTGGACGCGATCATCGCGATTCACGAAGGCCGGCAATATTCCTTTGGCGAGGTCTCGTTCAGCGGCCAGGCCGTTTACGATCCCGAAACGTTGCGCGGTCAGATTGTCGATCTTTTGGGGCAGCCCTATACCGAAGTGCGCGTTGCCGATATTCCGCGGCGGTTGCAGAGCTACTACAAGACGCGCGGTTACTACGATGTGAAAGTTGAGGCGACCGGCACACCGGAGGAAGCGGCTGAGGGTCGCGTGCCGGTCGAGGTCGCGATCACGGCCGGCCCGCTTTACCGTTTCGGGAGTGACGTAAACGTGAGCGGTCTCGAGCGGCTGCATCCGGGCTTTGTCACCAAGCGCTTCACCAAACTCGCCGGCCAAACTTACAGCCCGGAAGTGCTCGATGAAAAATTCCGTTCCCTCATGCGCACCGGCTTGTTCAACCTGCTCCAGATCAAACCGGTGCCGGAGGATGGTAATTTATTGCGCCTCCATATCTCGGCCGAGGAAGCCAAGAGCAAAGAGTTCGGATTCTCGATCGGCTACGGCACGTTCGAGGGCGCGATTGTCGGTGTGCAATATCGCGACCGAAATCTCTTCGGTTACGGGCGGCCAGTCACCACCTCGGTGGAAGTCTCGCAACGCGGTTACAAAGGCGAAATCCTCTTTGAGGACCCGTTCTTCCTGGATACGGATTTCACTTTCAAAAACGATCTGGCGGCGTTGACGTTCGATTTCGAGGGCTACTCCAAGTTCGAGGTGGGCGATCGGGTCGAACTTGGCCGCAAGTTTACCAAACAATATGAGGCCGCGGTTATCTTCGCGGCGCGCCACGTCGAAGTGACCAGTGCTTCGATCAACAACCGATTCCTCGGCCAGACTTCATATTTGATCAACACGCTCGGGTTCAGTCAGACCCTTGATCTGCGTTCGAGCCCGTTCGTTGCCCCGCGCGGTTTTGTGGGAAATACGACCTTCGATCTTGCAACGAAGGCGTTCGGCAGCGAGATCCAATTGGCGCGCAGCACAATCCGGCTCGCATATTTTCTGCCGCTCGGCCCCAAGCCGTTGACGCCCGGCGTGGTCGAGGACCAATCGACACCGCCGTTGCACCGCTGGTTTCAACAGTCCCTTCTCGCGTTCGGCGCGCGCGGCGGTCTGGTGCATTCGCTCAACAACTCCGGTCCTGACGAGCAGACCACCATCCCGATCGACGAACGTTTCTTCAATGGCGGCGCCACCACGGTGCGCAGTTTCAGCGAACGCGATCTCGGACCGCACGATCCGAAAGGCAACCCGATCGGCGGCGAGTTCTTCACTGTCTTCAATGTCGAGTACACATTTCCGATCCTCGGCGAATTGCAGGGCGCGCTCTTTTACGACGCCGGAAATCTCCTGCCCACTTCCGAAAAGCCGGGACTCGACGAGATGCGCTACGCTCTCGGCACCGGTTTGCGCTACAAGCTGCCCATCGGCCCCATCCGGCTCGATTACGGATGGAACCCCGACCGGCAAACGGGTGAGGATGCCGGTGCGTTCCATTTTAGTTTCGGCTTCGCGTTTTGAAGGCAGGGGCGCATTTCCGAGGCGTCCGTCGATAGTCTTGAGAGCGAATAAGTCGGACGGCTCGGAGAGCCATCCCTGCCTGAGCAATGAGACTTAGCACCTATCTTCTCCCGATTCGCAGCGCGGGGTTTTCCGAAGTGGGCGCGGCGGAGCTGCGCGAGTACATGTCGATCTTGGCGGAGGCCAGTTGCGAGGTGATCGTCATCGACGGTTCATCGCCGGAAGTTTTCGCGCAACATCATCGCGCTTGGTGTGATGTCTGCCGTCACGAACCGGTCGATCGTCGCTTCAACTATTTGAACGACAAGGTCAACGGCGTCCACACCGGGGTCGCGCTTGCGACGAGCGACAAAATCGTCCTCGCTGATGACGACATTCGCTACCGCAAGATCGATATCGAAAAAATGCGCGCCCTGCTCGACGATTTCGAAGTCGCCCGCCCGCAAAATTATTTGGTAACATCGGCTTCCAGCCGATGTTCTGCTAAACACGGGCAGGATGCCCGTGTCACTCTCAGCATTTGGGCGAAAATGGAAGCCGGCCGAATGCTCATCAATCGCGCCACACTGCGCACTGCCGATTATCCCGGCACCTGTGGCTTTCGCCGGCAAACATTGCAAAGAGCCGGCGAATACGACGGCGACGTTCTGTTCGATAACGAAGAGTTGATCCGCCATTTCGCGCGATCAGGCGCGCGCATCTGTTACGCAAACGATTTCTTCGTCGCGAAAGTTCCCCCGAGCTTTCGCAAATGGCTCGAACAACGCCCGCGCCAGGCCTATGAAGATTTCGGTCTGCGCTTTAAAACCATTCTGTTTGCGTCGCTGCTTCCGCTCGGCATCGGGATCGCAATGATCGATCCCCGCTGGTTGTCGATCTTTCTATTGTCGATCTTGGTTGCGTCTGCCGGTTGGCTGCGCGGCGCCGCGCGAAAATATTTCCCGCTCCACGTCTGTCTCTTCGCGCCGCTCTGGATTTGCGAGCGAACGCTCAGCACATATTGGGCGTTCTATTGGTGGATCGCCCGCGGTGGTTATCCGTTCGGCGATCGCGTTCTAAAAAAAGGAATCGGCCGCGATTGGATCGAAGGCGGCAAAGTCACGGCGGCGAGTTTGCGCAAATGAAAGATCGCCAACAGAAAAGTGGGAAGGGCCTTAGTGCCCCGAAGAGTCGCGGCGCTGAAACCGCTCCCACATTTTCATCGACTTCAGCAATGGAGCTCGGCGATGTTCCGCCCCCGGAATTCCGGCGCCAACTACACGAGCTCGCCGATTGGATCGCGGATTATCGAGAAAAAATCGAGGAGATGCCGGTCGCGCCAACTGCGAAACCCGGAGCGATCGCCGCGCAGTTATCGAAACACGCGCCGGAAGAAGGCGAACCGTTCCACCAAATCTTTGACGATTTCAAACGGCTGATCGTTCCGGGAACGCTGCTTTGGGGTCACCCGCAGTTTGCCGCTTACTTCGGATCGACCACCACCGCGCCGGGAATTGAAGGCGAAATGCTTTCCGGTGCGCTCAACATCAATGCGATGACGTGGCGCACGTCGCCGGCGGCGACCGAGCTCGAAACGGTCGTGCTCGATTGGCTGCGGCAATGGCTCGGGTTGCCGGAGCAATTCAGCGGCGTGCTCTTCGACACTGCGTCGGTCGGGATCATGCACGCGCTCGCTGTCGCGCGTGAAGAAGTTGTGACCTGCGCGCGCAAACAAGGTCTGGCCGGGCGCGCCGATGTTCCGCGGCTGCGCATTTACACTTCCGATCAGGGACATAGTTCAGTCGATAAGGCAGCCATCGCGCTCGGTGTTGGCGAAGAGAACGTGCGGCGTGTCCCGAGCGACTCCGAGTTTCGAATGGATCTCGCGCGTCTGCGCGAAATGATCGCGCAAGATCGACAAGAGAATTTTCGGCCGATCGCCGTCGTCGCGTCGGTCGGTACCACCTCAACTGCGAGCGTCGATCCGATCCCTGAGATCGCAAAAGTCTGTCGCGCAGAAAAAATGTGGCTGCATATCGATGGCGCTTACGGTGCCGGGCTTGCGCTGTTGCCCGAGTGCAAATGGGTGAGCGCCGGTTGGAGCGAAGTCGATTCCATCGTGGTGAATCCTCACAAAATGCTCTTTGTGCCATTCGATTTCAGCGTGCTTTATGTGCGCGATGTTGAGCGGTTACGCCGCGTCTTTAGCCTCGTTCCCGAATATCTTCGCGGCGACACGCTCGAAGCGGAGAAGAACTACATGGATTACTCCATCCAGCTCGGTCGAAGATTCCGCGCTATCAAAGCGTGGATGGTTTTTCGCACTTTCGGTCGCGCCGGAATCACCGCCCGAATCCGCGAACACCTGCGTCTCGCTCATCTTCTCGTCGATTGGATCAAAGCCGATCAACGCTTTGAGGTCGCCGCGCCGGTGGTCATGCCAGTCGTCTGCTTTCGGTTGGTAGGGTCGGCGCGCTGCGCCGACCGGACGCCGCAGCGCGGCGTCCCTACCACAGATAAGATCGACAATTTGAACAGCGAAATTGTCGAGCGCGTGAATACATCGGGTCGCGCTTATCTGACCCAAACCAAATTGCGCGGCCGCACCGCCATGAGGATCGGCCTGGGAAATATTCCCACCACCGAACAACACCTGCGCAATGTCTGGGAGCTGATCCAGCGCACGGCGGAGACACTATAGCCGCGTCACTGCGCGACGCGCGCAGGCGCCCACAGGGCCGCGGCTAGAAAAGAGAAAGATTGGCGCGTCGGTGCGCGTGGCAATTTGCGGCTGAGGACACCCGCCTCTACACTTCCGATCTCACAATGATCCAGATACTACGCAAGCATCGCAACTGGCTCATGATCGTGATCGCGGCTTTGGCGCTCCCATTTTGCATCTATTTTGTGAAGACGGACTACAGCGCGATTCGGTCGGATGAATTTGTGCGGATGTACGGTCGAACCG